>CAZSGC010000146.1:0-1547 GCA_964606225.1 uncultured bacterium | reverse complement strand
CCTAAGATACTTATGTGCAATCCCAGGGGAATAGATAATCAGAAGATTCTCGCTGTTTCTTTTAAAAGAAGAGTAGGTAAGATTCAGTGAGCCAGTAATTACAACTTTTCTATCAATAATGATAAATTTACTGTGCCAGCGAGAAACATAGTTTCTATCTTCTATCACCTTAAGTCCAGTCAGCTTCATCAGTTGATAAGGAGTAGAATTCCTCCCTTCATAATAGTCTACTATTCCCTTAATCTTCACACCTTCATTTTTCTTCCTGAGAATACATTTTGCCAATTCTTTATGAGTAAAAGAGAATTGAGAAAAATATATGCTTTCTTTTGCTCCTTCCAGCAATTCCTTTATCCTGAAAAAAGTTTCCTTCCCAGGCGTGAAATAATTCTCCACTTTTATTCCCGAAACATACACCGTATTATTATAACCTTTTCTTTTCTTCCTTTTTTTTAAATGGGCAAACTCCTGAAGATAATTTTTCGCAAGTTCTTTAGAATCCAGCAAAACCAAATCGTTGAACTGATAAGGAGATGCTCCCGGATTGTAAGAGCCTGTAAGGACTTTTTCCCTATCCATTACCAGGAACTTATGGTGCATGAGAGATTTCTTATTATCTATCATAGCAATATTTTCATTCTGCAACCTTGGATAGAAACTAAAAGTAGAATAAGCGTTTTCTTCCTCCACTAAAATATTTACCTTAACCTTTCTGCGCTTGACCTTTATCAGTGCTTTCCCCACCCTGCCCCTTACTATGTAAAGAGCACCTGTAATCTCTTTCTTAGCACCTTCAATCTCCCTTATTAAAATATCTTCCAGGTTCTTCTGCGGAGAAAGATAAACTTTTATACCTTCTCCTCGCAATTCAGAAAGAATAAACAAACTTAGAAATAGTAAAATAAACCTTCTCATTTTTCACCCTTAAAAACATCGGTCCTTCCCGTGCCAGGTTCAAACCATACCCCTTTCTCTTAGAACGGTAAGGAGAAACAGGATAAACAGTCTTTCCTCTTACCATTTTTATTCTGGTGGGAGAGAGAATTACCTCTCCTCCCGGGATTTCCTGGTAAACCCACAGGGAACTCCCACTGCATTTCCAAGCAGGAAGAGCATAACCTTCCTGTATAAGTTTCACTTTTATACTATTCTTTACATAAGGTAGTAAATCCCCTGGGGGAAGGAAAACATCTTTCACTTTCCAGCCTCTTCGGACTATCTCTCCTACCAGGAGATTCTCCCAGTTAGCCTGGGAAAGGAAAATGTAATCTATCCTTTTCCCGGAGAGGTATTTCAAAAGGTATGGCTCGTAACACTTTCGCCAATTTCGCACAGATATATACAGGAAATTTTTCCCTTTTTCTGGAAAAAGGGATAGGTACCCTTTACCCAGAGGATATAGAGAAACTTTCGGTAAAGGAGAAATGACAGAACTTAAGACAAGTGGTAAGAATATAAAACAACTCCTCCTTCCCATTCTGGGGAGCAAGAGATAAAAAAGGTAGATTGTTATAACTACTCCAAGGGGAATAAATACAGGGTAAAAG
>CAZSGC010000145.1:0-1562 GCA_964606225.1 uncultured bacterium | reverse complement strand
TGTTTGACCTTTGATGATGGATATCGAAATAACTATACCCATGCTTTCCCTGTGCTTAGAGAGTTAGGATTTACCGCCACTATTTTTCTGGTTTTAGAGTTTATAGGGAAGAGATGGAGATGGTGGAAGGAGGAGGGATTGCCATCTCTGGAGATGCTTTCCTGGGAGGAAATTGAGGAGATGAAGGAGAAAGGTATTACTTTTGGTTCCCATACTTTGACCCATCCTCACCTTACCCTAATTTCGGAGAAGAAAGCCTGGGAGGAGATATCCCTCTCCAAGGATATTTTAGAAGAAAAATTGAAAGAAAGAGTGGAGTTTTTCGCCTATCCCTATGGAGATTTCAATGAGAAAATTTTAGAGATGGTTAAGAGAAAAGGATATAGGGGAGCCTGCACTATTTCTCCTTTTATTCCTAAAGGGAACTTTTCTCCTTTTCAAATTCCCCGGTTAGATATAAACCGCTTCTCTGGTAATCCTCCTTTCTTATCCTATCTCTTCTTTCAGACCTGTTTAAAAGGGACTTTTGGATATTACCTCTGGTTAAAGAGGAGAGTGCCGTGGATTAGAAGAAGAACCTTTGAATACTTGGAGAGTCAGAAGAAAGATGCGGTTTCCTACGCATAGGAGTATTCACCTATCCTCTTTCTTTTTTCCTTTATCTTACGCCGGAAGGACTTATTACTCTACCCAAACTGTTAACGGTTTTACTTATTCTTATATGGATAGCCAGAATTCTTATTCTCTCCGAAGTCTCTCTCTGGAGAGACCTTCCTAAAAGCAGGATAAATCTTTATCTCTTTCTTCTCCCCCTACCTTTCTTCTTTTCCCTGATTCCCTGTGAAGATTTAAAAGTAGGGGTATTTTTTTTCTTAGATATTCTCGCTCATGTTCTTCTATGTTTTCTTATTATAAGTAATCTTTCCCACAAACGGTTCTTTCACAGGTTAGTACTTGCTCTACTGGTTATAAGTATGATTTTGAGTCTGGCTGGAATATGGGAGAGGAAGACAGGTAAATCTATTCAGTCTATATTTGGGAGA
This sequence comes from uncultured bacterium, assembly GCA_964606225.1. Taxonomy (GTDB): domain Bacteria; phylum CAIJMQ01; class CAIJMQ01; order JAADFP01; family CAZSGC01; genus CAZSGC01. Next base: position 519 of record CAZSGC010000145.1, on the reverse strand, counting down.
AAAACATACCTTATTGCGGGAAGTGGGTACGGTTACCTCATATCCGGAAGAAAAGAACTGCTCCATCCTGAGGAGGAGGCTGCCTGGGTGAGAATTATGACTACCTTTACCGACCCCAATTCTTACGGTGCATTTGTGGTAAGTATGTTGGGAATCACCTTCGGGTTGTTAATGACTTATAGAGGAAGAATTAACTTTTTCTTCTTACTCCCTCTTATAATTTTGTTAATCCTTAACCTTCTCTTCACTGGTTCCCGAGGTGCTCTTTTAGGTTTTGGGGCTATGATTCTGGCCTTCCTCCTCCCTCTAAAATTTCCCGGAAAGGGAGCGATGATAAGTATCGCTCTTATCTTAGGAGTGTTAGGAATTTTCTTGATAAATACTTCTCCCTATTTTTCTCAATTCAGGGAAGGATTAACATGGAAGACCATAAAGAGAGATGAGAGATGGGCTTGGCTTCAGATGGGAAGGAAGATGATTACCAAACATCCTTTAATCGGAGTAGGCACCGGACAATTT
>CAZSGC010000144.1:1002-1662 GCA_964606225.1 uncultured bacterium | reverse complement strand
GAAAGGCGAATTCATAGCGAGAGAGGATGATTTTCATTCCCAAACGAGCTAAGAATTTCATTCTTTCCAAATATACTTTATACCAATCCTCTAAATGTTCTAAAAATCCTTTGGGGAACGCTCCCTCCATAACCCAGGTATGGTATAGGTCTTTCCATTTACCTTTAAACTTTCCTCTTTCCTGAAGCATCTTTATACCGGTATAGATAGAAACAAATCCAGCTCCAGTTATAAACCAAGAAGGGAGGGAGATACAATTTATTTTTCTTTCTATCCACCAGAGATCGTCTACAGGTAAAGTTCGCTTATATTCCCGGAGAGGGAAAGCAGGATTTTCTATCTTCTCTTTAAAATTATCCGGGTTTTTTCTCCATTCCCAAAGTCCAAAAAGACATCCAAGGATATTTCGAGCAAATATAAACTTTTCCTTACCACGATTACTAAGAAGAAAACCATCTCCTCTAATATCTTTTTGAATCTGTGGAAGAGATAAAGTAAGGGGCAGGTTAGATGAAGAGAGATCTATTATGTAAATCTTTTCACCTTTTTTCTCTTTGAATTTCTCTAAAGGTAATAACTTCACTTCTCCGAGAATTTCTTTTATTATTTTCTTCCCCTCCTGGGGGAGATTAGTAAAAACGCTAATTTCCATTTTTTACC
>CAZSGC010000144.1:0-992 GCA_964606225.1 uncultured bacterium | reverse complement strand
TTTTTCCTTTTTCTAAGATTTTTAAAGATGGAGGAAAAGATAAGGCGATCTTTTCCTTTTTCGGGGTAAAGTTTAAGATAAGCACCCCAATTTCTCCTTCAGGAGATTTCCATAAGGTGGAAACTACCTCCGGGACCTCTATCCTTCCCACAGTGGAAATTTTACTCTTTATTTTTCCTACTCCTGTGATTTTTCCCTCTCCTAGGTATTCTCCTATTCCTGAGAATCTGTATGAAAGGTCACTATAACGAAGAAGATTCTTCAAAAAATCTAATCTTTTTCCCTTTATTAATCTATCTTCCACTCTTATCCTTCCAATTTTTTCGCCAAAAATAAAAGGGAATCCCGTAAGCAGAATAAAACTGGTCAGGTCAGGAGTAAGGTCCTTATTGTTAATATGATAACCTGTAAAAATAAAAAGGTAGGGGTGGTATACCTCTTGTAGAAGAGGGATATAATATGGAGCAATATTAGGGTAGACCAAACTTCCATCCACGGTATCTATGAAAAATTCCCCTACATTTTCTCCCAGTAAAATACTCTGAGGGTCTTCTTTTTTAATTCTTTCTCTTACCGTTTCTCCCAGTAGGTGGGCACCTCTTCCATAATAATCCCCACCTCCTCGGGAATGTCCATGAGAGGTATCGAAACAGAAGTTCTGTCCTACACCATAGGTATCAAAATATATACCTCTGAATCCATATTCTTTAATTAATTTCTCAGCAATATGGGCTAATTTCTCTCTCCACCAAGAAGTATATTGACACATATCCCAGCCTGGCCAAACAGGGGAATGAATTCTTTTTTCCCCATTTACATCCATTACCACGAAAGGAAAGGCTTGTGAAGAAGAAGGATTTCCCGGATCAAAAATTCGGGAAGGTAGAAAGGCAATTGGATAGATATCCAACTCTTTGAGTACTTTATTTATCTCTTTAATCCCCTCTCGGGCAGGGAAAAGTTCTCCTGCATGAACATTAGCAGAACCTGCC
>CAZSGC010000143.1:0-1708 GCA_964606225.1 uncultured bacterium | reverse complement strand
TTTTAAAAGAGAACCCCGCCAGGTATTTCCCCTACCTCCCTTTTCCTTAGAAAAGTTTCGGGCTGGAGAACTGGGATGGCTGATAGCCAAAGGAAAAGGAGAGGAAGAGGCAAAAATAGATTTTTTGGATGAAAAATTGTTTCCCCGTCCCTCCTCTTACCAGAAAGAAGAAAAAAATTTCTCTGCCCTTCTCTGCCTGATAAAAGAGAAGGGATGGAAAGTAATTTTCATAGAGATGCCTGTGAAAAAAGCATGTAGAAAAAAATTAGAAGAAGATTACCCTTCTCTCCTCACCTTCTATGAAGAAAAAGTTAAACCTTTAATAAAAAAAGAAGGGTTTCCCATACTGGAACCTGAGTCTCAGGTATGGGTAAAGGAAGAAGGATTTTATGACTATAATCACCTTAATGAAGAAGGGGCTATCCAGTTTACCCAAAATTTTTCCCGATGGTTGAAAGCCTATATGGAGAAAGAAGACTTTTGAAAAGATGAGAATAGCAATCTTCCCTTATTCTTATCTACTGGGAGAAGTAACTGCCTGCCTGCAGGTAGGTAAAGCCTTAAGAAGTTTAGGAGTAGAGGTCATATTCTTTTCTCATGGAGGAGATTATGAGTATCTTATCCAAGAAGAGAATTTTCCCCTCTATAAAGTCAAACCATACTTCACTCCCCAAGACCACCAAAGGATAATGAGGCTACAGAGGGAAGAAGAAGTTTCTCCTCCTTTTACTGTGGAAAAACTTCTTTCCTTGGTAGAAGGAGAAAAACAAATCCTGGAGAAAGTGAGACCGGAAGGCGTTATAATGGGCTTCAATATAGTTTCTCCTCTCTCCTGTCGTTTAAAAAAAGTGCCTCTCATATCTCTACTCTCGGGCACCTGGACTGCACCTTACTTTGAGAAAAGAAGAGCCACTTGGAAGAAAGAGAAGCATCCTCTCCTTTCCCTTTTTCTCCCTCCTTTCTTAAAATCCTTCCTCATCAACAGATTGCTCCTTAGAAGTAAGTTTCTGGTGAGTTTCTTCAATCAAGCAGCCAGAATTCTGGGGATTTCCGTCTTTCTCTCTCTCCTGGATTACCTTTCTGGAGATTTGGTGCTGGTGGCTGACTTACCGGAACTACTGGGCATCTCCCCAGAGTATATGGAGAACTATCTTCCCAGAAAGAGAATTTTTAGTAAACCCGTGATTTATAGATATACAGGACCTATATATGCTAAATTGAAAATGTCCGTGCCTGAGGAAGTAGAAAAATTTCTTTCCACTCCTGGATGGAAAATTTACTGTTCCATGGGAAGTTCTACTCCCGTCCAAATCCTGGAAGAAGCCATCCAATCTTTAAAACTTTCTGGATACCTTTCCTTGGTGGTTATCCCTCCGCATCTACGAGGAAAGATAAATCCTCCAAGTGAGGATAAGATATTATTCCTCTCCCTTATTCCTGCTCATAAGATAAATCCTCTCTGTGACCTGGCTCTTATCCATGGAGGAAGGGGAACTGTATATACTGCTTGTGCTTCAGGAACTCCTATAATAGGGGTGGGTATGCAAATGGAGCAGAGATTCAATCTGGATTGCATAAGGAGATTGGGGTTGGGGATTTCTCTTAGTAAAAAAGTTTTTAAAAGGGAAACTGTGGTTGGATACCTGAAGTATGTATTTAGAAACTATGAGAAATTTAAAAGGAATGCTTTAAAGATACAGAGAAAGAT
>CAZSGC010000142.1:0-1711 GCA_964606225.1 uncultured bacterium | reverse complement strand
GGGGCTTCTTCCGGGTAAATTTCTCCTTGGGCATCTTTCTCTCACCTCCTGTTTAACTTTCCCCTTTCTCCAGAATATACCAATAATTAAAGTTTTTAGCAACCCTCCTGGCACTCTGCACTTCCTTACTCTTGCAGGATTTTTCTCCTAAATTCTTCCACCTCAAACTTATCTAACTCTTCAATATCTGAGTTTTTCAGAAAGGAAACTTTTCCCCCTAAATGGGAGGCAATAATGAATTTGGCACTCTCTTCTATCAGTAAAGTCCGATAGTAAGCCTCCTTAAGATTTCTTCCCACGGTAACCAGACCATGATTAATGAGTATCACTGCATTAACATCCTTCACAGCTTTACCTACTTCTTTCCCCATCTGAGGAGTGGCAGGTTTCTGGTAAGGTAGAATGGCTATCTTCTTTCCTACATAAGCAACAAAGTCAGGGAAAGGAGGGAATAACTTCCCTCCTCCACTGACCCAGCCTGTGGAGAGAGAAGGATGAGTATGGATTACCGCTCTTATATCTTCTCTCTCCCGATAGCAGGCAAGATGTAACTCTATCTCCGAAGTAGGTCTCCTTTTACCTTCCACCACCTTTCCCGAAGATATCTCCACCGCCACCAGGTCTTCCTCCTCCATCTCCTCAAAAGAGAGACCTGAAGGAGTAAGATAAATAACCTCATCTTCCCTCAAGGAGATATTCCCCCCTGGTCCCACCACCAATCCTTTCTCCAGAAGTTTCTTCCCGTAATATAGAATTTCTTCCTTCATCCTTCCACCCTCCTCAGATTACAATCTGGAGTTCACAGAGAACCTGTTTCCCTTCCATTCTTATCTCTCTCACCTCATCCTCAGGTTGGGGATTGATCCAGGGGAGAGAATATAACAACCAGGTCCTTCCCCACTCATCCTTCTCCTCCCGGTAAATATCCGCGTAGTAAAGAAGAGTATTACCTGTCCCTCCTCCACTTCTTAAGGGGCTGATGAGTGGATGAATATGGGGAGAGAGAATGTTCATCCAGTAAATTACCGGTATTTCATACTCCTGGGAGCGGGTTTTGATAATGTATTTTCCTATACGGTACTTATCTGGATAGGTATCTTTTAAGAATCTCCAAGTGGGGATGAATTCAAAGTGCTGGGGTGAGAAGTGAATAAATTTTATGGCTTTTACTCTCTTCCCAATTTTCAGAACTTTATCTCCACTCAGTTTCTCATCCTTAATGAGTGTCTCTTCTTTCCCTTCCGGTATATGGGAGTCTGTGAGGAATCTCCTAACCTGAGGGATTCTCTCTTTTACCTTTATAAAAATAGATTCTTTCTCTCTATCCGCATAATTTTTCCACCAGAAGGCAGGGGCAGAAAACAGAACATTTTGTATTATTCCCAGATAGGCAAAGGCTTCTTCTTTCACTGCACACCAACTGGATACCTCCCCTCCTTTGACATTGGGAGAGGAAAATCTTTTCTCACTTTGATAGAAAAGCAGAGGATGAAAATTACCAAAAATTTCTTCCAAGCCATAGGAGGAGAAGTACTCTTCCGAAAAAGTATCTATCCACCAGTACCAGTCTAAGATGAGGATATCCTTAGGGATTTCCTGAATGGCAGGGTAAACATCTCCCCCAATGTTGCTTCTGGGTATACTTCTTCCCCCATAATTTCTTCCTCCTACTATGATATTCATCAGTTTATCACCCCATATACACATCCTT
>CAZSGC010000141.1:0-1752 GCA_964606225.1 uncultured bacterium | reverse complement strand
TCTATCTGAAACCCTAAACCATAACCTCTTATAGAATAGGTATTAACTTTACCCTCCTTCCTGAACATTATACCAGGATGAATCTTTTTTTCCTTAAGAAAAGAATCAGGACTATGATACTGGATTCCATTGGACTCTACCCCTCTTAAGGTATTTATCCGGGCGGAAAAGCCTACGGAGTGAACTAAGGAAATCCCATAAAGAGTTAGGTCCTGAACCGTATAAATCATCCTCTCCTCCTCTGCCCGACACACTAAGAGGAGACAGGAGGAATGACATTTGCAGGTTTTCAAAGCAATTCCTGACCAACCCAGTTCTACAGCCTTATCCATTTCTTTTACTCCTGTAAGACTCTCATCCATGAGTACCGGTTTTAAAGAAGAAAGATTTTTCATGTTAAAAGAATATTTTTCCAGGTCTCTTCCCGTAGGTTGCTCTATGTATAAAATTTCTTCAAATACTCTTGCCTCTTTCTCTCTTATTTTTTTAAGAAGTTCTATCATGTACTCAGGACTTTCACACTGCTCATTGGTATCCAGGCTCAAGAAAAGGCTATCCTTCCATCCCTTCTTCTTCCTCACCTCCCTGGCTATCCTGCTCACCTCAAGGATTCTGGATATATCCCAGGAGAGGTCTTTTCCTGTAAGTTTTATTTTTAAAGAATCCAGCCCATCTTTCTCCACCCATTCTTCCAGAGAGTAGGGGAGACCATCTTCCGGATAAGAGTTAACTTCTTTCCGCCTGAGTCTATCCAGACCTCCCACTAAATGAAAAACGGGAAGTTCTTTCAGGTATTCCTTTCTCAAATAGTCTCCTATGTATTTTCCTCTATATCTTTTTCCCAGATAGAGACTCAAATCATGATTCATAAATTCCTTGCCGTAACCCTGATAAGAAGAAATCTGGTTTACCTTCCCGAAGGCATCGTGTAAAGAAGCATCTATGGGAGAGGCAGAGACTAAGGAGGCTAAGAAAGGCAATTCTTCCTCCAGTTTCATCTCTCTGCTTACCTCTTTTGCTATCCTCTTCAAGTCTTCCTCCACTTCCCAGAATATATCCACAGGATGAGAAAATAGAGGATAACTCTCTACCAATCTGGCAAATCTTAGAGAGACTTCCTTCATGGCTTCTTCTTTCTTCTCATAAGAAACAGAGGAGGAAGGGAAAGCCCACAGAATTCCCAAAGGCATAGATCCCCAACCGGTGGCAACTTTCCCTTTCCTGTTTTCCACTACCACTTGAGAATAACAATAAACCATTTCTTCCATTACCACCGTTCCAAATTTTAAAGGAAATCGGAAAGGCTCCTTCTGAAATTTCAGTCTTATCTCTTTTACTTTTATATCTGAATCCATCGCCTGATTATATCATCCCTTTGAACAAAATTGTAAGTCAGAATTTTTTATATTTTAAGGTCGCATAAGATATATTATGTCAAATAAAAGAAGAGATTTGAAAGAAAGTTATCCACAGGTTTTCAAGGACTCACTATAGTTATAAATATTGTTATATTATTTAACATAAGTTTTGTTAAAATGGAACTTAGTTTAATTGAGTTAATAATTACTATTGCCCTTTTTAGCTTGCTACACTCCACAGTTAAACTGAGGATAAAGTCTGGAAGAATAGGTTTTTAAACTGAAATTAAAATAAAAAGAGAAGATATATCTGAAGAAGGACCTGTCCAATTTTGTCCAAGAAATAAGTGTTATCGATTGATAAAAGGAAGAAGGGCAGCAATTCTGGCGTTTT
>CAZSGC010000140.1:0-1785 GCA_964606225.1 uncultured bacterium | reverse complement strand
GGTGAATTTGTCCGGGGAGATAGAAATTCCCACTATAATAGGGTCATAGTCCTGAACGCAGATTTCTTCGCCTTTCTCACTGTAAAGGAGGATTTTTTTAATCAATCCTGTCTTTTTAGAGACCCACATTTTACCAGAGTAAAGGGTGGGAGACTGGGTAAGGAAAAGGGAAGAGAGAAATTTAGCCTCAAAGATATAGGCAGGTTCATCCCAGACCTCTCCCTCCCCCGAAAAGGTTACTGTCTTTGCTTGGATTCCATCAAAGGAGAAAGGATTTCTTAAATCAAACTTCCTGGCTGGATTCCAGTTTTTAAGTTTTTCTCCTATTTCCTCTCTCACCTTTTTAAGGTCTACAAATTTTACCTTTCTTTCTGCCTGAGCATATTCCCAGTAAGTCTCTTTAGTAATTAAGAAGATATGTTTCAAAGTTTTCCCCCTGGGCAGGATTAAAGTTCCTTCCATTCTTAGACCTTTTTCTTGGTCAAAGAAAATGTTTGCCTCTGTTTTAATCCACTTAGAATCCTCTCTCCAGGTGGCTGTGGAGAAGGCGTGATAGGAGGAGATGGAGAGTCCTTTATCAACTATCTCTTCCTTAAGTTTCTCTATATCTTTTTCCTCTGCATTAAGATTAAGTAATACTCCTCCCATAAGGAAAATCAGGAATACTCCTATCCTTTTCCTCATTTTTAACCTCCTCTTCAGTCTTGAGGGGTGATGAGAGTGCTTCCTGAGGAAGCTACCCACCCCTTTTCTTTATCATAAATCAAATAAAGGTAGCATACAGGTTTACTCAAGTCAATGTCCCGGGGACCCCTGCTTCTGCCGATATTAATTCTTTTCCATCCTCTCTTCAGCAGGTCTTTCTCAATTTTTAAAGGAGAAAGTCTGTTTTTTATTATAAAACCCAACCAGGGAAGATACTTAACACTCCATCTTCCTTGAATGAGGTTTTCCATCTCCCTCTTGGAGAGAAGGGGCTTTATCCCTTCAAATGTTTTCTTCACCAAAACTTGGTTTTTCTGGGGCTGGGAAACTTTTATATAAGGATAGAGTTTTTGTAGTAACTTAATAACTTTGTATTTACTTAGATAGAAGAGGTCAAAGTATTCAGGAGAAATTCCGCAGGACTGATTAATCAGAGACTTTATCTCCTGAAGAGAGAGTAAATGGGAAGAGTCAAAGCCAGAGAAGGGAGGGGTTCCCGGTAAGAAGACCGGTTTGATCCATACCCCTTGAATAAAGGAATTTTCCATCACCAGTTCTATAATTCGGGATAAATCTCCTTCATTTTTTTCTTTAATCAGGGTAGTCTGCAGGATAGTAGGTAATCCTAATTTTCTTAAGTTGTGGAGTGCTTTCATTTTTAAGGAGTACTGTTTTTCATCACCTCTTATTTCTCTATAAAGTTCTTCTCCAAAACCATCAAAGGAGAGTAACACATAATCCAGACCACTATCCTTAAGGAGGGAAAGATAATCTAAATTTGCCAGTTTTAATCCATTGGTGCAGAGAGAAACCAGATTGCTTCTTTTCTTTAATACTTCCATTATTGAAGGAAGTTCCTCATTTACTGTAGGTTCCCCTCCCGTAAGAGCAATCTGCCGGTTATAAAAAACTTCTCCCCTTTCTATTTCTTCTTTCCCTACCTCTTCCCCGTAAATTTCCTTTCTATCCGCGCAAATCCTGCAGTAAGCATTACACCTGTTAGTTATTCTTAAAACCAGTGTATTTATCTTCTCCAGAAAGGAAACTTTGAGGAGAGAACCAGTAAATTCTTCTCCCAGG
>CAZSGC010000139.1:0-1827 GCA_964606225.1 uncultured bacterium | reverse complement strand
ACCATATCAATTCTCCCCACTCCGTAATCTGCTCCCCATCTACTTAGTTTTTCTACCAAAGTCACGGGAGGAAGTTTCTCCCCATCTAACTTTACGGGTATCCCTTCTTCAAAATCAATCTCCATATACAGAGGCTTGGAAGGGGCGTTCTGAGGGGAGGTGGTGATCTGATAAGCCTCTTCGGGAGGTTCTTTATCTGGGTCTTCCAAATCTCCACACTCTATACTTACTCCCCAGATATTTTTGTCAATACTATAGGGGGATTTCTTGGTAACCTCTACAGGTATTCCCTTCTTCAGAGCGTAATCTACTTCCTCCTCACGAGATTTAAATTCCCACTCCCGAGCAGGTGCAATTACTTTAAGGTGGGGGGATAAAGCATAGAAACTTACTTCAAACCTCACCTGGTCATTTCCCTTACCTGTGCAACCATGAGCAACAGCATCTGCCCCTTCTCTCTTAGCCAGTTCTACCATTCTCTTAGCAATTAAAGGACGTCCTAAAGCGGTAGCCAGGGGGTATTTCCCTTCATAGAGGGCTCCTGCTTTTAGAGCAGGGAAGACAAAGTTTCTTAAGAACTCTTCCTTTAAGTCTTCTACATAGGCTTTACTGGCTCCTGTATTTAAGGCTTTCTCTCTAATCTTCTCCAGGTCTTCTCCCTGTCCCAGATCAGCGGTATAGGTGATTACTTCCGCTTTATACTTATCCATAAGCCATCTTAAGGCTACTGAGGTATCCAGTCCTCCAGAGTAAGCCAGTATTACCTTCATAATAGTCTATCCTACATCTTCATAGATTAAATTTCAACTTGCAAGATTAGAAATTATTTGATTTTGAAACTATCCGAATATATCTTACCCTTACATTCTTTCCCGAGGAGTTATCCCCAGAATATTAAAGCCGGATTTGAGAACATATCCAGTAACCTCGCAGAGGGCAAGTCTGGCTTTTTCTATCTCTTCTTTTTCTCCCAAGACCTTCCAGCGATCGTAAAATTTATGGAAGGAAGTAGCCAGATCAATGAGAAACATAGTAATCCTATGAGGTTCCCGCCACTGGGCAGAATTTTCTAAAATCCAAGGATAGAGAGAAAGGAGTCTTAAAAGTTCTCTTTCTTCTCCTTTAGTAAGAACTTCCCAAGGAGGAGAGAGTGGGGACTTTTTACCTTCCTTTCTTGCTTTCTCAAATATACTGCATATACGGGCATAAGCATATTGGACATAATATACAGGATTCTCTGGAGCCTCCTTTTTGGCTAAATCAATATCAAAATCCAGATGGGTATCCCCTCTTCGGGTAAGAAAAAAGAACCGGCATACGTCTTTACCTACCTCCTGGATCAACTCTTTAAGGGTGATGAACTCTCCTTTTCTGGTGGAGAGAGGGACTTTTTTACCTTGGCGGATTAAACTTACCATCTGTACCAGGATAACTTCCAACTTTTCAATTGGAAATCCTAAAGCCATCAGACCTGCTTTAAGTCTGGGAATATAACCATGATGATCCGCCCCCCATATATTAATGATTCTATAGAAGTTTCCTTTAAATTTTTCTGAATGGTAGGCAATATCGGAGGCTAAATATGTGGGATTACCTCCCTTTCTCACCACTACGCGATCTTTTTCATCTCCCCAGAGAGAAGATTTTATCCACCAGGCTCCCTCTCTACGATAAAGGAGCCCCTTTTCTTTCAATCTTTTAATAGTTTCTGTTACTTTCCCTTTTTGATAAAGTTGGCTCTCATAAAAGAAAAAATCAAACTCTACTCCAAAATCTTTAAGGTCCTGAATAATTTCTTCCATAATCTTATTAGAAGCAAACTGAGCC
>CAZSGC010000138.1:761-1861 GCA_964606225.1 uncultured bacterium | reverse complement strand
CTTCCATACCGATGCTGTTCAGGCAGTAGGGAAAATACCCTGTGAGGTGGAAAAATTAGGAGTGGATATGCTTTCCCTCTCCGGGCACAAAATTTACGGGCCCAAGGGCATAGGTGCCCTTTATATAAGAAAAGGAACCAAAATTCATTCTCTCCTTGAGGGAGGGCATCATGAGAAGAACCTTAGGGCAGGGACTGAAAACGTTCCTGGAATTGTTGGTCTTGGAAAGGCTGCAGAAATTGCCCTGCGAGATATGGAGAAAGAGGGAAGATGGCTTTTAAATTTAAGGCAGAGACTGGAAAGAAGGCTTAAGAAAGAAATAGAATCTATCCACATCCATGGTCACCCTACCGAGAGACTTCCCAATACTCTCAATGTCTCTTTTGAGGGGGTAGAGGGAGAGAGCATCATCCTCAACCTTGACCTTAAAGGGATTGCTGTTTCCTCTGGTTCAGCGTGCGCTTCTGGATCCCTTGAACCTTCCCATGTACTTTCTGCCATGGGAGTTCCTGCCTCCATTGCCCAGGGTTCGGTTAGATTCTCTCTGGGAAAAGGAAATACCCAGGAGGATATAGACTATACCGTGGAGGTTCTTAAAGAAACTATAGAAAGACTGAGGAAACTTTCTCCTCTCTACCACAGAAAAAGAAAGAATGAGAAAAAATAGAGTGCTTGTTTTAATGAGCGGAGGGGTGGATAGTTCCATTTCCGCCTATCTCCTCAAGAAAGAAGGATACGAGGTAATAGGAGTAACTTTTAGAATAGGAGAGGAGGAAAGGGAAGGGAGGTGCTGTGGAATGGAAGGAGTGGCTGATGCCCGCAGAGTAGCTCTTAAGCTCAATATCCCCTTTTATGTGCTCAATGTAAAAAGAGAATTTGAAAAAGAAGTGGTTGAATATTTCTTAAAAGAATATCTGGAAGGCCGCACCCCTAATCCCTGTATTAGATGCAACGAGAAAATAAAATTTGGATGGGCTCTCCAGAAAGCAAGAGAACTTGAAGCAAACTGGGTGGCTACAGGACACTACGTCAAAAGGGAATATGACCCTCTAAGGGGAAGATTCATTCTCAAAAAGGGAAAAGATAAAAAAAAGGACCAG
>CAZSGC010000138.1:0-751 GCA_964606225.1 uncultured bacterium | reverse complement strand
GTCCTACGTTCTCTTTCCTCTCTCTCAAGAGGCTCTTCGCTTCTCTCTTTTTCCCACCGGGAATTTAACCAAGGAAGAAATAAGAGAAATAGCCCGAAAAGCAAAACTTCCGGTGGCTGAGAAAGAGGAAAGTCAGGAGATTTGTTTCATCCCTGGAAATGGGTATAATGAGTTCATTCAGAGAAAAGTAGGGAAGAAACTCAAAGAAGGACCTATCCTCGATCTTGAAGGGAAAATAAGAGGAAGACATAGAGGACTTGCCTTTTTCACCATAGGACAGAGAAGGGGGCTTAGAATTTCTGGAGGAAAACCTCTCTATGTGGTTAGTATAGATAGAGGAAGAAATGCCATTGTAATAGGGGAGAAGAAGTATCTGTACCACAGGTCTTTTATAGTCCGAGAAGTTAACTGGATAGGCATAGAAAAATGCAAGAGCCCTTTAAGAGCAAAAGTAAAAATAAGATATCGCCACAAGGAGAGTGAAGCTGAAATTATTCCCCTGGGAGAGGACAAGGTGAGGGTAACTTTTGAAACTCCTCAAAGGGCAATAACTCCAGGACAGGCTGCTGTTTTCTATGAGGGGGATGTAGTTCTCGGAGGAGGATGGATCGAGAAAGTCCTCTCCTGAAAGACAACAATGGAAGTCAAAAGAAAGACTGAAACACGGTTAAAAAAAGCTATAGAAAAGCTAAAAAAAGAAAGGAAGGCACTGATTCTGGCCCATAACTATCAACTGGGGGAAGTGCAGGAT
>CAZSGC010000137.1:0-1876 GCA_964606225.1 uncultured bacterium | reverse complement strand
AAGTAAGTATCATCGGAGCTGGGGGTTGGGGGACAGCTCTTAGTATGCATCTATCTCGAAAAGGTTTCCCTGTTTTTTTATGGGAACGTTTTCCTGACTATGCTAAAGAACTCTCCGAAAGGAGAGAAAACTATAAATTCTTACCCGGTATCAAGATACCTCTTTCTATTCATATTACCTCTTCTCTGGAGGAGGCACTTAAGGAGGCAGAGATTGTAATAATTGCTGTCCCTTCCCGTTATTTTCGCAGTGTAGTAAAAGAATTTAAGAATTATCCTAAGCAAGCACTATTTATCTCCGTGACTAAAGGAATAGAGGAAGAATCTTTAAAGAGGATGACAGAAATTTTAAAAGAGGAACTGGGAGTGGAGAGAATTGGGGCTCTTTCTGGCCCTTCCCATGCGGAGGAGGTAGCACGCTTCCTGCCTACCGCGGTAGTAGCTTCCTCCGAAGATAAGGAAATTGCCAGAGCCATTCAGGAGATTTTCATGGCTCCTAATTTGAGGGTATATGCCAATTCTGATCTGAAAGGTGTGGAACTGGGTGGAGCCTTGAAAAATATTATCGCCATCTCTTGTGGAATCTCTGATGGATTAGGATTTGGAGATAATGCCAAGGCTGCTCTGATGACTCGAGGTATGGTAGAGATTACTCGTTTAGGAGTGAGTATGGGGGCAAGACCTTCCACTTTCTGGGGGCTGGCAGGAATAGGGGACCTTATTGTCACTTGTACCTCTTCTTTCTCCCGGAATAGATGGCTGGGAGAAAGAATAGGGAAAGGAGAGAAACTATCTTCCGTAGAAGAGAAGATGGAAATGGTAGCGGAAGGTGTTCCTACTACCCGTTCTGCTATGAGACTGGCTGAGAAGTATGGAGTAGAGATGCCCATTACTCGGGCTGTATACCAGATACTTTTTGAAGGCAAAAATCCTAAGGAAGGGGTGATGGAACTTATGGAAAGAACACCCCGAGAAGAGGAGGATTTTAAGGGATGAAGGCATATTATTCAATTAAAGAGGTCAGTTATCTTACCCAGGTGCCTGCCTATACCCTCCGTTACTGGGAAAAAAGATATGGTTTACTTTCCCCTCCCCGGGATGAAGGAGGGAAGAGGAGGTATACTGCTAAGGATATAGAGAAAATTAAAAGAATAAGAGAGTTAATTCAGAATAAAGGTTATTCCTTAAGAGCGGTAAAAAAGGTGTTAAAGAGAATGAAAAAGGGAGAAGAAAATAGTATAATAGAAAAGATAGAGGAGATTAGAAGAGAACTGGAAGAAATTTTAAAAATTCTCAAATAGAGGTCGGGGCGTGGCGCAGCCTGGTTAGCGCACCTGAATGGGGTTCAGGGGGTCGCTGGTTCAAATCCAGTCGCCCCGACCATTTTTTATATCCCGAAGCCCATAGACTTACATCATCGTAACTGCAGAAGTAAGGGGTTTTTAAGATATGTCCTCTCATGCTTCTTGATCTGGGGATAAGGAGGAAGCCTATAATTTAATGAGGAAATATTCTATAAAGACCAGAAAGCCTCTGAAAGAAATCGCTTAATCTATTATCCTTACTTATGAAGGGAAGAAAGGAAGGGACTTTTAAGGGAAAAGTCCTCTTAATCTGGTGGCTTCTGCTACTCTCCCCACTCCCAGGATATAGGCAGCCATACGCATGCTCACTTTTTCTTTTATCCTGGCTTTTCTTAGGGTTGCATCTCACCCCTCCATAGGGGAGATTCATTACCGCACATTTCCAGGTCATCCACATAGCCAGAGCCTTCACCTCCTCTAAGGTGACCTGGGGATGATACCTTGTTCTTCAACAAGACCAAGTTTACGGATAAAAGTTTAGTGTGTTATATTTATCAGGAACATGATGCTTTA
>CAZSGC010000136.1:0-1913 GCA_964606225.1 uncultured bacterium | reverse complement strand
CAGCTAAGAAGAAAAATAAAAAATTAGCCTGAGAGAAATAAGAGGGAATTCTTTTTAAATTTTCTTTCCCTAAACGTACCAAAAGAAGAAAGATAAGGACTAAACTTACCAGACCTCTTAAAATTATAGGAAGAAAACGCCTCATCTTCTAAAATCTCTTCAATATATCACATAAAAGAAGGGGGGAGCAATGAACTTAATCTTTGTAAAGTGGCAGAGAGTACATAGATTTGAGAATTAGCCAAGGGTGGGATAGAATGAATAGATGAAAATATTCCAGAGATATTTCTTAAAGGAGTTTCTGGCTTCTTTTCTCTTAGGATTAGGAGTGTTTACTTTACTGCTTTCTCTGGGTAATTTTCTCCCTTTTTTAAGGCTTATCCTGGGAAAAGGGAGAGGAGGCTGGAGTATACTCTCCGCTCTTTACCATGTTCTCCTTCTTTCCCTCCCCTACTCTCTTCCTATGGGTTTATTAGTAGGGGTAATTTCTACTTGGGGTCGTTTTCAATCAGAAGGTGAATTTACTGCTCTTAAAACCGCAGGTATAAATGAATTCACGGCTACCTCCCCCCTACTTTTTTCTCCCTTGCTCCTCTCCTCCTTGGCTTTGCTTCTTTTTCTGGAGGTTTCCCCTCGTTCAGGGTATCTATTAAAAACTCTCTCTCATCGTATGGAAAAAAGTAAAATTATTGCGGAGAAGGTATTCTTGGATAACCTCCAAGATTACCTTCTTTATGTGGAAAAAGTTAAAGACCACAGGTTGAAGAATATAATTCTTTATTATGCTCCTGAGAAATCCACTACTTCGCAGAGAAGAAGGAGAATTCTTTTTGCCCAAAAAGGAGAGTTTGTAATAAACAGAGAAAAGAAGACCCTTCTCCTTAACCTCTTCCAGGGGAGTATAGAGGAAACCAGGGAAGGCAAACCAGAGATAATATATAGGGCAAATTTCCAGCGTTATGGAATGGAAATTCCCATCAAAAAATTATCTACTTCCCCTCATAAGAAACTTATGGATATGACCTGGAAAGAATTAAAGAAGGAATGCGAAAGACTGCGAGAAAAAGGCTGGAAACCCTTGCCCATTAAAGTAGAACAACAGAAAAGACTCTCCCTCTCCTTTGTTTCTTTCCTTTTTCTTCTTACAGGAATTATCTGGGGGAGAAAAACCCAGGAAAAGGGAAGATGGAAAAATCTGGGATTAAGTATTCCCATAATAATAGGTTATTACCTATTATTTTCCTTAGGAGAGGCTCTGGCTCTTAAAGGGTTTTCCCCCTATTGGGTATGGATTCCTTATATGGTGGGTATTCCCCTTTCCTTCTTTTACTTGATTAAATAAAATCTATGAAAATTACGGAGAGACTGATTCTTAAAAATTTTTTATTTTTTTATCTTCTCTCCCTCTTAACTTTATCCTCCCTTTTTCTTCTTTTAGACTTCCTTTCCCAAATAGGTGAGTTCTTAAAGGAAAAACCCAGAATCTCTTGGATAATTCTTTATTATCTTTCCCTCCTTCCTTCTCTGATAGTCAAAGTTAATCCCTTAGCCTTCCTTATCACCTGCTGGGTAAGTCTGGGGGAAATGGTGGAGAGAAACGAATTCCTGGCTCTTCATTTAAGCGGTGTCCATCCCTGGTTCATCTATTCACGTCTTTTATCCGTAGGGTTCCTATTGTCTCTGAGCATATTCTTCTGGAATCTGTATGTGGTTCCTCATGCTGACCTTTTCTCCTATCTCTTGTGGAAAGGTAAAATTCAGCACCAGGAGAAGGTATGGAGAAAGGAGACAGAAAAGATAGGGTTCCAAGACTCCGCAGGAAGATGGATAGTAATCTCTAAACTGAAGGCAAAAGAAGGAAAGTTATGGGGAATTCAAGTAATCAGCAAGGATGATAAGGGAAATATAAAAAT
>CAZSGC010000135.1:457-1917 GCA_964606225.1 uncultured bacterium | reverse complement strand
CCCTTTATTTTTTTATCCCTCTTACCTTTAATGGCTCTGTTTTTTTCTCAGTCTGAGGCAGCGTATATCTCCACCTTTATAGGAGGACTAATTTTCTGGAGATACGCCTTCCCTTCTCAAAGAAAGTATAGGTATCTTCTCCTAATTTTACTTCTGTGTTTAATAGTTATCACTTTAAAAATTCTTCCCCGCTACTCTCTTCAGTGGAGGATTTTTCACTGGAAGACAGCCCAGAAGATGTTTGTAAGAAAGCCCCTGTGGGGTTGGGGAATGGGAAAATTCTTCTTTCTTTATCCTGCTTATCAAAGTCTGCTAAGAAAGAGATTCCCTTTCCCTCCTCCTCAGGTTATGGAGAAGTACGCTCATAATGATTATCTTCAACTTTTGGTAGAGGAAGGAATAGTGGGTTTTCTCCTTTACCTTTCTCTTATAGCAACAATACTCTGGAGATTGAAGGAGGAGAGAGGATTACTTAAAGCCTCGGTAATAAGTTCTTTTTCTTCTCTCCTCCTTATTTCCTTCGTAAGTTTTCCCGCTTATATTCCTTCTGCCTCCTCCCTTCCTTGGTTAGGAATGGGAATTTTACTCTCACAAAAAAGGAGAAAAGGAAGGGAGATTAATAAGTTTAAACCTTACGGGCGTGCCCTCCTTCTCTTACTAATTACAGTTAGCTTCTTCTTCTTTAACTCCCTAATCCTGCGGTCCCTGGGGGGAGAGTTCCACTATCGCAAGGGGTTAGAAGAGCTGGAAGGGAGAAACTACTCTCAGGCGGAGAAGGAATTTATTATCAGTGAGAGAATAAACCCTTATAACCCTTTCCTTTACTATACATGGGGAATTGCTTTTATGGAACAAGGATTTTATGAGGAGGCAAAGGAAAAATTGGAGTTAGCATTGAAGATGGGGCTAAATCATGATAAAGTTCACATAGGGTTAGTTTCAGTATATAATAAATTAGGATATAAAAAAAGAGCAGAGGAGGAAAGGGAGATATTAAAGAGATTAAAAGGAGAATAGTGATGCGTGGAATTATTTTAATTATTGCCCTTTTCTTTATCTCCTGGGTGGGATGGGGAGAAGAGACTTTAATTTCCTTAGATTTGAAAGAAGCAGACCTGACAAATGTTTTGAGAATGATTGCAGAGGAATACGGTCTTAACATAATTGCCGGGAAAGATGTGGGAGGAAAAGTAACGGTAAGTTTTACCAATGTCAGTCTGGAGAATGCTCTGAAGGCTATCTTGAACGTGAATGGATATGATTTTGCTCGAACAGGTAACATTATCAAAGTTTTTCCTCTTCCCGAAGGGAAAGAGATCACCACTCGGATATATGTTTTGGAGTATGCGGATGCGGATATGGTAAAAAATACAGTCTCCTCTCTCTTAACTCCTTCTGGGAAAATTGAGATTGCCCAGAGAAAAAAGGAAGAGAAGCCCTCACTTCTTATTGTAAGAGAT
>CAZSGC010000135.1:0-447 GCA_964606225.1 uncultured bacterium | reverse complement strand
GTAAGAGATATCCCCTCCAATATCCCTCGTCTGGAGAGGACCATCAAGATGTTGGATACCTCCCCTACAGGACAGAAAGTAATCACCCAAGTTTTCCCTTTAAATTTTGTGGATGCCTCTTCTCTTCTTCCTCACGTTAAGAGATTACTTTCTCCTCAAGGATCTGTGGAAGCCTATACCCGAAAGGGTGAGGACAATTCCAATCTCCTGGTGGTAAGGGATTTTCCGGAAGTCCTGGAGAAAGTGGAGCAGGTGGTTACTTCCCTGGATAAACCCATTCCTCAGATAATGATAGAGTCCAGAATAATGGAAGTTTCTCTGGAAGATGAGAAGCAGATTGGGATTTCTTGGGAGTATATGATTGAAGATGTTGAGCCATCCAGGGAAGAGAGTTATACCACCTCTGTAAGACTATTACCAGATATTGCAGAAGGAACTTTTCTGGAT
>CAZSGC010000134.1:0-1920 GCA_964606225.1 uncultured bacterium | reverse complement strand
TGGTAATCCACAGAATCATCTTTAAGAAGAAAGGAGAGGCGATAACTAAAGGAGATTTTGCCTTCTCCTGTGACCCTCCGGTAAGGGAAAGAAGTTACTTAGGAGTGGTGAAGGATATAGAAGGCAGGGGAAGGTGGTGTTTCCGGATAATTAATGATATTCTATATCCTTTCCCCTACCTTTACTCCATCTTTTTTCTTCTTCTTTCCCCGGTAATTAGACCTTTTTTAGTTCTATGGGGTAAACTAAAAAGTAGGTGAGGTAGTTATGGGTCAGAAGAAAGTGGTGGTGGAATTAAAGGAGATGGGAGAAATAGTGGGAAGGGTTAAAGGGCTTTTCTTCCTTTCCGGGATTCTCACTGTTTTGGTTCTGGGCTATCTTGCCTTAAGAATCTTTAAACCCGATTTATGGGGAGAAATTGGAATAGTGAGTATTGCTTTCTTTGCCTTTGCTTCTCTTATATTAACAGTGGCTCAACTCAAGACTATAAAGTATCTTAGGCAAAGTTCCTGGAGGAAGATTGAAAATCTGGCTTTCCTGGATGAATTGACTGGGGTCTACAACTATCGGTATGTGGAGAAAAGACTGGAACAGGAACTGGAGAGGGTGAGGAGATACTCCATCCCTCTCTCCATAATTTATGTGGATATTGACCATTTTAAAAAGGTTAACGATACCTTTGGTCATGATGCTGGTAATAGAGTGTTGAAGGCTATAGGATACCTGTTTAAAACTCTGGTAAGGGAAAATGACCTGGTGGGAAGGGTAGGAGGAGATGAGTTTGTAATTATTCTCCCTTTTACTCCCTTAGATGAAGCCCTTCCGGTAGCAGACCGTATCAGGAAGAAACTGGAGGAGCACGTTTTTAGTTTACCTGATGGGGAGGAGATAAAGTATCTTCGATTAAGCATGGGAGTGGTGGCTACTCCAAATTTACCGCCGGATAAGGATGTTCTGATAAAGGAAGCAGACCAGGCTATGTATAGAGCCAAACGAAAAGGTGGAAATCAAGTCAGCCTTTGAATGAATCCCTTCTTCAGTGTAATAATTCCCAGTTGGAATTCTCTTTCCTATCTTAAACAGTGTCTTAATTCTTTAAGAAGGCAAAAGTGTAAGGATTTTGAGGTAATCGTGGTAGATAACGGCTCAAAGGATGGAACTTTCTCTTGGGTGAAGGAAAATTTTCCTCACTTCTCTGTGCTTCTTCTTCCCTTTAATAAGGGATTCAGTTATGCCATGAACCGGGGCATTGAGATGAGCCAGGGGAAGTGGTTAATTGCTCTTAATAGTGATGTCCTCCTGCATCCCGAATTCCTTTGTAGACTCAAAGAATTTTTAGATTCCTTAAAAGACCCTCGAGTAGGGATGGTTCAGCCTAAAATACTTTATCCGGATGGTAAGACTATCTATTCTACTGGACTGCTACTCAGCCCTGCCCGGAGATTTTTTAACCGAGGCCAGGGATTAAAGGATGGAGAGAAAAAAATAGAGGGAAAAATACTGGGCCCCTGTGGAGCAGCAGGAGTTTATAAAAGAGAAATGCTGGAAGAAATCCGTTTTGGAGAGGAATACTTTGATGAAACCTTCTTTTTCTTAGGAGAAGACTTTGATTTAGCCTGGAGAGGGAGAAGAAAGGGATGGAAAGTAGTTTATGTACCGCAGGCTATCTGTTACCATGTGGGAGAAGTCACCCATTCTCGAAAATTCCGCCAGTATCTTTCCTTTAGAAACAGATATTATCTGCTTCTTAAGAACGAGAAGATCTCCTCTTTACTTAATTCTCTCCTTCCTCTCCTAATCTATGAATTGCTCAGGATACCCTATCTTCTTATAAGCAATCCCTATACTTGGAAGGCTTTTCTGGAGATAAAGAGAAATTATCATCAGTTGATGAAGAAAAGGAGTGCGTAAGAAAGTATC
>CAZSGC010000133.1:0-1960 GCA_964606225.1 uncultured bacterium | reverse complement strand
GATAAAGAGAAATTATCATCAGTTGATGAAGAAAAGGAGTGCGTAAGAAAGTATCGGTTGTGGTGGTGAGTTATAACGGAGAAAGATTCTTACCCCATTTACTAAATTCTCTTAAGAGTCAGAGTTATCCTTTAGAAGAGATAATTTTGGTGGATAATGCCTCCCAGGATAATTCCCTTCAAATTTTAAAGAAATATTTTCCTCATGTGAAGGTGCTGAAGAACTCTTACAATATGCTATATGGACCTGCCATGAATAGAGGAATTTCTCTCTCCCGAGGGGATTATCTCCTATGTCTTAATCACGACCTTTATCTGGATAAGTATTTTGTAGAGTATCTCTTAAAGGCTATGGACACCCATCCCCGGATTGGGATGGCTTGTGGTAAGGTGCTTTCCTGGGATGGCCAGTATATAGATAGTTGCGGGCAGACTCTCAGCCTTTCTCGCAAGCCGGTGGATATTGGTTTTGGGGAAAGGGATAGAGAGAAATTTGATAGAAAAAGATATGTCTGGGGTCCGGGAGGAGTGGCTCCTCTCTTCAAGAGAGTCATGCTGGAGGAAATTAAAGAAGGGGAGAACTACTTTGATGAGGAGTTGGGAATCTTTTATGAAGACCTGGACTTAGCCTGGCGTGCTTCTCGTAAAGGGTGGAGGTGCATCTTTGAACCTAAAGCCATAGCCTATCATTTCAGAGGAGGGGCGACTTTGGGGATGAATTATCCTCGTTACCGTAGACCTTTATTTTTAGGATTACCTTATTCTCTTAAGGAAAGAGTGGTAATTAATCGCTATTATACTCTTGTAAAAAACGAAGAGTTAATCAACTTATTTCTTTATTCCCCCTTTATCTTCTCCTACGACCTTAAACTGTGGCTGGTGCTCTTTGCGGAGTCTCCCTGGGGCAGTCTTAAGGTTCTTTACAAAACATGGAAAAGTATAAAGAATGCCTTCCGTAAGAGAAAGATTTATGGATAGAGAAAAATTACTCTTCTTTTTCCTTTATTTTTCTTTGATTCTGATTACTTTTCTTTTTATAGATACCACTCCTTTTGGATTTCTGGCTCCTAAATATGTAGCAGGAAGTTTCATGGTAGGAGTCTCTCTTTTTTTACTTCCTTCTCATAAAATTAGAGTCCCTTCTCCCCTTATTTTCCTCTTTCCCTTTCTCCTCCTTCCCTCCTTCATAAAATCTCTTTACTGGAGAGTCTCTATGCAGGGTTATGTATGGTGGCTGACTCTATTTTTTACTTACCTTCTCTTTTCTCAGATAGAAAGAGAGAGAATCTTTCATCTTCTGCGGATTATGGTGCTCTTAGTCTCCTTCTTTTCCATCTGGGATTATTTTTCTCTTCCTCCTTTTCGCTGGGAGAAGTTAGGGGAAAAAGTTCCCCAAATTTGGGTAAGTATAGGAAACTCCAATCTAACCGCTCAATTTATTGTACTTTTATCTCCCTTCCTCTTTACCCCTGGTAAATGGAAGAGGTCTCTTCTCTTATGGATTCTTCCTTTGGTGGCTCTTATCTTAACACATTCTAAAGGAGCAGGAATGGGAATACTGGGAGCACTCACTATCCTTTACTTATTCAGAGGAAAGGGGAGGAGAAGATGGTTTCTTTTGAGTGTCCTTCCTTTCCTGTTAATCTCACTTTTCCTTTCCTTTAAGGATACTTTAACTTTTCAAGGAAGATGGTGGGTCTGGAAAGTATGTGGGAGAATGATTAAAGAGAGACCTTTCCTGGGATGGGGTTGGAGAACTTTTCCTTTGCTTTTTCCTCTTTTCTCCCCACCAGACTTCCACTATAAATTTCCCTCCCTTACTCCTCTTAGAGTTCATAATGATTATCTTCAGTTTTTATGTGAGGGTGGATTATGGGGATTTATAGGGTTTTTGATTTTTTTCGGGATAATTATTCGAGGGGTTTTTCAGGGAGAAAAAGAGGAGGGATTCCCCTTTTGGT
>CAZSGC010000132.1:0-1995 GCA_964606225.1 uncultured bacterium | reverse complement strand
TGGTAACTTTCCATATTCAACTGAAAGAAAGCGATTTATTGATAAAAGCAGAAAGGGACTTAAAAGAAGAGGCAATGGAGGTCTTGAAAAAAATTAGAAAGGAAATTGAAGATTATATTCGTAGAGACCCTTTATTCTTAAAGACTTTAAAACCCTATCATGTAAAGGAAGGAGCTCCTGGTATAATTAAGGAGATGGCACGCATGGCCAGGAGGGTGAAAGTAGGTCCTATGGCAGGAGTGGCAGGTGCAGTGGCAGAGTGGGTGGGAAGGGCACTTCTCCCTTATTCCCGGGAGATAATCGTGGAGAATGGAGGAGATATTTTCCTTAATTCTTCCTGCGAGAGGAAGATAGGAGTATTTGCAGGGAAATCTTCCTTCCGTCGGCATCTTCTCCTTAAAATTTCTCCTGAAATTTGCCCGGTAGGAATATGTACTTCCAGTGCTACTGTTGGTCACTCTTTGAGTTTTGGTAAAGCGGATGCGGTGGTGGTTCTCTCCAGTTCTGCAATTCTCGCAGATGCTGCAGCTACCTCACTTGGTAACAGGGTAAAGAGAAAGGAAGATATTCCTCATGCCCTGCGATGGATAGCAGGTAAGAGAGGTATCTTGGGAGCAGTCATTATAATGGGAGATTATTTAGGAATATGGGGAGAAATAGAAATTTGGGAAGGAGGGATGAAAGATGCCCACAGTGAAAATTGAGAAAGGGGAATCTCTGGATAAGGCTTTGAAGAAATTAAAGAAAAAAATAGAGAGAGAAGGTCTGATGCGGGACCTGAAGAAAACTGAGTACTATGAGAAACCCAGTGTGAAGAAAAGAAAAAAGTTGCAGAAAGCCAGGAAGAAGATTTCTCAAATGGCCAGATTACAGAGAATGTTCCTATGAAGAGACTGGAACTTTTTCAAAGACTTTCCCGTTCCTCTCCCTCTCGGATTGTTCTGGTGGTGATTGATGGTATTGGGGGTTTACCGGTAAAGGGGAAGACAGAACTGGAGACTGCTTTCACACCTAATCTGGATAAACTGGCAGAAGAAGGTATCTGTGGGATGCTGGATCCAGTTCTTCCAGGAGTAACTCCAGGAAGCGGCCCTGGCCATCTGGCTCTCTTTGGTTATGATCCCTTGGAGTTTGAAGTGGGAAGAGGGGTTCTCTCTGCTTTGGGAGTAGGGTTCCCCTTACAGCCGGGAGATATTGCTGCCCGGATAAACTTTGCTACGGTAGATGAGGAGGGCAAGGTAGTAGACAGAAGAGCAGGGAGAATTTCTACTTCTCTTAATAGAAAACTATGCGAAAAACTTCAGGAGAGAATTAAGATTCCTGGAGTAGATATCTTTGTGAAGACGGAGAAAGAACACCGGGCAGTGGTAATTTTCCGGGGGAAGAACCTGTCGGATAAAATTTCCGACACCGACCCTCAGAAGACAGGAGTGCCTCCTAAGGAGCCCCTACCTCTGGAGGAGGAGGCAAAAGATACTTCTCGGATAGTTAAGGAGTTCCTGAGGCAGACCAGAGAGATTCTGGGTTCTCTTAAACCTGCCAATTTTATCCTTATGCGAGGTTTTGCTTCCCTTCCTCACATACCCACTTTGCAAGAAATTTATAAACTCCATCCTGCTTGTATTGCCACCTACCCCATGTATAAAGGGATTGCCAAACTGGTGGGAATGCGAGTATTAGAGACAGGAGAGAGAATGGAGGAGGAGGTTCTTACCTTAGAGGAGAATTTTGCGAGTTTCGATTTTTTCTTTCTTCACTTTAAACCAGCAGATTCTTCCGGAGAGGATGGAGATTTTGAAAGAAAAGTAAGGATAATTGAGGAGATTGACTCCCTTATTCCCCGGATAAGGAAACTTAACCCTGAAGTTCTGGTGGTTACGGGAGACCATTCCACTCCTTCCTCTTTAAAATCTCATTCCTGGCATACAGTCCCTGTGGCTTTAGTCTCTCCCTATGCTCGTGTGGATGAGGTAAGAGAGTTTAAGGAAAGAACAT
>CAZSGC010000131.1:0-2005 GCA_964606225.1 uncultured bacterium | reverse complement strand
CTCCCCTCTCCGGGAAGAGGGGAGAAACTTAAGAATGTCCTTAAGAGGAAAGGGGCTTTCTCTTATAAATTCCCAGAGGCGTTGAGAGGTTATTTTCCCTATCCCGGGTTGAAGTTTAAGCACTCTTTTCCAGGCCAGTTCGTCATATGGATTATGAATTATCTTGAGATAAGATACCACATCTTTGATATGAGCCTGCTCAAAGAAACGGAGTCCAGACCTCAGGTGAAAGGGAATGCCTCTCTTCATAAATTCCATCTGAAGTTCCATAGAATGAAAATGATTCCGATAAAGAACTGCCATTTCCTCCAGAGGTATCCCTTCTTCCCTCAGCTGGATTATCTGTTCTGCCACAAAAGAAGCCTGTTGAAAGACATCTTGAGCGATTACCAGTTTAGGTATTTCCCCTTTACCTTTCACCGGCCGTAGGGCTTTCTTAAACCGATGTCGGGAGGAAGAGATAATGCAGTTTGCCAGAGAAAGTATCTCCGGAGTACTACGGTAATTGGTTTCAATAGTGTAAATCTTTGCGTGAGGATATTTCTGTGGGAACTCCAGAAGATTCTGAAATCTTGCTCCTCGAAAAGAGTAAATAGATTGGGAATCATCTCCCACTACCATGATATTCTGATGATAGGAGGCTAATTCATCCAGTATCTTTACCTGTAAGAAATTGGTATCCTGGAACTCATCTACAAGAATATGAAGGAAATATTGAGAATACCTTTCTTTAATTTTCTCTATCTTGAGCACTTTAAGCAGGTTGAGGAGAAGGTCGTCAAAATCCATGAGATTAAGTTTTCTTTTTCTCTCTCCATAAAGTTGAAATATTCTTTCTATCCTTTCGGTAAAAGTGATTAGATGGGGATATTTTTCTCCTATCACCTCCTCCACACTTTTCCCTGTATTAATGGAGAAGGAGAGAATATCTATGAGAACTTCTTCCCGGGGAAATAATTTGCCTTCCTCCTTCTTTATCTCCTCCGCTCTCACACTCCCCAAAAGTTCTTTAGAGTCTTCACGGTCCAGGATATTGTAGTTATTCTCATATCCCACTATACGGGCATGTTTACGAAGGATGAGGTTAGCGATATGATGAAAGGTCCCACCCCAGAGAAGGGAGAGGTCTGTTCCCGTTAAGGCACTGGCACGCCGGAGCATCTCTCTGGCTGCCCGGTTGGTAAAAGTAGCCAGAAGAATTCTGTCTGGAGATATGCCTTTCTCTACTAGATAGGCAACCCGGTAGGTAATGACTCTGGTTTTACCACTCCCTGCACCCGCAATTACTAAAGCAGGCCCTTCTCCATGAGTAACTGCTTCTCTTTGTTCTGGGTTAAGGTCTTCCAAAGAAAAGCGGGTAACTCCTCCTTCCCACTCTTTAAGAGTATACTCTTTCCTCCTCAAATCAGTACTTTTCTCTTAGAAATAATTATTCTTCTATTACTCTATACACCGTATCGTTTTCTCTTACCTTTTCCTTGACCTGAATCCCTACATCTTCTCCTGCCTCCGCCTTCTCCACCGGCTTATGCTCTATCTGCATGGACTCCAGGGTCTGGCTAAAGTCGGTAGTATGTCCTTTGAAATGCAACTTCTCCCCTATGCGAATAGAAGCAGTGAGATGAACTACTGCAGCCTGTACTTTGGAAAAGTAATGAATAACCTTTCCCACCTCTTCTTCTACCATTTTTTCCTCCTTCCTGGTTGTAGAGAAATTTACCCCTTGATATAATCAATCAAAATGATTTTATCATACTTTCCCCTTTCTCAAAAATCTTATCCTGAGAAACTGGAGGAGATAATAGTTCATGAGTTTGGAGATAGGTTCTTTCCCCATTATAGTCTTAAGAAACTCACTACTATGAAGGTAGGAGGGGAAGCCTGGGGAGTGGTAGAGGTGGAGGGAGAGGAAGGGATAAAAAAACTTCTTCAGATAAGTGAGGATTTCTCTCTACCTTTATTTATCCTGGGGAGAGGTAGTAATGTAATTTTCCGGGAGGAAGGG
>CAZSGC010000130.1:0-2026 GCA_964606225.1 uncultured bacterium | reverse complement strand
CTTTAAAGATTTCCTGGTATTCTGTGGTACGATGGTGAATGATGGGGCGAGAAAGAGCCTCTTGAACTTGAGGAGGTAGGGGAGTAGGCCCGGGGGTTAAAAGAAAATGTTTCTTCATTTCTTATCCTCCTTTAGGATGGGGTAAAGATACCATGAGGAAGAAATTCTTGTCAAGAGAGAAAGAAATAAGGGCATACAGGCAAGCGATAAGTCTTAGTGATAGATTTATTTTAGGAAAAATTTGGTATAATAGGACAGAAAGGAGAGTAAAGAGTGTCTAAATTCTGCTTTTCTTGTGGAAAAGGACCCCGCTCTGGGAAAATAGTAAGCCACGCTAATAATAGAATTCCTCGTCGCTGGCTACCTAATCTTCAGAAGGTGAGGATAATAACCCCTCAGGGAAGGAAGAAGGTGTGGGTTTGCACTCAATGTTTAAAGCAAGGAAAAGTTACTAAAGTCTTTTAAAGAGGTTCTCTTGCGAATATCTCGTAGATGAAGCACTATGCTCTTTTCTCCTTCCCAAGTTTCCAGACGGGGAGAGTAGGCTATATCTATCTTATCTCCTTTATTTAACCTGTCTCTCCATTCCTTCATTCCAAAACCAATAACCTCTACATATCTCTCTTTGCCCTTTACCCAGAATTTAAGATGATTTTTCCCTACTTCCTTAGGAGGAGTACATAATTCTACTCCCCGGGATATAAATACCGGTTCCTCATTTGCCGGCCCAAAGGGCTGGAGGTTTTTAAATTCTTTGACCAGAGGCAAAGTTAAATCTTCTAAGGAAATTTCCTTATCTGCCCATAAAACGGGAGTAAAAACTTCCTTAGGAAGAGAGGAAACTAAGGAGTTTATCTTTTCATGGAAGAGGGGTATGTTTTCTTCCAGTATTTCTAATCCTCCTGCAGATTCATGTCCCCCATAAGAGAGGAGCAACTCTCCGCAATTATCCAGCAGGTTAAAAAGATTTATTCCCGGGATACTCCTTCCCGAGCCCCTTCCTTTTCCTTTCTCTATACCTATTAGAATTACTGGTCTTAAAAACTCCTCTGTAAGCCTGGTGGCTACTATTCCAATAACTCCAGGATGCCAACCCTCTTTGGCAATAACCAGGATATTTCCTTTCTTCAATAGATTTTCCTTCTCCATTACCTGGTATGCCTCTTTCAATATTTTATCCTCCTCTTTCTGCCTTTCCCGGTTATTACTTTCCAGCTCTACTGCCAGTTCATCAGCCTCTTTTTCTCTCTCTGTGGTGAGAAGTCTTACCGCTTTCCAGGCATGGTCCATCCTGCCTCCAGCATTGATACGAGGAGCCAGAATTAAACCTACTTCCCGAGGGGAAAGTTCTTTACCCCTTAATCCACATATCTCCATAAGAGACTTCAGACCTTTATTTTTTGTAGTCTTCATCTTCTTCAGCCCTTCTTTAACCAGAATTCTGTTTTCACCCCTTAAAGGCACT
This sequence comes from uncultured bacterium, assembly GCA_964606225.1. Classification (GTDB taxonomy): domain Bacteria; phylum CAIJMQ01; class CAIJMQ01; order JAADFP01; family CAZSGC01; genus CAZSGC01. Next base: position 561 of record CAZSGC010000130.1, on the reverse strand, counting down.
ACATCGGCAATGGTTCCTAAGGCTACCAGTTCTAAATGGGAGAAGGCTTCTTCTTCGTCCAGAGCCTGTAGTAGTTTAAAGGAAACTCCACATCCGGATAAAAAGGGGTAAGGAAAAGGGGTGAAGAAAGGATTGAGGATAACATAGGCAGGGGGAATCCTTTTTTTAAGTAAATGGTGGTCAGTGATTATAAGATCAATACCCTCTTTTCTTGCTAATAGAGCAGCTTCATAGCCATCTGTTCCGCAGTCTACTGTGATTATCAAGCGGATATTCTCTCTTTTGGCTTTCTCAATTATATGAGGATGGAGTCCATACCCTTCATTGACCCGATGCGGGAGGTAGTAGTAAACTTCCGTTCCTCTTGACTTAAAATATCGGTAGAGGATAGATACTCCCGTTACCCCATCTACATCGTAATCCCCATAAATTAAAATCCTTTCTTTTTTGTTTATGGCCCAGCGGATTCTTTCCTGTGCTTTCTCCATCCCCTCAATTTGCAGAGGGTCTGGTAAACTGCAGAAATCTCCCCACAGGTAATTCCTTGCCTCTGTTAAATTA
>CAZSGC010000129.1:0-2037 GCA_964606225.1 uncultured bacterium | reverse complement strand
TTTCCCGGAAGACCCCTATGAACAACTATGGGGAGCAATAGATGCAGTTTTCCTCTCTTGGAACAATAAAAGAGCCATTGAATACCGGAGGATTCATGGAATTCCCGAGCATTGGGGTACAGCAGTAAATGTCCAAGCCATGGTGTTTGGGAACCTGGGCGAGGACTCCGGAACAGGAGTAGCCTTTACCCGTGACCCCGCTACGGGAGAGAATATATTTTACGGAGAGTATCTACTAAATGCCCAGGGTGAGGATGTGGTGGCAGGAATAAGGACTCCCCTGCCTTTGAGTAAAGCCCAGAAAGGGGAAAGCGATCTCCCTTCTCTGGAAGAAACTATGCCTGAGATTTATCAGCAACTACTAAAAATTCGTCACATACTGGAAACTCATTACCACGAAATGCAGGATATAGAGTTTACCATTCAGAAGGGGAAACTATTTATGCTCCAGACTCGTACTGGTAAGAGAACTGCTCAGGCAAATGTAAAGATTGCCGTAGATATGTGCAAAGAAGGACTAATCGATAAAAAGGAAGCCGTGAGAAGAGTTAAACCGGAGGAAATTGACCAACTACTCCACCCCATGATTGACCCTAAAGCAGAGGTAAAAGTTATTGCCAAAGGTTTGCCCGCTTCTCCTGGAGCAGCTACCGGAAAAGTAGTATTTTCTGCTCAGGAAGCAGTGGAAGAAGGAAAGGAGGAGAAAGTAATTCTGGTAAGAATGGAGACCTCTCCTGAGGATATAGCGGGTATGCATGCTGCACAGGGGATTTTAACTTCCCGAGGGGGGATGACTTCCCATGCTGCTGTGGTAGCCAGAGGTATGGGTAAACCATGTGTAGTAGGTTGTGAGAGTATCTCGGTAAGTTACGAAAGGGAAGAATTCCGGGTGGGGGATATAGTGGTTAAGAAGGGAGAGCGAATAACCATTGATGGCTCGCAAGGGAGAGTTATCTTGGGAGAGGCTCCCATGGTAGAACCCAAGATGGCAGGAGAATTCGCAGAACTTATGGAATGGGTAGATGAAATAAGAGAGTTGGGAGTGCGGACTAATGCAGATACTCCCCATGATGCGAAGATAGCCAGAGAGTTTGGAGCAGAAGGGATAGGACTTTGCCGAACGGAACATATGTTCTTCGCTCCAGAGAGAATAAAAGCCATGCGAGAGATGATAGTAGCAAAGGACACAGAGGGTAGAAAGAAAGCGTTGGAGAAACTTCTACCCATGCAGAGGGAAGATTTTATACACATATTCCGGGTAATGGAAGGTCTCCCGGTTATCATAAGACTTTTAGACCCTCCTTTGCATGAATTCCTACCCCAAGAAGAAGAAGCCATCCAAGAGTTGGCTAAGGAACTGGGGGTGACTTCGGAAGAGTTAAAGAGGAAAGTGGATGGTTTAAAAGAACTCAATCCTATGCTGGGACACCGGGGATGTCGATTGGGAATTTCTTATCCAGAGATAACAGAGATGCAGGCTCGGGCAATATTTGAGGCTGCCTGCCAGGTTTATAAAGAAGGGAAGAAAGTAATTCCTGAAGTTATGGTTCCTTTGGTAGGAGATGTGCGAGAATTCAAAAATCAAAAAGAAATTATAAAAAGAGTAGCCCAGGAGACCATGGAAAAAGAGGGAGTAAAGATTGAGTATATGATAGGTACCATGATTGAGATACCCCGCGCCTGTTTAGTGGCAGATGAGATTGCCAAAGAAGCAGACTTCTTCTCCTTCGGAACCAACGACCTTACTCAGATGGGTTTCGGATTCTCCCGGGATGATGTGGGCAAATTCCTCCCCTTCTACATAGAGAAAGGCATTCTCAAAGCAGACCCCTTTTCAACTCTGGACCAGGTGGGGATAGGAGAATTGGTTAGAATAGGTATCGAGAAAGGTAGAAAGACTAATCCTGGCCTGGAAATAGGAATATGTGGAGAACACGGAGGAGATCCAGAATCAGTAAAGTTCTGTCATCGGGTGGGTATGAATTATGTGAGTTGTTCTCCCTATCGAGTTCCTGTAGCCCGCCTGGCTGCCGCACA
>CAZSGC010000128.1:1120-2058 GCA_964606225.1 uncultured bacterium | reverse complement strand
TCCCAATACTTGGGTAAGGTTAAGGTATCTCTCCACAATGTGGGTAGAGGAGGGAAGAAACGTTTCTGTATAGAAAATTTTCCCTTTTTCCCGGGAATCTTCAAATCCCCACCGGTGAGGGGTTTTTAAAAGGAAGGAAAAAAGGGCTGTTCGAAGTAATCCTTGAAGGTCCAAGACCATATCAAAATGGTAGACTTTAAGCCTTCGGGAGAGGGTGAGGATATTTTCTTCTCCCCAGGTTACTACCTTATCAACATAAGGGTTATCTTTGAGAAGGGATCTATAAGGTGCTTTCACCATCCAGGAGAGGTGAATTTCTGGATAGGAACGTTTTAAAGAAACGGCTACCGGAAGAGCATGTACAATATCTCCTAAGGCAGAAGTCCTGAGGATTAAAATTTTTCTAAAGTCCAGTGGTTTAAGATTCATGGATTCTTCTTTTAATCTCTCTAATCTGTTCAGAGGAAGAATGGGATTTAGCATCTCCTGTTATTATGATTTCTCCCCCGTAACTCTTTACCACCTCCCTTTCCGGCACAGTGGAGGGAGAGTAATCGGTTCCCTTAGCGTGAAGATGTGGCTGGAGAAGAAGCAAGGGTTCATCAAAAGTCTCCCCTTTGTGAATAAATACATAATCCACACTCTCCAGAGAGGCTACCAGTTCTGCTCTCTCCTTCTCTTTAAATATAGGTCTTCCTTTACCTTTTAATTTTTGAGCAGATATATCATCATTTATCCCTACGATTAGTATATCCCCCCTTCTCTTAGCCTCTTCCAGATAACGAATATGTCCTACGTGGAGGAGGTCAAATACTCCGTTAGCCAATACAACTCTTTTCCCTTCCCTTTTCCATTTTTTCACTTTATTTTTAAGAGTATTAAGGCTTACAATTTTGGAAGACACCTTAAAATTAAGAAGATTTTTAATTTTAAGTTCT
>CAZSGC010000128.1:0-1110 GCA_964606225.1 uncultured bacterium | reverse complement strand
GTACTTAAGGTATTCTTTTAAAGAAAAGGAGAGTATCTTCATCTTCTATAATTTCTTGAGAATTGGGAAGACCAGGTGAAAGTTACCCATTTTGCTCCTAAGGATTGAGCCAACTCCACACACTGAAGATACCGACGCTGGGATTCTTTTGGAAAGCCTGCTTTTTTAGAGTTACCTACCCACTCTTTAATCTTCATCGCCTTTTGAGTGTATTTTATAGTATTGATTTCTTACTTTTCAATAAATTTAGAAGAAGATTTGTTTGTGCTAAAATGGTAAGCGGAATAAAAATTTTAAAAGGAGGTTAAAAAGGTGGAAGTGCATAAGAATTATCGAATGAAGGACCCTCTTTTTAAGCGTTATGAAGGGAACCCTATCCTTACACCCCGCCAGTGGCCCTATCCTGCCAATGCTGTCTTTAATCCAGGAGCAACTCAAATAAATGGTCAGACTCTACTTCTGGTAAGGGTAGAGGATATGAGAGGTTTTTCTCATCTTACTATTGCTCGAAGTAAAGATGGTAAGACGAACTGGGATATTTCTCCCTACCCAACCCTGGTACCGGATAAGAGAGTGCGAGAGGAGCCTTACGGACTGGAGGACCCTCGAATTGTCTGGTTAGAGGAAGAGGAAAGGTATGCTATTACCTATGTATCTTTCTCCGGTGGAGGACCGGTGGTTTCGTTGGCTTTGACCAGGGATTTTAAAGAATTTACCCGTTTGGGGTCCCTTCTTCCTCCGGAGGATAAGGATGCTTCCCTATTCCCCCGCCGTTTTCAGAACCGTTATGCCTTAATTCATCGCCCTATAATAAGAGGGGAGGCTCATATCTGGATTTCCTTCTCTCCAGACCTTAAACATTGGGGAGAACATCGGGTGTTGATTCCAGTAAGGGCTGGATGGTGGGATAGTCATAAAGTAGGACTGGGAGCACAGCCTGTGGAGACTTCGGAAGGATGGTTGATAGTTTACCATGGGGTAAGGCGTACTGCCTCTGGTAATCTCTATCGGCTGGGTCTGGCATTGCTGGATTTAGAAGAACCCTGGAAGGTTATTCGAAGAAGTGATGAATGGGTGTTCAGTCCTACCGCTGATTACGAACTTCTGGGA
>CAZSGC010000127.1:1597-2101 GCA_964606225.1 uncultured bacterium | reverse complement strand
TCTCAATAGCCCTTCTGGCTTTTTCCACTACCGGAGGTGGGAGTTTAATCTGTGGTTCTAAGGTCTCCAAGGAACTTATCACTTTTTCTATGGTAATTTTTTTCATATCCTCACATAGGGCTAAAGTAGAAGCAGGGTAAAAATTTTTCTCCGGATTTTCTTTTTTCAGCCGATGAATCAATCCTATCTCTGTTCCTACAATAAATTCTCTATAAGAACTTTCCTTAGCAAACTTTACCATTCCCCCTGTGGAAAGAACCTGATGTGCAAGATTTCTTACCTCTCTCCTACATTCAGGATGCACCATTACCACAGCCTCCGGATGCTTTTCTCTCTCTCTTTTTATATCCTCGGGTAAGATTTTCATGTGAACTGGACAGTAACCAGGCCAGGGATAAATTTTCTTCTCCCGAACTTTTCCCTGAGCAAAATCTGCCAGATGCTGGTCCGGGAAGAAGAGAATACACTTTTGGGGAATTTTTCTCACCACTTCTACCGCATTGG
>CAZSGC010000127.1:0-1587 GCA_964606225.1 uncultured bacterium | reverse complement strand
CAGATTCGGCTTTAACTTCTGCAGAGGTGTTCACATAACTTACCACTGGACATTCCGGATATTTCCTCTTTTCTTCTCTCACATCTTCTGCTTTTACCATATCCACCATAGGACAGCCTGCTTCTACATCCGGTAAGATTACTGTCTTTTCTGTAGAGAGAAGGGCAGCGGTCTCTGCCATAAATCTTACCCCACAAAAAATAATAACCTTCTCCCTTACCGAGGCTCCTATACGGGAAAGTTGCAAAGAATCTCCCAGATAATCTGCAATATCCTGTATTTCCGGTAATTGATAGTTATGGGCAAGAATAACAGCCTTTCTTTTTTTCTTAAGTTCCTCTATTTTTTCTATTAAATGGTGGGAAAGCAATTCCTCCTCCTTTTAACTTATCCATTTTACACTCAAGAAGAAAAGAAGTTTAGTCATTTAAAACTTTTTCTATCCATCCTCCCCCTATCACTTTATCCTTTTCGTAAAAGACTGTGGCCTGGCCCGGGGTTATAGCCCATTGGGGTTGCAGGAACTGTAAAATGAGATTTTCACCATCCCAGGAGATAATCTGGGCAGGAGAATCTCTATGTTGATATCTAATCCGAGCATGGAGTATTTTCCCCTCTTCTGGCTTATAATATTTTGCCCAGATAACTCTTTTAGCCAATAACTTTTGAGAATACACTTCCTCTCTCTTTCCCACTACCACAGTATTTTCTTCCGGTATAATCTTTACCACATAATAAGGTTCTCCTAAGGTAAGATGCATTCCCCTTCTCTGTCCAATAGTGTAGAAGCATATTCCCGAATGAGTGCCCACCCTCTTTCCTTCTTTGGTAATTATAGGACCGGGTTTATAGCAACCCTTTAATTTTCTCTGCAGGAAAGATTTGATACCTCCTCTATCTAAGAAACAGACTTCTTGCGACTCACGGTGATGAGCAGGCAGGCCAGCCCTTCTTGCTTCTTTAATAATCTCTTGCTTCCGGAAATCTCCTAAGGGAAAGGATATTTTCCCCAAGGGCTTCTCCAGTAGAGGAAATAGAAAGTAGGATTGGTCTTTCTCTTCCTCTCTTCCTCTTTGAAGAGTCCATCCTTGTTTTTCTCGGGAAATGCGGGCATAATGTCCGGTACATAGTTTCTGAGCATCCAACTCTATAGCCTTTTGCAAGAGTAGACCAAATTTTATCCACTGGTTACACACCACACAAGGATTAGGAGTTTTCCCTTCCTGATAAGAATTTATAAAGTAGGTGATAACTCTTTTTTCAAACTCTTCTTTAAAGTTGAGTACATAAAAAGGAATACTTAGAAAATCTGCCACCTTTCGTGCTTCTTCTACCTTCCCCAATCCTAAGTCCATATATAAACCTATCACCTCGTAGCCTTGAGTCTTAAGTAGATAAGCAGTGAAGGAGGAATCTACTCCTCCGCTTAGGGCTACCGCTACTCTTTTTTTCATAGACTAAAAAGAGGATTCATCCCCTTTCCTTCAAATATAAAAAGTGTAATCAGGGAGTACCTCTTTTCTTTTTTTAATTTGAGGTAATTGTTCCACTACCTCTCTCAGGGTAATTTTATCTAAGAAACTTACT
>CAZSGC010000126.1:0-2112 GCA_964606225.1 uncultured bacterium | reverse complement strand
CACCAGATCTGTTATTACCTCCTCATGAGTAGGACCCAGGGCATAATCTCTATTTTTTCTATCTTTAACTCTTATCATTTCTTTGCCAAACTCTTTCCATCTTCCGCTTTCTTCCCATAAAGAACGGGGCTGGAGGATAGGTAAGATAACTTCCTGAGCTCCAATAGAATCCATCTCTTCTTTTACAATCTTAATTATTTTGTTTATTACTCGAGTTCCCAAAGGAAGGTAGTCATAGATCCCGCTGGTTATCTGGCGGATTAATCCTGCTCGTAAAGAGAGGATATGGCTGGGTATCTCCGCTTGCTCGGAGACTTCTTTGCGAGTGGGAAGGAAAAGGTTGCTTCTTAACATCTTGTTAATTTACCAAGTTCTTTTAGAAAAACTTCCCAAGCCTCATTTTCCGGAAGTTTATCAAAAATTTTCCCTTTTTTAAAAAGATAAAGGTGCTTTTTCCCTCCTGCTATTCCTATATCTGCTTCTTGGGCTTCTCCCGGGCCATTAACTTCGCACCCCATTATGGCTATGCGAAGACCAGAGAGTTCTCTCCATTTACCTTCTATATTTTTCTTCAATTTTTTGACCAGAGCCTCCACATTTATCCTGCTTCTTCCACATTGAGGACAGGAAATTATTTCGGGTCCATATTCTCTAAGTCCCAGGGTGCGAAGAATATAATAGGCTACTTGAACTTCTTCTTCCGGTGGACCGGTGAGGGAAACCCTTACAGTATCTCCAATACCCTGATAAAGGAGTATTCCCAATCCCACTGAAGATTTCACTATCCCTTCTTTGCCCATCCCTGCTTCCGTGATTCCTATGTGAATAGGGTAGTCAAAGAGTTCGGAGATTTTGAGATTAGCCAGGATGGTGGTGAGGACATCGGAGGATTTAAGAGAAATAAGTAAATGGTGATGGCCTTTCTTTTGGAATTCCTTTATCCATTCTACTGCCACATCTATCATCTTCTGAGCCCCTTCTTCTCCCCGGGGTAGGGGAGGGTGGAAAGAGGCTGAGTTAACTCCAATTCTTACCACTACCTCTCTTTCTTTTAAGAGAGGAATTAATTTTACCAGGTTTTCCCGAGGAATATTGGCAGGGTTGATCCTGACTGCTTCCATACCTTCTTCTATACTTTCTTGAAGAAGGGAGGCAGAGAAATGCATATCTCCCATAAGGGGGAGGGTAGAGACTTTCTTTAATTCCCGATAGAGAATAAGTGCCTTCCTGTTGGGTATGGAAACTCTTACCAGTTCACATCCTGCCTCTTCCAGTTTCTTTAATTGCTCAATATTGGTTTGTATATCCTCGGGAGGTGCCTTTAACATGGACTCCACCCGGATAGGGTTATTCCCTCCCAGGTAGAGTTTCCCTATTTTCAATTCTCTTTTCTTCTTCATTTTGAAAGTAGGCGTTTCTTTTCTTCCAGTTGGCTATGTCATTAAAGGTGATGAGTATCATCAAAGCAATTAATATAGCCATTCCTATTCTCTGCACCAGTTCCTGTTTCTGTGGACTTATAGGTCTCCTTCTGATTCCTTCAATGAAGAAGAATAATAGGTAACCACCATCCAGTGCAGGGAAAGGGAATAGATTTATCAATCCTAAGTTAACGCTGATAAAGCCGGTCAGTATAAGTAAGGGTTGAAATCCCTGCTTAGCCTCTTTCCCCGCTAATTGAATGATGAGAAGAGGACCTCCCAGTTCCCGGGGAGAGATTTTGCCGGTTATGATTTTGCTGAAAGCCTTGAAGAAAAGGTGCGTAAATTCTCCCACCTTTTTTGCTCCTAAAAAAATGGCTTTTCCCAGAGTTTCTCTTCTGCGAACAAACTCGGGAAAAGGGCTTACACCAATTATCCCTACCTCTTGCTTCTCCTTCCATATGTTTACTATCTTCTCTTTTACCGGGGTGACTCTAACGGTAAACCTTTGCTTGCCTCTTTCCACCACCAGGGTTAGAGGAACTTGCGCCTTTTTATGAATTATCTCTGCCATTTCTTCCCAAGTCTCCACCGGTTTCCCCTCTATATTTACGATTCTATCTCCTTTCCTTAGACCCGCTTCTTCAGCAGGGTAACCTTCTTTGACTTCTCCAATTTTATTGGTTAATAC
>CAZSGC010000125.1:0-2267 GCA_964606225.1 uncultured bacterium | reverse complement strand
TACTTATCTTCACCATATAGATGGTACATTCCAGTCCAAACATCTTACAATCAAAGGCTAAGGCAGAACCCCATTGTCCTGCACCAGTTTCGGTAGTAAGTCTCTTTACTCCTTCCCTCTTGTTATAGTAGTATTTGGCTTATGAGAACCTGGGGGGAGAAAGATTCATTCTTATAATATATCTTTGCTTTAGTCTGGATGCTTTCTCTAAATTCACTGCTCAATATAAAGGAGTGGGACGATATATAGAGTAAACATCTAAAACTTCTTCCGGTATTTCTATCCATTTTTTAGGAGAAACTTCCTGTTCGATTAAGACTTTAGGGAATATAGGTTCCAGATCCTCTGATCTGACCGGGTCTTTCCTGACAGGATGAATCACGGGAGGAAGAGGTTTGGGTAAACCGGACAGACAGTTATACCAAGCATAGGGTAATTCTTTCTCTGAAAGGATAGTCTTTTTGCTCACTTAAACTTCCTTTTTAATCTTTCAATACGGAAAAATTAGCCAGAGGAGCAAAAAATCCGTAAATATAAGTTAAAAGGGAAAGATGATTGTCTCTCCTCTTCTGGTCTTCTTCCATTACCAAAACCTCATCAAAGTACCTATCTACTATCTCTCTTAAAGAAGCAAGGGTTTCTACTAACTCAGTAAATCTTTTCCTTTGCAGGAGTTCTTTGATCTTTTTTTCCAGTTCCCTGGCTTTCTGGAAGAGTTTTCTTTCTGCCTCCTTCTCCATTAATTCCACTTTTACTTCTCTGTAACTTTTCTGAGGAAACATTTCCTCTGCTTGTTTAAGGATATTGGCTACCCGCCGGAAAGGAGTGATGAGTTTGGTAAAATCTTGCTTTCTCCGATACTCTTCCAGAGCCCATGCTTTTAAATATAAAGATTCAAATCTGTCTTCTCGAGAGTATAAAACTCCTTCTACTATATCATTTCTTACCCCTTCTTCCAAGAGGAAGAGTTTTAATCTTTGAAGAAGGAAATCAAAGGAGTTTGAGAGAACTTCAGATAAAGAGAAATTTTTCCTCTTTTTCCATTCTTTAAGGGACTTTTCCAGCACTCTTTTTAGGGGTACATCCAATCCCTCTACTTTCTCATCTTTTTCTTTCCCTACTAAGAGGCGAATAATGGCAGAGGAAAGTTTCCTCACTCCATAAGGGTCTAAGGAACCAGTAGGAATTATCCCGGAGGCAAAATATCCGGTGAAAGTGTCTATTTTATCCGCCAGACTCAAGATTTTACCCCAGATATTTCTGGGAAGCAGGTTAGTTCTTCCTCCTGAGGGGAGAGGAAGATAATGGTCTTCAATGGCTATGCATACATCTTTATCTTCTCCTTGAGAGGCTGCATATTTACCCCCCATTATTCCTCGGAGTTCCGGGAATTCTACCACCATCTCTGTAAGAAGGTCTGCCTTGGAGAGTAGAGAAGCACGATTTAGTTTATCCTTTTCCTTAATTTCTAAAAGATCTCCTAAGAAGAGGGTTAGTTTCTTAATTCTTTCCGTTTTCTGGTAATAATCACCCAGGTCCTGGTGGAAAATTAAGTTCTTCAATTCCTTCACTCTTTTCTCCAAGGGAATTTTCTGGTCTTCTTGGTAGAAAAATTCTGCATCCTTAAGCCGGGCTGTCAGTACTCTCTGGTATCCTTTGAGGATTATCTGGCCATGGTTCTCATCTCCATTCATTACCACTATGAATTGAGGGAGAATTTCTCCTCCCCTTTTATAGAGGGGTAAGTATCCGTAATGTTCCAGAATACAGGTCAGAACTTCTTGAGGTAGACGAAGGTAAGAGGAAGGGAATTTCCCTTTTAAAGGAGTGGGGTATTCTAAACTCCAAACCAGTTTATCTATAATCTCAGGAGAAGGGAAAACCTCTTCCTCTGGGGTGAGGAGTTTTTGGATTTCTTGTAGAATTTTCCCCTTTCTTTCTTCATAATCTACTATTACCTTAGCCTTCCTTAATTTATCCAGGAAATTTTTCAGATGTGCTTCTTGGATAGGAATAGGTTGGGGGAAGAGAAGGGGATGCCCATAGGAATGGGAAGAAGAATCCAGCCCGTTAAGAGATACCTTTACTGTCTCTTTCCCAAAGAGAGAAAGTATCCATCGGATAGGTCGGGGGAAGGATATATTCCCTTTCCCCCATTTCATAGTCTTGGGGAAGGAAAGGGAGAGGATAAGAGAAGGGATGATTTGAGAGAGCACTTGGGAAGCAGGTACAACTTCGCTTTTTTTCTCTATGGCTACATACTTACC
>CAZSGC010000124.1:0-2367 GCA_964606225.1 uncultured bacterium | reverse complement strand
ATTTCTTCCTCCTACTATGATATTCATCAGTTTATCACCCCATATACACATCCTTATCCCCCGGGCAGATAGGAAACGGTGTATTTTCTTTATGTCGTAAGAAAGAATAAAGGCAGGGTCTTTATCTCTACATCTGGGACATATTCCTATATGGTACCATTCATCGTGCCCCATATGAATCAGGGAAGGCTTAAAAACATCTATCACCTCTTCAAGAACATCAAATAGAAGGGGGTAAGTAGAAGGATGAAAGGGGCAGTAAGTGTCAGGATAAGGGTCATCTTCTCTCTCAGCAATCTCAGGATGAGCACAGCATAGATAGTAACAATGACTAAGGGATTGGACTTCCGGGATTACCTCTAAATGTAAAGAACGAGCATACTCTACCAGTTCCTTGACCTCTTCCTGGGTCAAATATGAGCCTCCCGCCAGTTCCGGATGCATACTATCCTTAGGGGAAATTAACTTTTCCCTCAGCCTCATCTCTCCACCTGCTTTTTTTATATCCTCCACCAATTTTTCCCAGGCTTTGTTTATCTCCGGATGCCTTCTGTATTCCATTCCTCCTCCCACTTCTACAAAGAGAGTATTGTACTTTAATCGTGAGAGTAGGGAGAGCCATCTCTTAAAGAAAGGAATATTCTCCCGAGAAGGGAGATAAAGATGCATACCTCTTATGGGGAAGGCTGGCTCATCCCAGACCCTTGCTCTTACCCATCCATTTCTTTCTTTTAACTGGAGTAGACTCTGTATTCCCCACCAGATTCCCTTCTCAGAAGAAGAAGCAATAATAAAGGGAGTTTGGGTAGTATCCAAGAAATAACTTTCTTCACCTTTCAATTCTCTTAAAGGCTCTCTTCCCCTTTTCCTTGCCTCCGGGTGGTTTAAATCTGAAAGGATTAAATCGGATTCTTTCTCCTTCTGGCTACAGGCTCCCTTTAACTCCATCCGCAGGAACTCGAGTTCCTTTCTCCAGTTCTTTTCTCCATAAATTCGCTTTATTCTGAAACTACCTCTACCTATTATCTCCTCTCTCCAGGGGGGAGGATAAATCATCGCTTCTTCTCCAGGAAATTGGTTTACACCTGGATTTTTATAAATCTTTTCTCTTTTATAGATTTCTCTCCCGCTAAGGCTAAAGCCACTCCCATTTTACCTGCCTCCCCATCAGCCAGAGGTTTCTTCCCTTCTCTGATGCAGTCAGCAAAGGATTCCAGTTCACGCAAGGTTCCAGAATGAAGATGCTCCACCACTCCTGGCTTCGGTTTAATGTGATACTCTGCAAAATCTGGCTTTAACCCGGAATGATAGATAATCTTCTGCGAGGTGTCATAGCATTCAATTTTACCTTCATCCCCAATAACCTCAAACACAAGTTCATTACCAAAGGGAGAAAAAAGGCACATCAGCAGGCAGGCTTTAACCTGATTACTGTACTCCACACCCACCACTGCATGGTCCAGAACATCTCCTTCCTTATGAACATTTATTCCCCCCATACCTCCTACATATACAGGGTTGGAGGCTGCAAACCAGTTAAAGAGGTCAAAATGATGAATATTTTTCTCCAGAAGCGTTCCTCCAGAAATTTCCTCCTTAAGTCTCCAGGAGGTAAGGTAGGGACCCCGGAACTCCTTACAACAGATAAACTGAACCTTCCCAATTTCCCCTCTTGCAATAATCTCTTTTGCTTTCTGGAAAAGATCGGAGTATCTCAGTTCAAAACCCACCTGAAGGATTCTCCCCTTTTCTTTGGCTAAGTCTATGAGTTTCTGGCAACCCTCTACCGTTAAAGCAGGAGGTTTCTCCACCAGCACATGCTTGCCTGCTTCCAATGCACAGGTAGATATCTCTTCATGGGTATAATTAGGAGTAGTAATTATTACTGCCTCTACCTCTTCTGACTCTATCAGCCTCCTCCAATCATGGAATACTAAAGGCTCTCCTTCTATCACTTTGAGCGCTTTCTCAATATTCTCTTTGCTTCTGCTACTGATGGCTCTTACTTCAAACTGAGGAAGTTGTCTAAGATTCATGAGGTGAGATTCTCTCGCCCAACGACCCATCCCAATAATTCCTAATTTAATTTTTTCCTTCATACCCTCTCCTTCCCTCCTTTATCATGAAAAACTTCCTCTATCTCCACAATCCTCTTTTCTTTTATAGACATTTCTGCTGCCTGAGGAACCGCTACACTCCATTTTCCTATCTCACCATCAGGATAAGGCTCTGCTTCCCCTCTTACTGCTTTAAGGAAATGTCTCCATTCATAGTAAACAAAACCTCTATGAGAAGTCTCTTTTACACCAGCAGGGACATATATAGGATAAACTTTTTTTAAAGGAACCTTCCTCTTCCATAGAGTTA
>CAZSGC010000123.1:0-2392 GCA_964606225.1 uncultured bacterium | reverse complement strand
CCCCGGTATTCTCCCCTCAGCTCCCAGGAAGGATGAAGATAGAGAGGAGAAGGCCCCGGGGAGTGTATAAAACCTTCACCATGGAAACCACCTTCTCCTACTACCCCTTGGGGAAAAGAACAGGAAAGGAGGAAAGAGGAGAGAAAACCTTCTACCTTTATGACGGCCCAAATATCCTCTATGAACTTGATGAAAACCTTCAACCCAAATCTCGCTATATCTCAGTTCCTGGCTCTTACGATTTCTGGTTAGCAAAAGTGGATTATGAAAGGAATGAGGTATACTATTATGTGAGGGATGGATTGGGTTCTGTTACTGCTTTAGTGGATGGAAGGGGGAGGGTAGTGAAGAGATACTTTTACTCGCCTTATGGGGAGATGAGAGAGATAAGAGGCATTCCCTGGTGGAGGGAGAGAATAGCAAAAGGAGTTTTGAGTTATGGAAGGAGGATGAAAAGAGGGAGAAAGATAGAGAATCCCCTCACCTTCACCGGAAGAGAATATGACCCCTCTACCGGCCTTTACTATTACAGAGCGAGGTATTATGATGCTTCTGTGGGAAGATTTATTTCGGTTGACCCGCTCTTGAGAGAATTTGCCCACTCTTATGGTTTGGTCTCTGGAATCTCCGGCGGTTCTTCTGGCTGTATTCCTTGCGGGGGATTGGGAAGGGGGAATGTTCCTGAGGCTTCTCCTCTTGCTCCTTCGGTACCCATAAAATGGAGTCATCCCTATGTTTATGTAAAGAATAATCCGGTGAATTTTGTGGATCCGGAGGGGCAACGGAGTATTTTCACGGGAAAATATTGGGGTAATTATTGTGGAGATGATTGGTGTGGAGGGGCTAACCGGGATGAAAGAGATTATCCACTCCCAGGTCAGCTTCCTATTAAAGCTACTGATGAGATGGATGAATGCTGCAAGATTCACGATGCATGTTTGGGGGGATGGGATCCTGTTACTGGCGAAAAAGTTCCTACGAGAAGTTTAAAGGAGTGCCATCAGATTATCTGTGAATGTCTGAAGAGAGTAGATCCTTGCAGAGTAATTGACCAAAATCCAAAGGCAAAACTGAGCGAAGTAAGTCATAAACTTAGAATTATGATTAATCTGTTTTGTCGTGTTCTTCCAGCAATTCTTTCTGAAGGATGAAGTCAATGAGGATCGGTAGGATTCTCAGGCTTATAGTAATAGGAATTTTATTCCTACTCACAGAAGTAATAGACGGATGGTGTGATGAAGAAAGTGCTCGAAGGTATGTAATGGCTTATGAAACTCGTGTCTATATGCTTTTTTCATTATTGGATAGAAAAGAAGTTCAGAAAGAGCTCAAATTAACTAAACAACAATTGGAAGAAATTAAACGGTGTTGGAGAGGAGAGGACAAAGAATTGGAGATAAAGTTGAAACATTTGTGTAAAAAACATAAGGAGGAAATGGGGAATCCCCTACTGAGTGAAGAAGAGAAAGTACAATTGATTGAACAATTTAACAAGGTCTTAGACAACGTCATAAAGAAGTATCAAGAGAATAGGCTTAGAAATATTCTTACCTTAGAACAATGGCAGCGGTTATTTCAATTATATTTACAGACAATAGGTCCCGTTGCCATCTTTTCCATCCAAGAAGTTGCAGAGTCACTTAGACTTACGGATTCACAGAGGAAAGAGATGAAAAAAATAATTTCCTATTATCATCCGGTACTGACTTTTCTTCGAAGAGAGTTTGGTTTAGCACAGTTTAATGATATTTCTCTAGGAGATACTGAGGAAGAAAGAGAGAAAACAATGGAAGCATTAATTACAATTATAAGATTTGTGGAGAAAAGACGGGATGAAGAATTGCTAGGAGTGCTCAGTCTAGAGCAAAAAAGAAAATGGAAGTGTCTGATTGGGGAACCTTTACCAATCGTGTGGCCTCCCCAGGTGTTGGCGGAGAAGTTATTCGAAGAATAGAAAAGTGATACATCTCCTCTTAATTAGTAGGATGAGGGAGAACTTTAGTGTTACGAATCAGATACAAAAGTTTTAAATTTTCCTTTCTAACAGGAAACAAGAATTAAATTGTTGTAGAAAATTAGGGAGAGCTATCCATTTGTGCCCGGGGAGTATATAAAACCTTCACCCTGGAAACCACCTTCTCCTACTGCCCCTTGAGGAAAAGAACAGGAAAGGAGGAAAGAGGAGAGAAAACCTTCTACCTTTATGACGGCCCAAATATCCTCTATGAACTTGATGAAAACCTTCAACCCAAATCTCGCTATATCTCAGTTCCTGGCTCTTACGATTTCTGGTTAGCAAAAGTGGATTATGAAAGGAATACGGTATACTATTATGTGAGGGATGGATTGGGTTCTGTTACTGCTTTAGTGGATGAAGAGAATAAAAGGATAG
>CAZSGC010000122.1:0-2531 GCA_964606225.1 uncultured bacterium | reverse complement strand
CCTAAAACAGAAATAGGTTTCACTAAACCAGTTAGCCACCTCCGTCCTCAGCTTCCCTGTAATCTTTGGGAGGTTCCTATGTCTTCCCGTATCTTTTTCTTCAATCAGCTCTATATGTCCTGTCCAAAGAATATTAAGGGGTAAGGCTAAAGTCGAGAGGACATATTTCGAGAGATTATCCATCTGAGGTCCATAGTGTTGTTGAGCTGGTGCTCCTCCAAGACCTCGTTTAGGATCAAGGGTAAGTGCCCAGTTTAGTGCCATTCTTCCCAGCATAGTCAACCCATCAAAGATAATCGAGTCATAGGGAAAGATTCCTTGTCTTACCTCGCTCACTATAACCTTTCTTAACCGTTCGGCTTTTTGCCAGGCCTTGGGAGATTTCGGTTCCGGTTCATGGCAAGGATAAACGTCTACCCTTTCTATTCCTATAACCGTATCTGCTCGATTATCAAAGTCAACCAAGAGCTTTCTCCCTGGAAGTGTTGTAGCACTCATAGTCTTCCCAGCTCCCGAGCTCCCTGCTAAAAAGACTTTCCAGAGAAAGGTTTCAGGATCAAGGAACATGTTCGAAGCCTTCATAATCACCCCTTCTTTAAAGGCAGAAATCTTTATAGGTTCATCTTCCTCTTCCCTTTTCTCTTTCCCTCTCCCTCTCTCTCCCCCTCCCTCTCCCTCTTTATCTTCCATTTCTTGTTCCAAGTCCTTCCTTTTCTCCATCATTTCTCATCTCCTCTCTTAAGAATTCCCTAATCGTACAACTCCCTATTTCCAAGGGGATAGTAGGCTTAACCCGAGAAGTTGATAGTGTAGTTTCTAACCAATCAACTTCTCCTTCATAGATTAAAATCCTTATAACTTTTTTTCTTTCCACAGTCTCTCTCCTTTCCTTTCTCGATCGTTTCGTTTAACGTAATGATGTAGATTTGGGATTTATCTCTTCCCCTTTGAAGATGACCTTATTTCGCCAGGTAAGTCTTTTTAATAGATCTTTATTAATCCCTTGAGATTTATCCACCCCCATTTCTCCGCTTGTTGGAAAGGCGGTGAGGACTCCTCTTTTCCTCTCTCCTCTACTCCTCTCCCAAGGTTTCCATTCATGAGACCTGTAGGTCAGATTTGGAAAAGCCATAGGATCGACAAGACCTTTTCGAATTCCACTTAGGCAGAGACCTGAGTAGGGACACCTACTCTTTCCTACTCCACCGGTACAGTTGACAGTGTCAACCGTCTTGGGAAAGTGCCATTTATCATAGGATTTTTCGATTAGCTCTATATCTCCTCTCCAATCATTTTCGAATTCTTTTAGTTGGTCTTCAGATCTGGTCTGCATTGGACGGGCAAATTGAGGAGTAGTTGAGGCTTTAGCCCTGTGAGTATTTTGCTTGGTGGTGATGTCTAAATAGGCCCCGTAGGTCTTTTCTGTTCCGAGGAGTTGAGTTACGTACCAGATATATTGAGTAATCTGGGAACTAAAACTCCATTGGAGAAGATACCAATCTGATAACCACATTCCTGTAGTCTTTATTTCAAGGGGGAGATAACCGAACTCTTCCCAGTAGATTATTGCATCCATAGAACCACCAAGGTAATAAGAGGAAGTCTGTCCACCCTTTTGGGGCAGGGGCCATAACCAGCCAACTTCCGCCCCTCCTTTAATAACCTCGTAGGGTTCGGAGGGGTAAGATTTTAAAGTAGTCTTCCATAGTCGGGAAAGATTCTCTCTTGTGTCGAGGTTATTATCCACTCCTCCAGAATTATCCCAGCTATTTAGCCCTACCATTAAAGCCATAGTAGCATCTTCTTTCCATTGAGGAGAATAGATTTCGGCCTTGATTCCTTTCGAGGTGAGCCAATAACCTTTGATCTCATGCCAAGCTGTTCCCCAAGAGAAATAGGAAGGCTTGACTAAATAATCTACTTTTCTAATCTTCCACCAATAGAATTTTCTTGCACACTGTTTATATGTTGTTCGAAGAGTATTATCCCATTTCTTGGGAGGGCCTTCGGCCCGAAGTTCCCGTTCGGAGATTTGTCCATAGGATTTAGGTAAGTCAATAGGTTTAAGTTTCACGAGATTTCTTCTCCAAATCTTTTAAGGTTCTTAGTAAGACCTTGATTGTTTTTTCTTCGAGTTTTTTCTTGGGGGGTAGTTTAGTTTTAGGTAAATCCTTAATAATCCTTTTTCGAAGTTTTTTTATCATCTTTGTTTTCCGCTTCTCTTCCCTCCAATTTGTCTCCTTAAAGCGGTGGGGATTGTGCTTGCACCAGTTACAAGACCAGCCTTTCCAGTGTAATCCTGCTGCATAGTTCATACAGTTTTTATAGAATGAACAGAAAACATGTCTATGTCTATTGAAGACCTCTTTAGACCAGGCCAGTCTGGGCCTTTCCCATTCAATAGGGGAAGAATCCGGAGCTAACTGATCCTTTAGGTCCTGATAAGATTTATCTGAAAAGTTTCCCATAAAATTTAATCAGGTTTTCTCTCTTCCTTCTTCATCAAAACAATTCCCCTGAGAATCTCTTCC
>CAZSGC010000121.1:0-2690 GCA_964606225.1 uncultured bacterium | reverse complement strand
CCTTAAGAGAAAACCTTCTTCTAAAAAAATAATAATTCTGGGTATGGATGGTCTGGAACCCAGTATGGTAAGGAAACTGATGAAGGAAGGTAGACTTCCCCATTTCCAGCAGTTGAAAGAGAAGGGAGGGTTTTACTTAATTTCTCCCCCTAACCCGCCGGAGTCTCCAGTAGTCTGGTCCTCCTTTGTAAGCGGGGTTAATCCAGGAAAACACGGTATATTTGATTTCTTAACCCGGGATACCCAAACCTATCTTCCAGACCTTTCTCTATTCAAAGTCCAGGAACCAAAGTATGTAACTTTTGGGGGAAGAAAAATCCCCTTAGGAAAGTCTCGCATTATATCTACATGTAAAGGAATCCCCTTCTGGAGAATTCTCTCTGAAAAAGGAATTCCCTGTTATATTTATTTCTCTCCTCTTACCTTCCCTCCTCAAAAGATAAAGGGGAGAATGCTTTCTGGGATGGGCGTCCCGGACTTGCTGGGAACTCAGGGAACCTTCACCCTTTATACGGAGAAAGTCCCTACGGAGCAGGAAATAGGAGGGAAGGTAATGGAGGTGAAAGTAGTAAAGGGGCATATAGAGACTTTTATCCCCGGACCTAAGGTTCAACCAGGCTCTTCTCCTCTTACTGTACCCCTCTCCATAGATATGAATGAAAAGAGAAAAAGCATCACTATTACGGTGAGGAATAAAAAAGAGGAATTAAGAGAGGGAGAATGGAGTAAATGGTGGGAGTTAGAATTCAAAGGAAATTTATTTACCAGGGTTTGGGGAATATCCCGTTTTTATCTGCGCTCTCTCCACCCCTTTTCTCTATATCTTTCTCCTTTAAATTTTGACCCTAAAAGACCTCCCTTTCCTCTTTCTTATCCAGAAGGACTTTCCCGCAAACTTGCCGAGGAACTGGGATTTTTCCATACTTTGGGTATTCCGGAACCTACCTGGGGATTAAATGAAGGGGTGCTGGATGAAAATGCTTTTATGGAGAATTGCTATGAAATTCTAAAAGAAAGAGAAAGAATCTTATTGAGGGAACTAAAAAATTTTAAGGAAGGAGTTTTTTTCTTTTATTTCGGGACCACAGATTCTTTTCAGCACATGTTCTGGCGATTCCTGGATCCCCAGCATCCTCTTCATGATGAAAAATTAGCCCAAAAGTTTTCCCAAGCCATTCCTCAACTTTATACAAAAATGGATTCTATCTTAGGAGAAGTAATGAAATTTGTAGACCCTGATACTTTCCTTATAGTTCTTTCCGACCATGGGTTTTCCTCTTTCCGTTATTCGGTTAATCTTAACACCTGGCTTTATAAGGAAGGCTTTCTCTCTCTCCTTCCTGGCGCAGAAGGAAACGAAGAGTTTTTGAAAGGGGTAGACTGGGATAAGACCAAAGCCTATTCTCTGGGATTAAGTGGAATCTATATAAACCTTAAGGGGAGAGAAAAGAAAGGAGTGGTGCCTCCGGAAGAAAGAGAAAAAATCATTTCCCAGATTATGGAGAAGTTAACCTCCCTTAAAAACCCTCTTACCGGAGAAAAGGTAGTCTACAGAGTTTATCAGCGAGAGGAAATTTACCATGGTCCTTACGTGAAAGAGGCTCCAGATATAATAGTAGGATGGAAGAAGGGTTACCGTATCTCTTGGGAATCTGCCTTAGGAAAGATAACCTCAAGGGTATTTGAGCCAAATAAGAAAAGGTGGAGCGGAGACCATATATTTGATGCAGAACTGGTGCCCGGTATCCTTTTAACTAACTGGAAAATAAAATCTTCTTCCCCACGTATTATAGATATTGCTCCTACCATCTTAAATATCCTTCGGGTAAAAGTACCCTCCTATATGGAGGGAAAACCTCTGGTAAAAAACTAAATTAATTCTTTAGCGTTTGTAATGCTTTAGGAAATCGTTACCACTCTTTACTATCCAGAAAGTAGAGATATCGTTCAGAATAATAGGAAGGCAAGCAAACTCTTCGGTAAATGGTAACCTAAGTTTCTCTAAATTAACAATTCTTCTATTTTTCTTTAAATCCTTACCCTGGTAACCATCTCTTGAACCATTTACTTTTGGCTGACCTTAGGAATAAGATTCAGATATTCCCTTCATAAACTGAAATTAGCGAAAGATAAGAGAAGGATATTCTTAGGCTTCCTGTTTCACTTCTTCCAACTTAAGCCTGAAGGTGAACTTTTCTTCACTATTTATAAGAAGATTCGGAGGATCTCTTTCTTCAATCTCCTTATGCCTTTTCTCATTCCTCTCTTCCAACCATGTTTGTCCACCACTTTCTTTATCCAAGTAAGCAAGGCGCCTCTTTTAACCTCCCTCCAAAAGACTTCCCTATCCCTCACCGCCACAGCCTTATCTTTAATTTTCCTGATTTGTGAGGCAGAATAATGGGGATAGGAAACTACGGCAAAATTTTCTCCATCAAACTTCCACCATGCCTCCGGAAGGAGAAAACCTTCTTTCTTTACCCACTCATAGAAGGGAGTACCGGGAAAAGGAGTGAGTATAGAGACTTGCAGTTTATCCAAAATTCCCTCTCTCACCGCATATCTTATAAACTGGAGAGTCTTCTCTTCCTCCCTTATGTCTGAACCCGGAGCCCCAAATACAAAAGTTCCATAGGTAAGGAATCCTAAGGATTTGGCTATCCTGAGTTTATTCTCCACCTCCTTTATCT
>CAZSGC010000120.1:0-2727 GCA_964606225.1 uncultured bacterium | reverse complement strand
TTTAGAATAGAAAGAGTTTCCTCAAATTGGTATAAATTATCCGTAGGGAAGACCTTTACTTCTCTATCTATTCTCTTGATAAGTCCACACAACACTTTACCCGGCCCCATTTCCACAAAGACCTTTACTCCCTTATCAATAAGGTTCTGGATGGATTCCTCCCACTTAACCGGACTGGTCATCTGCTCAATAAGGAGTCTTTTTATCTCCCCTGGGTCCCGAAGAGGGTGGGCTGAGACATTGGGAATAACTGGGAAGAGGGGGGTACGGAAGGAAATATTTTCCATTTCTTTCTTCAATCTCTCTTTAGCCTCCTCCATCAAAGGAGAATGGAAAGCTCCACTTACTTTCAAAAACACCACTTTTCTGGCTCCTTCTTCCTTAGCTACTCTTTCTGCTTCTTCCAAGGCTTCTCTTTCTCCCGAGACTACTATCTGGCCAGGAGAGTTAAAGTTAGCGCAGACTATAATACCTTTCTTATTGACTTTCTCCACTATTTCCTGGACTTTTTTCCTCTCCAGACCAAGAATAGCCAGCATTCCTCCTCCTTTAGTTTCTTCCATTAATTTTCCTCTTATCTTCACCAGTCTAAGTCCCTCTTGAAAAGTAAAAACCTTACTGACTGATAAAGCGGTATATTCACCCAAAGAATGCCCCAGAACAAAGTCCGGCCTCTTTCCTCCACACTTCTCCCATACCTTAAAGAGGGCATAACTTACTAAATACAGAGATGGTTGGGTAAGGGAGGTTTGTTTTAATTTTTCTTCTTCTCCCCCAAATATTATCTCTTCCGGTTTCCATCCCAGAATTTCTTCTGCTGTCCGGAACAATTCTCTTACTTCAGAGTATTTCTCATAAAAATCCCTGCCCATTCCTACATACTGAGAACCCTGGCCAGGAAATACAAAGGCTACCATCTTAAAAGACACGCTCCCCAGGTTAATCCTCCCCCGAAAGCATCCAGTAGGATTAAGTCTCCCTCCTTCACTTTTCCCTCTCGAACTGCTTCATCCAGAGCAATAGGGATAGTGGCTGCTGAGGTATTTCCGTATTTGTCCACGGTGACATAGATCTTCTCTACAGGAATACCTATCCTCTGGGCACAGGCTTTCATAATTCTCCAGTTAGCCTGATGAGGAATGAAGAGAGAGATCTCCTCAGGGGATACTCCTGCCTTCTCCATCACTTTAAGAGCAGATTCACTAAGTACTCTTACAGCCACTTTAAAAAGTTCATTGCCTTTCATCTTAAGAAAATGTTTTTTCTTATTTACCGAATCTTGAGTAGCAGGGAGTCTGGAACCTCCACCGGGAAGAAATAAAAGGTGTCCCAAGGAACCATTCCCTCCCAGATGATAGGAGATTATTCCCTTTTCTCTATCTGGTACTATAACACAAGCACCTGCCCCATCTCCCAATAAAACACAGGTAGAACGGTCTTCCCAGTCTGTTATCTTGGAGAGCGTCTCGGCAGCGATTACCAGTATTTTCTTAAATCCTCCCGTGCTCATTAACCCTTGCGCAGTCACCAATCCGTACACAAATCCGGAACAGGCGGCTAAGACGTCCATTACTGCTGCATTCCAGGCACCAATCTTTTTCTGGATAAAGCAGGCAGTGGAAGGGAAAAACATGTCCGGAGTTATAGTGGCTACAATTATTAGATCTATCTCTTGGGGGGAAATTTTTGCCATCTCCAGTGCCCTGAGTGCAGCCTTGGCTCCTAAGTCTGAACTGGCTTCCCGGGGATGGGCAATTCTTCTCTCCTTTATTCCTGTTCTTTCTGTTATCCATTGGTCAGAGGTATCCACCATCTTCTCTAAATCAAAGTTAGTGAGGACTTTTTCAGGAAGATAGGATCCTGTTCCCAGGATTTTAAAACCAGAATTCATGGAGTAATAGAAGTGAGGAATCTTTCTATTTCCTGATTTATACCCGACTCCACTTCTCTTATTGCCAGCAATATACTATTTTCTATGGCAGAAGGAGGTGAAGAGCCATGGGTTATAATGCAGTATCCTCTTATCCCCAGTAAAGAAGCCCCACCGTAGGTGGAATAATCCGCCCTTTTAGAAAATTCTTCTATTATTTCTTTCAAAGAAGAGGATATCTTCTGACCCTTTAAAGCTTGATAGACCTTATCCCTTAGGTAATTTGCCAAACTTTCTGCTAATCCTTCGTTGGACTTAAGAAGAATATTTCCTACAAACCCATCGCAGACTATCACATCCACCTTCCCAGAAAATATGTCCCTTCCTTCAATATTTCCTGCAAAATTTAAAGAAGAGTTTTTAAGGAGTTTAAAGGCTTCCTTAACTTCCCGATTTCCTTTTCCTTCCTCCTCGCCAATATTGAGCAAACCTATGCGAGGATTCTCTTTTTTCATGACTTTCTCCACATAAATGCTTCCCATTATCGCATAATGATACAACTCCTGGGCTTTAGTATCCACACTTGCTCCCACATCCAGAATTAGAGAATAGCCAGAGGGATGAGGGATAAAGGTTGCTAACGCACACTTAGAGATACCGGGTATGGGTTTGAGGAAAAGAATACAGGCTGCAACTGCCGCACCAGTATTACCAGCAGTTACCACAGCCTGTGCTTCTCCCTCTTTTATTAAGGAAACAGCCTTCACTATAGAAGAATTTCTCTTCTTTCTGACTGTCTCGGAGGGAGATTCATGCATTTCAATAACTGTCTCTGCAGGACAAAAAGAAATATTAGG
>CAZSGC010000119.1:0-2743 GCA_964606225.1 uncultured bacterium | reverse complement strand
GCTTATTCTCAAATTCTTAAGAAATTTGGAACATAAGGAAAAACATAACTTATATAACCTCCCGGGAGTAAATATTTCTCCAAAAGGATTTTTAAGGAATCCGAGGTATTATAATAGGTATGAACTCGATGAAGAGATAAATCCTAAGTTCTTAAGGCAGGTCAACACAGGATTTTACTACTACCGGGCAAGGTATATCAGCCGGATGCAGGAAGATTCATTTGTGTAGACCCGTGGATAAAAGGATTTTTTCACGCTTATGCGGAGATTTCTGCCTTCTCTGGTGATTCTTCAATTTCTCTTACTTGCAAGGGTTGAGAAGAGAGATCTCTTCTTCATCTGCGATTCTCCTTGCTCTCTCTCTTGGATAATCCTAAAATAAGTAAAAAATGAGAAAACTATTTGCTTTTCTTTCCTTGCTCTTATCCCTTCTATTAAACTTTTCCCTTCTCTCCCAGGAGGTCTGTAATCTTTCTAACGGCATAACCCTTCTTCTGGAAGAAAGAAGAGATATTCCTGTCGTACATATTCAAGTTTGGGTAAGGGCAGGAAGTATATATGAAAGAGATTACTACGGTTCAGGAATTTCCCATTTTGTTGAACACATGATTTTTAAAGGAGCAGAAACTCAACCTGTGGGGGAAGTGGCTCGTGAAATAACCCGATTAGGAGGAGAAATAGGGGCTTACACATCCTTTGACCACACTGCTTACTGGGTGAATGTGCCTTCAGATGCCTGGGAAGAAGCCTTAAAAATACTTGGTGAGGCTTTATTACATCCCAGTTTTGAAGAGAAGGAAGTAGAGAAGGAAAGAAAAGTTATTCTCAGGGAAATGGATATGGATGAAGATGACCCGGAAAGGATTTTAACTCATTACTTTTTTGAAAATTTCTTCCTCTCTCATCCCTATCGTTACCCAGTGATTGGTAAGAGAGAAATTTTTCTCCGTCTGAAGCGCTCAGACCTTTTTGATTATCACCGGAAAACTTATATTCCTTCTAACATTCTTATCGGAATGGGAGGAGATTTTGACTCTCAGGAAGTGAAAAGGAAGGCAGAGGAAATCTTTGGAGAACTTCCTCCTTTCTCGCCCTTAACCTTCTCCTTTCCTTCCGAACCTTATTTCCTGGGAGAGAGGGAAGTGGTTTATACAGGTAAAGTAAATTTAGTGCATGCCATGGTAGGATTTCATATCCCTGGATTTGGGGAAGAGGATACTTACCCTTTAGACCTGCTCTCCTGCATTCTTACCACTGGAAAAACCAGCCTTCTGGTAAAGAAACTGAAGGAAGAGGAAAACTTACTCCACTCCATCTCTTCTTTCTCCTTTACTCCTCCCCAGGAAGGAATTTTTGGAATACAGATGATACTGGAAGAAAAAAATCTTAAGGAAGTAAAAAGGAGATTGTGGGAGGAGTTAAATAACCTTTCCCACAATATTCATTCTATGGATGTAGAGAGAGCCAAGAATATTCTTCACCTTCAAATTACCAAAAATGAGGAATCTTTAAAGGGGAAAGTGGAAAATTTATTAGGAGATTACTTCTATGCTGGCAATCCACATTATACCGCTTATTATCTACAAAAAATAAAAAAGGTCCAAAAAGAAGAGATCCTTGAAGTAGCAGAAAAGTATCTTCGCAGGGATAACTCTGTCTGGGTGATTATTCTTCCTCACGAGAAAAAAATAGAGAAAAAAGTTAAGCCACCCTCTATAAACTTGAGTAAAACTACTCTCTCTAACGGAGTAAGGGTAATTTTTCTTAAGAAGAAAGTCCCTTATATAAATGTAAGATTTCTCATGAGAGGGGGAGTAATTATGGAAGATACCGAGAATAATGGAATCTCCCATTTGATTTCTCTCTTGCTTCTTAAAGGAGATAAATCTCTTAAATGGATAGAAAAGATTGAAAAAAAGGGAGGAGAGATAAGCACCTATTCAGGCAACAATTCCTTAGGTCTTTCCATTATTCTTCCGCGTGAGGACCTCTGGTTGGCTTTAAGAGCGGGAAAGGAGATTCTCTTAAAACCAGAATTCCCCTCCTCCCAAATAGAGAAAGTCAAAAAGGATATGATAAGGGAGATTCTTTTACGGGAAGAGGATATTTTCTCCTACGCTTTTTATCGCCTTCGTAAACATTTCTTTACCGGGCACCCATATTCCCTCTCTCCCCTGGGAGAGAAGGAAAGTATTAAAAGAATAAACCGGGAAAAGGTGAGAGAATTCTATTTTTCCCATCTTCTTCGTGGGAAAAATATGGTTATAGGTGTAGGAGGAGACATAGAAGAGAGGAAGGTTCTTTCTTACTTAAAGAGAAATTTTGAGAAAATTCCCCCCGGGATTTCCTGGAAAAGAGAAAGAGCAAGTTTCCGTAAGAAAAGAATCCAGGAGAGAAAGAAGTTTAAAGAATCTGCTATTCTAATAGCCTTCCCCACTCCTCCTATAAATTCTCCCCATCTTTACCCTCTGGAAGTACTTCTCACCTACCTCTCTGACCAGTCTTCTCCTCTCTTCCGTCAACTTAGAGACCAGAAATCTTTGGGTTACTTGGTGGGAAGTTTCTCTCTGTGGGGATGGGATGAAGGCGCCCTCGTTTTTTATCTCTTTACAGAGAAGAAAAGACTAAAAGAGGGAGAGAAAGAATTGTGGAAAGAGATTGAGAGAATACGAAAAGAAGGGATAGAAGAAGAAATGTTTAACTCTTTGATTAAAAAAATTATCCGAGAAAAAGTGGAAAGAAT
>CAZSGC010000118.1:0-2856 GCA_964606225.1 uncultured bacterium | reverse complement strand
ATAACTTGACGGCGAAAGGGGTGAGTATTTACAATAACGGAGAAAGATGATTAGATATAAAAAGATTTCTCATTCCATAGAGTCTCTTTTTCCCCGCTTGGGTAAAGAGTTAAGTAGAAATAAATCCGTGCTCTTCTCTTATGTTTTTGGTTCCTATGGAAGAGGAGAAAGCACTCCCTTAAGTGATGTGGATATTGCGGTTTACCTTTCAGAAGAAAAGAAGAACTTTTGGGAGAAGAAGTTAGAATTAATGGGCGTCCTTAACCAAGTGCTTAAAACCGATGAGGTAGATTTGGTTATTTTAAATGAGGCTCCTCTTTCCCTCCAATTTGAGGTTATTAAAACTGGGAAACTCCTTTTTTCTCGAGATGAAGAAAAGAGAATACAGTTTGAAGTAAAGGTAATAGATTTTTACAGTGAAATGGAGAAATTAAGGGCTTTAGAGTGGAAGCAACTTAGGGAGAAGTATGGTAAATAAAGTCATTGTTAATCGGGTAAAGAAAATAGAAGAATATCTACGTCGTCTTAAAGAAATAAGAAAGGCTAAGAAGGAGCAATTTCTCACCGACTGGAAGTTACAGGATTTGGCTCTTCGCAATTTACAGGTATGTATAGAAGCATGTATCGATATAGGGAATCATCTTATTACCATGAATAGATGGGAAGTTCCGGAGACCTATGCCGAGACAATGGAAATACTAAAAAGGCACCGGATAATTGGAGAAGAACTTGCAGTGAAAATGGGCGATTTAGTGAAGTTCAGAAATATAATTGTCCACGACTATCTATATCTGGATATGGAAAAAGTATATAGAAATCTTCAACGAATAAAGGAAATCGAGGAGTTTATCTCTCAGGTTATCAGGAATATAAAAGAGTAAGAAAGAGCAGAATTTTCCTCTCTTCCTCTTTTTGAACTTATATCTGGATATAACCGTGCTATAATCCTATACTTAAGTGGAGAAAGAGGCTCTTTATTAATGCCTTGGCTGCTGGAGTTACCGCATCTCTGATTGTTCCTGTATTTCCTTTACTGGTTCAGAGAATAACCCAGGAAAGTTCCCGTTTAGGCACCCTTACGGGGAAGTTTTTCTCTCTCCGGTTCCCCTTATAGGGGTGAGAGGACCCTTTGTGGTAAGCGGAATCTTATTTATATTTCTCTTTTCCTTGGTGTGGTTTTTGAGAATTAAAAGAAAATAGGGTAAAATCACACTATGACTTTACAGGATAAGTTGTTGAGTGAGTTAAAAAGAAGAGGAGCAAAAGTTAAAGTTATTTTGCTCTCCGGCAAAACCTTAGAAGGAGAAATTAGCAGTTTCGATAATTTTACTATTCTTCTCAGAGAAGGGAAAAATAGTCATCTGCTCTATAAACACGCTATTTCTTCTCTCTCCTTCCAGGAAAAGGTGGAGAAGAAAGAAATAGAGAAGTTAGCAGAGCACTTCCAGAATCGGTAATGGAAAAAGCCCTTTTAGTAGGGAGAAAAGGGGAAGAGGATTCTATTAAGGAACTTGCCAGTCTGGCTACCACTGCAGGTGCTAGGGTAGTGAAGGAAATTCTTTTAAGACTCCAGGCTCCTAATCCTGCTTTCTTCGTGGGTAAAGGTCAGGCAGAGGAGATTTCTCATTTGGCAGAAGAACATGATGTGGACTTGGTTATTTTTGATAATGAGTTAAATCCTGTTCAACAGAGAAATCTGGAGGAATGCATAGGAAGGAGGGTTATTGACCGCACTCAATTAATCATGGACATTTTTGCCCAGCATGCACATACCGAAGAAGGGAAAATTGAGGTGGAGTTAGCCCAGTTAATGTATCTTCTCCCTCGCTTAACTGGCAAAGGTGTGGAACTCTCCCGATTGGGAGGAGGGATTGGAACTCGGGGTCCAGGAGAAAAGAAACTGGAGTATGACAGAAGGAGAATTAAAGGAAGAATACAGCATCTTAAAAGAAGGATATCCAAGGCTTCCCTTCATCGGGAAGTTCTGAGAAGAAGGAGAGAGAAACGAGGAGTACCTACTATAGCCATAGTAGGATATACTAACTCCGGCAAGACTACCCTTCTTAATACTTTAACCCATTCTCAACTTCCCTCGGGAGATAAACTCTTTTTAACTCTGGATACCCGGATGAGGAAATTATTTCTTCCTAACCATCAAGTTGTTATTTTAGTAGATACGGTAGGGTTTATCCGTAGACTTCCCCATCAGTTGCTTACCTCTTTTAAGGCTACTTTGCAAGAAGTGGTCTATGCAGATATTTTGTTGGAGGTAATAGATGCTTCCCATCCTCAGAGGGAAGAAATGAGGAAAGCGGTAAGAGAAGTGCTTAGAGAACTGGAAGTGCTGGATAAGCCCCTAATCCAGGTTTTAAATAAAGTAGACCTCCTTAATAAATTTGAGAAAGCACGCCTGAAAAGAAAGTTTCCGGAGGGGGTACTGGTAAGTGCTTTGACAGGGGAGGGAATATCTCAACTTAAGGAAAGAATAATGAAGGAACTGGAGAACTTGAGAGAAGAAGTGGAGGTTTTCCTCCCTTTGGAGAAACTGAGCCTTCTTTCTCTTATTCATAATCATGGGAAAATACTGGAGGAGAGGATGGAAGAAGAGGGGGTAAGGGTGAAAGCACTGGTGGAACCAAAAGTAGTAGGGAAGATTAAAGATTATTTAGCCACCAAAGTATAAAGGGAGGAAGAAATTGACTGGAAAAATCTTAGTTACCGGTGGAGCGGGATTTATTGGGTCTCATCTGGTAGAAAGTTTTCTCCAAGAGGATTTTGAGGTTTTATGCGTGGATAATTTCCTTACTGGTAGTGAGGAGAATATAAAAGGCTTCTTAAATAATCCACGGCTCAAAC
>CAZSGC010000117.1:0-2857 GCA_964606225.1 uncultured bacterium | reverse complement strand
AGATATTAATTATGACACCATTATTACCCCTCTTTATCATATGCCTTACAACTGCCTGAGTGCAGAGATATGTTCCCTTCTGATTTATTGAGACTATCTTTTCCCATATCTCATCTGTAATCTCCTGCTTCCCCTTCGGATCAACAAGCAACCTTGGTATGTTTATACCTGCATTGTTAACAAGGATGTCGATTTTCCCAAATCTTTTTACGACTTCATCAACCATGCTCTCAACACTTTTCCTCTCAGATACATCCGTATGGATAAAGATATTCTTAGAAGGACCTTCCCTGTTCAGCTCCTCAACTGTTCTTTTACCATTCTCAACATCTATGTCCGCAACAACAGTGATTACACCTTCCCTAACCAGAATCTTTGCAATAACCTTCCCAATTCCTGAGGCTGAACCTGTCACAATTGCAACCTTCCCTTTCAGGTCAGAATACATCTCCCGCCCCTCCTATTTCCCCATAAAAAGATACTTTCATTTGTTGGTTTCTCCTTTTTTCTTCTTTTCTATTCTCCTTTTTCTTTTTAAAGCCCATTTATGCCTTTTCCTCTTTATTTTGCTTTTGCTCCGAGCCATATCTTACCCCCTGCAATCTCCGGTATTCCCTTAACCATATTTAGAGAATTCCGATTTTGAGGAGTAAGAACTATCAACCAAGAAAGAGAAGTATCCTCTATCACCTCTTTCACCCAAGAAAGATACTTTTCCCCTATGGTAGCCAGAACTTTCTTATCACTGTTAAGTGCTTCCTTTAAAACTTCTTGAAAACGGGAAGAAAACATTTCCATTTTACCCACTTCATCAATCACTATCCATTCCACTTTCCTATCCTTTAGTCCTTCCTCTATTTCTTTCACTCCCAATCTCTCCAGAACTTCCAAATTAACCCCGTATCTACCCACTCTCCAGGGAGAGGAGAAGTTCAGGTAAGCAAATACTTCTTCTTCACCTTTAAAATTTTTTAGTATAAAACCTTCTCTCCTCTCTTTCCTCCTTATTTCTTCGGTTAAAAAACCCCGGTAGTTAGAGATAAAACTTAGGAGTTTCTTTATAGCAGTAGTTTTACCCACCCCTGGTTTTCCGGTGATTAAGAAATTCATTCCAGTATGACCTCTCGCTTACCCTCTTCCATCTTCCCCAATAAGTAAACCTTCTCCCCTCCCTTTTCTAAAGTATCTCTTATCCCCTTCTCCTCCTCTACCACTAAAATAAGTCCGATGCCCATATTGAAGACCTTAAACATCTCCTCATCTGAAATTCTTCCCATATCCTGAAGAAGCGAGAATATGGGAGGAATTTCCCAGTTCTTCACCTTAATACGGGCTCTAAGCCCTTGAGGAATAATCCTTACCAGATTACCGGGAATCCCTCCCCCTGTGATATGGGCTATTCCTTTTATTTGAAAACCTTTCTCCATTAATCTTTTTACTCCTTGCACATATATGCGGGTAGGTTTGAGTAACTCCTCTCCCCATCTTCTCCCTAAATTCTCTTCCCAGGAGTTAAGAAACTCCTTCTTCTCTTTCCTGCTTCTTTTCCCTTTAAAAATTATCTTTCTCACCAGAGAGTAACCGTTAGAATGAAGTCCAGAAGAAGCCAATCCCAGTATAATATCCCCTTTCTGGATTCTCTTCCCATCTATAATTCTTTCCTTCTCTACCAAGCCTATGGCGAAGCCCACTAACTCATATTCTCCAGGTGGATACATACCGGGCATCTCCGCAGTTTCTCCTCCCAAAAGAGTACACTCTGCCTGCTGGCAACCCTCTACAATGCCCTCTATCACCCTGCGAGCCTCTTCCACTCTAAGTTTGGAAGTTCCTATATAATCCAGGAAGAAAAGAGGGAAGGCTCCCACAGTAAGGATATCATTTACTCCCATGGCTACCAGGTCTATCCCTACAGAGAAGAAATCTCCCCACAGAGAAGCCAGTAAAAGTTTTGTGCCCACTCCATCACAGGAAGCCACAATCACGGGTTCTTTAAATTTTCTCCCGGGAAGAGAAACCATACCCGCAAATCCTCCTAAGGAGGTAAGCACCCCTTCCCTTCTGGTCTTCTCTACCAGGGGTAAGATGCTCTTTACAAAACTTTCTCCTTTATCTATATCCACTCCTGCCTTCCGATAGGTAAGTGATCTCATATTTTCTGAATTCTCAATATATGGAAATGTTCAGCATGAGGATTTATAAGAAGGCCTTGATTTAGACTACGGGTTACAGTTATCTCCTCTATCCACTTCTTCACCTCTTCTGGCCCAGAAGCCTGTATCTTCATTCTCCACAAAATTCCTCTCCTTACCTCTCTTATCTTCTCCCCGTAACCCCAGGTCTTCTTAAGAGAAAAAAGGGCAAGTTTCTCCTTTTGATCTTCCATCCAGCGGGTAAGAATCTCCGCTTGATAGACTCCTTTCCCTTCTCCCTTAAGAATGGGCTTCCTTTCAGGGGAAAAATCTCCCGTTTCCACCCTCCAGGAATGCTTATTGGGATTAACAAAAATTTTTACTCGTGTGGTAAATTCTTTCGCCAGATTATCCAGAGCCTTTCTATCCTCTACCCTCACTTTTACACCCCAGTACTCTTCTCTTTCCAAGTCTTTCAATATATTCTTATATCCTAACTCTTCCTTAAGAGTTTGCAAAGCAGTGAGAGCCACTAAGTCATAAGTCTTAAGTTTAATCCATAAATGAATAAAAACTTCCATCTTTTCCAAAGAATTATACCCCAAATCCACATTCATGGAGAAACCAAAAATTCTATTTTCCATTGACAAACCTCCTCTTGAGAGTTATACTCCCACAGGAAAGGAGGAAAGAGGGTCATGAAAATGCAGAAAACAGTAATGGAG
>CAZSGC010000116.1:0-2902 GCA_964606225.1 uncultured bacterium | reverse complement strand
AATCAATAACCTCTCCATTTACAGTTAAAGTGAAATCAAACTTCACCAACGAATCTTTTTTTATCAAGGTATCCTCCTTTCCATAAGAACCTTACCTTTAAGTTAGCACAATACTTCCGTAAAAGCAAAAGTAACCGGGTTGGGAAAAGAAACAGGATTTCTTCTCCCCTTCCCTTATCCCTATCGGCACCTGAGATCTTCAGCCTTTTTCAAACTGTAACTTTCTGAGACGATCAATGAGGCACCACATCTTAAACTTCGGCTATATTATGGTACACAGTTTTTCCATAAGATGTTTCTCTGCAGGCATCATCCTCGAGATGATACCCATGATTCTTTATCCTTTCTCTGACCACCTCTATCGCTCTTTCTCTCAGTGACCGGACTTTCTTCAGCCATGACTGTAATTATGCTTAAAGAGAGGCATGGGTTTATAAATCTCTTTGTAATGAGTGACACTCTTCTCATCAGTAAGAAATCCCTGTCCTATCTCCACTGCTCTCTGGATTGACTCTATAATGCCCTCTTTATCCAGCAAACATTCAGGAATTTCTGTGGACTCTATCAGTTTCTCTATAAAATCCAGAATCTCCATATCTATGACCAGTTGTTCGGCACTGAACACATCATCCACACACAGGTTGCCTAAGTTGGTAAACTCTCTTACCCCAAGAAGAGCCATTATCAACCCTGTGCCTACCTTTTCTGCAGCAGCCTGCTCATCCGGCTCACAGAAACCTCTCATAAAAGCGACTGCCTACGTCTCTGCAAGAGCAACACCATTGGTCATGGAAGAAAGCACACGATTAAGAACCCAAAATGATGCAGTGGTTGGAACTCCGTAGGGGTTCTCATCTTCTCAGCTAAGGAGATTATGCGTGCCCTGGCAATCGAGAGAGGGCGGGTCATGCCATGCATCCCATAACTCAGGCGAATAATCCTTACTTTTAAGTTTTTCTTGATACTTCAAGAGGATTCACTACACAAACAGTCAACCTGAAGGTGGCTCTGGGAACTACTTTATTCATCTCCTAAATGATCTTGGCTTCCTCTATCCCACTGTAAACATCTCCGGTCTGAAATCGGGGATACTCCCATGCATAACGATGCACCGCTATGTTGCGCAAAGGATTTGCAGAGGAGGGAATTTGCGGTATAATCAAGGGAGGCGAGGGTGGCGGAACTGGTAGACGCGCTGGACTTAGGATCCAGTGGGGAAACCCGTGGGGGTTCGAGTCCCCCCTCTCGCACTAAAAGGATTGGTAATTTATCTCTTAGTTTTGGTAAAATAACATAGGTGCGGGTGTAGCTCAGCCGGTAGAGCGTCACGTTGCCAACGTGGAGGTCGGGGGTTCGAGGCCCCTCACCCGCTCTAAATTAATAAATGGGGATGAAGATGGAAGTCAGCGTTCAGGATAAGAAAGAGTTTCTTAAAGAATTAGAGATACAACTTCCTCCTCAGGAAGTAAATAAACGTTTAACCGAAGCCTACCAGAGAATTAAGAAGGATGCCTTTGTGCCTGGCTTCCGAAAAGGGAAAGTCCCGCTTCCCCTTCTTAAGTTACACTTTCGTAAAGTTATAGAAGAAGAGGTAAAACAAGCCTTAGTAGATGAGTTCTACCAGAAGGCCATAGAAGAGAAAGGTCTTCAAGCAGTTTCCTCTCCAGAAATAGAAGTATTAGAGTTCGGCGAGGGTAAGGGTTTGAAGTTTAAAGCACAGGTAGAAGTGATTCCACCTATTGAGTTAGGAGATTTTGAGGGAGAGGAAGTGGAGGAGGAGAAAATCTCGGTAACCGATGAGGATGTGGAGGCTATAATTCAATGGAAAAGAGAGGAATGGGCAGAGTATAGAGAGGTAAAAGAGAGACCTTCGGTTAAGGGTGATATATTAGTGGTGGATCTGGAGGTCTATGTGGAGGGGAAAAAGATTCGCTCTGCTAAAGATATAAGATTTACCTTAGGGGATAAGTCTTTCTCCCCATCTATAGAAAAAGCACTTACTGGAGTTTATCCGGGAGAGGAGAAGGAGGTTAAAGTTAAAGAAAAAGATAAAGAAGTAACTTATAGATTCAAGGTAAAAGGAATTAAGGAAAAGAGGCTGATTGCCCTGGATGAGAATTTTGTAAAAAGGATGGGAGGAGTAGGAACTCTCCAAGATTTACGGAAAAAAATTCGGGAAGAACTGGAGGAATTAGCCAGGGCCCGGGAAAGAGAAATGCTGGAAAGGAAAATCCTGGATAAGGTAATAGAAAAATCCAAGATGGAAATACCTCCTTCTCTTCTGGAAAAAGTGAGAAATTATTATCGTGTGGGAGGGAGTACCCTAAGAGAGGAGGAAGAAAAAGAACAGGCACTTCAGGAAATAAAAAGGTTTCTGATTATTAAGGAAATAGCCAGACGTTACAACATCCAGGTAAGTGAGGAGGAGTTGGAGAAAAGGAGAAAGAAGATAAGTGAGGAAGGAAGTGAGGAGGAGAAGAGACGATGGCTCCCGGAAGAGAATAAAGAGGACTTAAGAGACACCATGGAGCGGGAAAAGGTGATAGAATTTTTAAAGAGTAAAATGAAAATCAAAAAGAAGAGGAAAGTAATCCTTACCCCTGAGGAAGCCAGGAGGCTGGCTATCAGACGCCAAACTTGGAGAGAAAAAGGAGGTATAATTATACCTGCGGAGTAAAAATGCTGGTACCTATAGTAATTGAACAGACGGGAAGATATGAGAGGGCTTACGATATCTACTCCCGTCTTCTAAAAGACCGTATAATCATGCTGGGTGTGCCCATCGATGATAACGTGGCTAATTTAGTTATTGCCCAGATGCTTTACTTAGAGTCAGAAGACCCTGAGAAGGATATTTATCTTTATATAAACAGTCCCGGTGGATACGCTACTTCAGGTCTGG
>CAZSGC010000115.1:689-2971 GCA_964606225.1 uncultured bacterium | reverse complement strand
TTCTGTTTTCCCCATCACCAAAAGGTCGAAACCCTCTCTTTCCACTATAACTTCCTGAAGCCCCATCTCCCATAATACGTCCTTACTTACTCCGGGTGGAAACTTATCTTTGAGTTGGAGAAGACTCTCTGCTTTATCCATCAGAGTAGTGACTTCTTCTATTCCCAGCATTTCCCCTAAGCAGGCATTGGGATCTGCATCTACTGCCAGTATAGGTCTTTCTCCTCTTTGCAGGAGATAGTTGATTATCAAAGCTGCCAGAGTAGTCTTACCACTACCTCCCTTACCTGCTACTCCAATCCCAGTCATAGAGAAAAATCTTTAGCCCCTCCTTTCCAGGGCTGCCTTTACAGAAGGAAAGAGATTTAAATCTGTATGGGGAAGGAAGAGAGAGGCTACAAAACGGTCCATATAGGAAGGGTCGGTAGAAAGGTCTATATAAGTCATTTTACTGGCAATTTCCCTGGCTTTCATGTAAGCAGGGTAAGAGAGAAGAGAAAGACGGGCACCAGTGAGAGAGGAGTTACCCACAAACTGGAATTTATTTCTTTCTATATCCGGAAGTAATCCAATAAATACAGCGTTATCAATATCCAGGTAGTTACCAAATCCTCCTGCCACATAAATTTTCTGTATATCCTCCAGTCTCAACCCCATCTTCTCCACTAATATGGAAAAAGCAGTAAATATGGCTCCTTTGGCACGGATCAGATTCTCTATATCAGGCTGAGTGATAACAATATCCCCTTCTCTACCTCTGGTTACCAAGAATTCCAGCCCCTCTTCTCCTTCCCTCACTCCAAAAGCGGAAGGATTCAAATTCCCGTTTTTCTCTATAATCCCCTCTCGGAAAAGTTCTGCCAGAAGGTCTACATAGCCCGAACCACATATGCCTACAGGAGAGGCATTCCCAATGGTGGAGACCTCTACTTTCTTTTTCCGAGGATCTATCTTAACACTTTGTATGGCCCCTTCTTTGGCTCTCACTCCACACTTTACTCCACTTCCTTCAAAAGCAGGTCCTGCGGAGGCTGAACAACAAACCATCCATTCCCGATTCCCCAATACAATTTCCCCATTAGTCCCGATATCTATGAGAGAAGATAGTTCTTCCACTTCATCAATTCCTGTAGCCAGAACTCCTGCGGTGATGTCTCCTCCTACGAAAGAAGCGGGACCGGGTAAGGTAGCCAGTAGTCCCCGAGGATTGACCTTTATTCCCACCTCTGCTGCTCTTATTACGGGCATAAAATTTGCGGTAGGAACATAGGGTTCTCGCCTTATATAGGAAGGGTCTACCCGGAGAAGGAGATGGGTCATAGTCATGTTTCCTGCACACATTACCGCAGTTATATCACTTAAGGGTATCTCTCTTTCTTCAGCTATAGAGGAAATAAGTTCGTTAAGAGCATCTATAACTGCATGATGGAGTTTCTCTAAGCCTTCTTCTTTCTCGGCAATTATGATTCTGGTGATTATATCCTCTCCAAAACTTGCCTGGGGATTGAAAGAGGCTTTGGTAGAAAGGACTTTACGAGTATTCAGGTTTACCAGTTGTGCCACAATGGTAGTAGTTCCAATATCCGCCGCTATGCCGAAGTTCTTCTCGGAAGTATCTCCTGGTTCTATTAGAACTACCTCCGTGGTTCCGTTTCTCTTCCCTAAGGTGACGGTTACTTCCCAGTTACTCTCCCTCAAGATTCTTCCCAATTTTTTTACATTAGCCAGTCCGGTTTGCATAAGGGGAATATCCAACTTTTTTCTAATCTCCCGGTAAAGCCTTTCCAGGTCAGAGATATTGTCCTCTAAGGTAGGCGGAGGAATACGAAGATAGAGTTTGGTAGAAAGAGGAGAATGAAGAAAAGCTACTCTTTCCTTTAAGGCTACCTCCTCTTCTACCTCTACTCCTGGAACATAGAGACCTGCTAAGCGAGTAATTTTGGCTTCTTCAGTTAAAATGCTGCCCCTTTCCAGTCGGGAAGAGGGAGGGACCTCCACTACCAAATCCGAATGAATAGTAGTTCTACAGGCTAAAACTATACCTTTATCCCTTTCTTCGCGAGTAATTCTTCCTGAGGGTTCGGTCTCAAATTTACCCTCTTTAATCACTACTTTACATCTCCCACATACTCCTTCTCCCGCACAGGAAGAGGTTATTCCTATCCCTCCCAAGATTGCGGCGGTAAGAATATCCGTACCGGGAGGAACCTCCACCTCTTTTCCCCAAGGGAGGAATTTTACCCGAAATTTTTTCATTATACTTTCAGCCAGGAATGGGAGTA
>CAZSGC010000115.1:0-679 GCA_964606225.1 uncultured bacterium | reverse complement strand
GGAGTAGAGAGATTTCCCCTGAAGCACTTCTGCAGTCTTTACGTAATTTCTCTCTTCCTCCGAGAGCCCCTCTAAATTTACTTTTTCTCCTTCCATCACCCTATGAATAAGTTCTACTATTTCCTTCCTTTCCCCTCTTACCATTTTTATCAATTCCTCATCAAAAGCATCTACTATGGCAGAGTCCAGACCATACTTAGAAAGCATCATTAGATAGGTTCGGTTAATCAGGGGACGAAGTCCTTCAGGAGCACCATTGGAAACATTTGATAATCCACAGGTAGAAAAACAGTCTGGGAGCATCTCCTTGAACATACTCATGAACTCTAAAGTAGCCACCACCTGGTCCTGCTGAAAAGGAAGGGGGAGGACAATAGGGTCGAAGTAAATGTTTTGATGTGGTATTCCCTCTTCATCCACTCGAGCCAAAAATTCACAGGCTAAAGCACCTCTCTCATTTGCATCTCTGGGCATTCCCTCCTTCCCGATGAGAAGGGCCACACATTTACAGTTATATTCCTTCATAAGAGGCAATAGTGTGTCCATTCTCTCTGGAGTTACAGAGATAGAGTTTATCACTGCCTTATCCTTTTCCATTTCCAGCCCTACCTTCATAGCCTCCAAGTTCGTAGTATCCAGAAAGAGAGGAAGATCAGTAACTTCTCTTACCGCTTTGATA
>CAZSGC010000114.1:0-2985 GCA_964606225.1 uncultured bacterium | reverse complement strand
CAAGTTTACGGATAAAAGTTTAGTGTGTTATATTTATCAGGAACATGATGCTTTATCTACTCTATCTTTTAGCAAGTTTTCTGGCTTTAAATTTACCCTCTCCTTTGAGGTACTTTATTGCTTTTCGAATTGCTGATTTATTTTATTTCTTTTCTCCTACTCGCCGAAAGATAGTATATAAGAACCTCTCTTGGATAACTGGAAAGGTGGGAAGAGAGGTTTTGAGGATGAGTAGAGAGGTGTACTATAATTTTGCTCGGACTGTAGCAGATTTTCTCTATCTTCCTCGCTTAAGTTCAAGCAACCTTCACAGATGGATACAATCTAAAAGGTGGGAATATTTAGAAGAGGCTTTTTCCCAAGGTAAAGGAGTTGTTTGTCTCACTGCTCATCTGGGCAACTGGGAATGGGGAGGAGCCTTTCTTGCCCACAGAGGTAAACCTATAAAAGCCATTGTTCTCCCTCAAAAGAATAAGTGGGTTAATAGAATATTTACTCGCAATCGGACCGGTTCGGGAATGGAAGTAATCCCTGTGGGACTGGGGATAAAGAAGTCCTTTGAGGCACTACGAAAGGGATACGGGGTAGCCATTTTAGGAGATAGGTTATTCAATGCGGAAGGAGTAAAGGTGAAGTTCTTAGGAAGAGAGGTATATTTTCCCCGAGGGCCGGTGTTGTTAGCCTATCATACCGGAGCACTTATTCTTCCTGGTTTTACTCTCTGGGAGAAAAATGGTAAGTACTGCCTGTACTTGGAAAAGGCCTGGGAGATAGAAAAGGGGGATAAGGAGAGTGTGGTAAGGAAAGAGACACAAAAAATTGCTTCTCTAATAGAGAAATATGTAAGAAAATACCCTACCCAATGGATGATTTTTGAAAAGATAGGAGAAGGATGAAAGTAGCTGCACTTATCCCCGTATATAATGAAGAAGACAGAATAGGGGGAGTAGTGGAGAGAATTAAGCAACTGAAGATAGTTGAAGAGATTGTGGTGGTAGATGATGGGTCAAAAGACAGGAGTTCTCTGGAGGCCAAAAAAGCGGGAGCCACCGTTTTGAGGCACCCAATGAATAGAGGAAAAGGAGAGGCTCTTAAAACAGGGTTTAAGTATATTCTTAAAAAAAATTTGGAAGGAGTAATTACTCTGGATGGCGATGGACAGCATGCTCCAGAAGAGATTCCTAAGATGCTTAAAAAAGCAGAAGAGAGCGGAGCAGATATTGTAGTTGGTTCTCGGATGTATAACCCTCAGAATATGCCCTTTGTCAGATATCTCACCAATATTATTACTTCCTGGCTGACTTCTCTTTTGTGTGGAGAGAGAGTGAGAGATAGCCAATGTGGTTTTCGTTTTATTAAGAGAGAGGTGGTGGAGAAAGTAAATTTGGAATGTTCCCATTTTGAGATTGAGTCAGAAATCCTTATTAAGGCCGGTAAGAAAGGATTCCGGATAGTGGAGGTGCCTATTACTACTATTTACTTAGAGGATTCCACCAAAAGAAGCAAGATAAAACCTTGGCGAGATACTTTAAGGTTTATTAAATTAGTATGGAGGAATCTTTGAAGAGAAAAGAAAACTGGGATTCTGCTTGTAAGAGAATGGTAGAGACCCAGATTAAATCCCGGGGGATAAGAGATAAGAGAGTAATAGAGGCTTTTTTAAAAGTTCCTCGACATCTATTTTTACCTTCAGAACTCTGGGAGGAAGCCTATAATGATTACCCTTTACCTATTGGAGAAGGACAGACCATTTCTCAGCCTTATATGGTGGCTCTGATGACCGAATTGCTGATGCTGGAAGGTGAGGAGAGAGTTTTAGAGATAGGAACTGGCTCTGGGTATCAAACTGCCATTCTGGCAGAACTGGCTCAGGAAGTTTATACTGTAGAGAGAATACCTTCTCTCTTGAAGAGAGCAGAGGAGACT
Source organism: uncultured bacterium (assembly GCA_964606225.1). Classification (GTDB taxonomy): domain Bacteria; phylum CAIJMQ01; class CAIJMQ01; order JAADFP01; family CAZSGC01; genus CAZSGC01. Next base: position 1,059 of record CAZSGC010000114.1, on the reverse strand, counting down.
CTTAAAGGAATGGGTTATAGCAATATTAAATTTAAAGTGGGAGATGGGACCCGTGGATGGGAAGAATTTGCTCCTTACGATGCCATAGTGGTTACTGCTGCCAGTCCGGATATCCCTTCTCCTTTTCTGGAGCAACTTAATTTAGGGGGACGTTTGGTCCTTCCTGTAGGTAGCAGGTATTCTCAAGATCTAATAAGAGTGATCAAGACAAAAAGGGGTCTCAGGAAAGAGAATATGGGAGGATGCGTTTTTGTCCCTCTTATCGGAGAATATGGATGGAAAGAGTAATTTTATTTTTTCAGAATTTGGGTAGAATTTCTCCCGAGTGGAGTGTTTTTCTGGTCTCTACTCTACCAGTTGCGGAACTGCGGGGAGGTATTCCCTTAGGGGTAACATTTCATCTACCTTTATGGAAAACTTTTCTCCTATCTTTTTTAGGAAACTTGGTTCCGGTGATTCCTCTTCTCCTATTTTTGGAACCTGTGGCTGAGAAGTTCCGCAGGTTCAGATTATGGCGGAAATTTTTTGACTGGCTTTTTGAGAGAACGCGAAGGAGAGCCAGGCTGGTGGAAAAATACGAGGCTATAGGGCTGGCTATTTTTGTAGGAATTCCTCTTCCCATGACAGGAGCCTGGACAGGTAGTATCGCTGCTGTGATTTTCAAGATCAGGTTCAGATACGCTTTAGTCTCTATCATTATGGGCGTTATAATGGCGGGGATAATAGTTTCTCTTCTTTCCTACGGTGGGAAATGGTTAATAACTTACCAAGGAGGGTAGGTGAGGAGTTTAGGGCTTTTTGAGTTTATTTATCATTTCTATGAATTCTTCTTCGGTAAGAATGGGGATACTCAGGGATTTTGCTTTCTCCAGTTTGGAACCAGGATTTTCTCCTACTACCACGTAATTAGTCCTGCGGGAGACAGATGAGGAAGCCTCTCCACCCAGTTCCCTCACCAGATTTTCTGCTTCCGAACGAGTATAGTTTTGTAAAGCACCGGTAAAAACAAAGGTGAGTCCTTGGAGGGGTTTAGGTTTCTCTTCTTCCTCTCTTTCCAGT
>CAZSGC010000113.1:0-3062 GCA_964606225.1 uncultured bacterium | reverse complement strand
TACTTAGGAGCCCGGGACCTTTCTGTATGAGCACCATGACCTTTAAAAGTGCGGGTAGGAGCGAACTCCCCCAGTCGGTGACCCACCATATTTTCTGTCACATAGACATTCACAAAACTCTTTCCATTATGCACCAGAAATACCTGTCCCACAAACTCCGGCACGATAGTGGATGCTCTGGACCAGGTCTTTATAGGACGACGTTCACCTTTCTCTTTAAGTTTCTTTACTTTTTTAAGTAACTTGGGGTCTACAAAAGGTCCTTTCTTTGCTGACCGACTCATGCCTCCTTTCTCCTCTTTAATATATATTTATCTGAAGCCTTCTTTTTCCGGGTCTTCCTCTCTAATTTACCCCAAGGAGATACAGGGGTTCTCCCTCCATGACTTCTCCCTTCCCCTCCTCCTAAAGGATGGTCAATAGGATTCATAGCCACTCCTCTTACTTTGGGTCGTCTCCCTAACCATCTCCTTCTCCCCGCTTTACCCAGGGTAATCATTCTATGTTCCATATTACCCACCTGACCTATGGTGGCTTTGCATTCTAAGTTAATCTTTCTCACCTCTCCAGAGGGAAGCCTCACAATAGCATATTCTCCTTCCTTAGCCATTAACTGAGCAGCCACTCCCGCTGAACGAACTAACTGTCCCCCTTTACCTACGGAGAGTTCTATATTATGTATCATCATACCCACGGGTATCTTACCCAAAGGAAGGGTGTTTCCAGGAGTCAGGGGAGCATTCTCACCACTCATTATCCTATCTCCCACTTTCAATCCGTCGGGAGCCAGAATATATCTCTTCTCCCCATCCTCATACTGAACAAGAGCAATCCTTGCTGAACGATTGGGGTCATATTCTATAGACAATACCTTCCCCCACATATCTACCTTATCTCTCTTAAAATCAATTATCCGGTAAAGTCTCTTATGACCTCCCCCTCTTCTCCTCACCGTTATTCTTCCCTGTTGAGTAGACCTGCCCGCTTTCTTAGGGAGAGGCTTTAAGAGACTCTTCTCCGGCTCCTCCTTAGTAATCTCCTCAAAGGTAGGTGCTACCCTGAACCTTTGAGAGGAGGTTACCGGTTTTAAATGTTTAATGCCCATCTCTATCCAAATATATCTATCTTATTTCCCTCTTTTAAAGTGACCACCGCTATCTTTCGGTCTGGGGTTTTACCTCTCTGCCAGTATCTTAATCTCTTCACTTTTCCTCTCCGTTTAAAAGTATTCACCCTCACTACCTCCACACCGAACATCTCTTCTACTGCTTTCCTGATTTCAGATTTGTTAGAATCCTTGGCTACCTCGAAAAAGTACTTATTTTGCTTTTCCATTAGATTCATACTCTTTTCAGTTATCCAGGGTCTAATAATAATCTGGGAAGGGAACTTAGCCTTCATACTCTCTTCTCCTCCAGTTTCTTTAAAGAATCCACAGTGAAAAGTAGCCAATCTGTGGTTAGAAGGTCGTAAGTATTTAGACAGAGAGGATCTCTTAATCTTAGGTAAGGGATATTCTTAGCCGCTCTTTTTATCTCTTCAGAGGCTTTATCCACCACTAAGAGGATTTTCTTGTTTATCTGTAAGTTATTTAAAATTTCTTCCAACTCTTTGGTCTTGCCTTCTTTAACCTCAACTTTATCCAAAATCTTAATCTTTCCTTCCTCACGTAAGGAAGTGAGAGCAGAACAAAAGGCTAACTTTTTCTTCTTCTTAGGAATGGTATAACTGTAATCTCTGGGTTTAGGACCAAAAACTACCCCTCCTCCTCTCCAAATAGGTGACCTTATGGAACCAGCCCGGGCTCTTCCCGTATGCTTCTGAGGATAGGGTTTTCTCCCTCCTCCAGAAACCTCTGCTCTGGTTTTTGTAGCTGCAGTTCCCTGTCTTCTATTAGCCAGGTACATCTTTAAGGCTTCATAGAGAATCGCTTTGTTTATAGGAGCACCAAACAATTCTTCTTTTACTCCCACCTTATCTACTACTTTCCCTTTCTTGTTGTAAACTTCCAATTCCAGCATCTTTACGCCTTTTGCGGATTTTTAATAAAAACATAACTTCCTCTATGTCCGGGTACTGCTCCCTTTACCAGAAGTAATCCTTTCTCCTCGTCAATCTCCACAATTTCCAGCCTCTTCACCGTTACCTTCTCTCCTCCTTTCCTTCCAGGCATTTTTTTACCCTTAAACACCCGAGAAGGCCAAGAACTGGCTCCTATAGAGCCAGGTCTTCTATGCCATCCATGTGCTCCATGAGAAGCAGGACCTCCTGAAAACCCCCATCTCTTCATAACTCCAGCAAAGCCTTTTCCCTTAGAGGTCCCTTCCACATCCACAAATTTATATCCTTTAATAATGTCTACGGTTATCAGATCCCCTTCCTTGTAATTCTCTACGTTCTCCCATCTGAACTCATGAAGAATCTTTACCGGCTTCACGCCTGCTTTCTTAAAGTGACCTAAAAGAGGCTTATTAACCTTCTTCTCTTCAACTTCTTCAAAACCTAACTGTAGAGCGTTGTATCCATCCTTCTCTTTGGTCTTTTTCTGTACCACCACACAGGGACCCGTCTTTATTATGGTAACGGGGATAACTATACCCTCTTTAGAAAAAACCTGCGTCATCCCCATTTTTCTACCTATTAATCCCATCATCTTTACAGTTTTATCTCTACATGAACTCCAGCAGGTAAATTAAGTTTCATCAGAGCATCTATAGTTTTAAGGGTAGGATCCACTATCTCCAGAAGTCTCTTATGAGTTCTTATCTCAAAGGTCTCCATAGACCTCTTATCTATATGAGGAGACCTTATAACAGTGTATCTTTCAATTTTTGTAGGAAGGGGAACAGGTCCCACGGTCTTTGCTCCTGTTCTTTCTGCTGTTTTAATAATTTCCCGGGCTGATTGGTCTAAAATCCTGTGATCAAAGGCTTTAAGTCTTACCCTTATTCTCTGTTGTTCCACTATCTTATCTTTTTCTTTCATGGTAAAAGATAATCTCTTCTATTTAATTATCTCGGTAACCACTCCTGCTCCTACAGTGCGTCCTCCCTCTCTTATAG
>CAZSGC010000112.1:0-3089 GCA_964606225.1 uncultured bacterium | reverse complement strand
ATTTTATCGAGTATACTCTACTGCCCGAGTTTCTCTAATAATAGTAACCTTAATCTGCCCTGCAAACTCCATCTCTTTCTCTATCTTTTTAGTTATATCCCTGGCTAAGAGATGAATCTCCTCATCTTTTAGTTTATCTGGCTGTACCATCACCCTGACTTCTCTACCTGCCTGAATAGCATAGGCTTTCTCCACCCCTGGAAAAGAATTGGCAATATTTTCCAGTTTCTCCAACCTCTTCACATAGTTTTCCAAAGTCTCTCTTCGTGCTCCAGGTCGAGCAGCAGAGATAGTGTCTGCTGCCTGGAGAAGTACCCCATAGATATTGGTGCAGGGTTCGGCCTCATGATGACACCGGATAGCCTGGACAATTTCGTCTGGTTCTCCCAATTTTAAGGCTAAATCTGCGCCTATGATATCATGAGAACCCTCTACCTCATGGTCCAAGGCTTTCCCTAAATCATGAATTAAACCTATCCTTTTTGCCAACTTGGAATCCAAACCCAGCTCAGAAGCCATAATCCCCATCACCATGGCTACTTCCTTAGAGTGCTGAAGCACATTCTGACCATAACTGGTTCGAAACTTAAGTTTCCCCAAGAGTTCCAAGGCTTGAGGATGCAAATCATGCACCCCTACCTCAAAGGCTACTTTCTCCCCTTCTTCTTTAATAATCTCATAAATTTCCTCTTTTACCCTGTTTACCACTTCCTCTATACGAGCAGGATGAATCCTCCCATCAACCACCAATCTCTCCAGGGATATTCTGGCTATCTCTCTCCTTAAGGGGTCAAAACTGGAGAGAGTCACTACCTCCGGGGTATCATCAATTATTACATTAACTCCTGTAGCCATCTCAAAGGCTCTGATGTTCCTTCCTTCCCTGCCGATAATTCTTCCTTTCATCTCCTCACTGGGGAGAGAAACTACCGTTACCGTAGATTCTACCACCTGGTCAGTAGCGCATCTCTGTATGGCTAAACCAATTATCTCTCTGGCTTTCTTCTCCGCATTTTCTCTGGCTTCCTCTTCAATCTTTTTGGCCATTAGGGCTGCTTCTTCCCTTAAATCTTTCTCCAGTCTCTCCATCAAAATTTTCCGCGCCTCATCCACATCCATTCCAGAAATTCTCACTAAAGTTTTCTTCTCCTCCTCCAGAAGTTCCTGAAGTTCTTCACTTCTTTTTTGTAATAAATCCTTCTGATTCTCCAGCTCCTCCTGCCTACGGTCTAAATCCCTCTCTCTTATCTCCAGAAGTTCTGCCCTTCTCTCCAGATTCTCCTCCCTCTTTATAATTTTTGCCTCTCTACTCTCCAGTTCTTCTCTCTTACTTCTTACCTCATTCTCAAACTGACTGCGAAGTTTATAAAGTTCCTCACGAGCAGTTAACTCGGCATCTTTTCTTAAATTTTCTGCTTCTCTCTTTGCTTCCTGAATTATCTCCTTAGCCTTCTCTTCTGCGCTGGCAAGTTGTCGGTGGGCTTTAACCTTATGAAAAAAGTATCCCCAAAAGAAAAAGGCTATTCCCACAGGAATAGCCCCAACTATCAATCTTATCAAAATTTCACCCCCTTCTTACCGCAGAGGGGGTTATATTTTCTATCTCACAATATCTTAATTTCTCTCTGCGGTTATTTTAGTATAAAATTTTCTGATTTATTTGTCAAGAAATCTCTCTGTGAGTTAAACTTAAAAGAGATGGAAGAAAAGATAAGAAGGCTGCTTAAGGAACTGATAGAAATTCCTACTCCTACCGGAAAGGAGAGGAGATTGTTTCCCCTTCTTACCAGGCTCCTTGCCCAGAGAGGATTCCAGGTAAAAATTTACACCCGGAAAGAAATCTCCTCCTTGGTGGGTAAAAGAGAAGGAGGAGATTTATTAATCTCCACCCATATAGATACTTTTGCCTCTTTTAGTAATGGAAACTTTTACGTCCTTAAAGGCAAGAATATCCTCAAAGGGAGAGGGGTGATAGATGCTAAAGGACAATTAGCTTCTCTTCTGGTAGCCTTGGAGTTAACTTCCCATCCCTGCCAAGTAGTGATAACCTCTGACGAAGAGAAAAAAGGAAGGGGTTCGGAAATCGTACCTGTCCAAGCTCAAGGGGCTATTGTTTTGGAACCCACAGACTTTCAAATCTGTGTGGCAGAAGCCGGTTCTGTGGAAGTAAAGATAGAGGTTAAAGGGAAGAGTGCTCATGGTTCTGTTCCGGAAGAGGGAGAAAACGCCATAATCAAAGCCTGGAGAATTTATGAGAAAATCAAGGAGATTCCCTCCCTTAAGGTATCCCATCCCTATTTTCCAGAAGGTGGATGGGTGAATGTGGGGAAAATTACAGGAGGATATGAACCCATGATAGTCCCTCCTTCCTGCACTATGGAGATGGACATAGGGTTTGTTCCCACGGTATCTCCAAGAAAAATACTGGAGGAGATAAAATCTACCTTAAAGGGAAATAGAATAAGGATAACGGATATATCTTATCCTTTTGAGATTTCTCCCCAGGAGAGAGTAGTAAAGATTCTCTCTAAGGTTACCGAGCAGGTAAGAAAAAGAAAAGCAATTTTAGGAGGAATGAGAAGCTGGACAGACGCAGAGAATTTCTTTCGAAAAGGTATCCCCACAGTTGTGTTTGGAGCGGGAAAACTTGCCTTGGCTCATACAGAGAGGGAAAGGGTAAAACTAAAAGATCTGAGTCAACTGGCGGAAATACTCAAAGGAGTCATAGAGGAGTGGCAATAATCTTCTTCATTCTCACCCACTCCCCCACTATATATACCTCTTCAAAACCCAGTCTTCTATACCACTGGCGGGCTATTCTGTTCTCTTTTCCTACCCAAAGAGTGATTTTGGAGTGTCCTCTTCTTCTCAAATACTCTATGGCAGCAAGAAATAAACTTTTCCCTATTCCCTTCCTTTTAAACTCTTCCCGCACCACTATCTCATGAATCTCTCCACACCTCCCCTCCTCCCAGTCTCTCCACTCCGAATGCACAGAGATAAATCCCAGAATTCCTTTCTCATTCTCTGCGACTAAAAATCCCTCCGGATCCCCTTTCCATAACCAGCGGAGATAACTCTTGACTCTC
>CAZSGC010000111.1:0-3136 GCA_964606225.1 uncultured bacterium | reverse complement strand
GCCAAAAACATCTTTGCTCATTCTTTAAGAACGGGAGGTAACTTTTTCGTAGCCTTGGTAGGGTTCATTGAGTATCCCATAAGGAGTCAACGACAAAATCTGATTGCTAAACTTCTTAAAGAGAAAGGTTTTCAATCTCTCATTTATGATTTTACTTGGGCTAAAGATAGGGAAAAAGAGTTAATAAGGGAATTAGCAGGCTGGGTCTGTGGGATGATTCTCTCCGAAATAGAAGATAGAGAAGTTCTCCAGTTTTTAAAAAATGAGGTTAAAAAGGGAAGATTATCTGTGGTTTTAATCGATGGAATTGAATGTTCTGATTTTCCGCAAGTATTACTGCGAAGAGAAGATGTTGCTTATAAAGCTACTACTCATCTTCTGGAAAGAGGGTATAGAAAGATTTTCTATATATTAAATCCCGATGACCAAAGGTGGTTTCATTCTGCCCGGAGAAAGGGGTTTGAAAGGGCCATGAGGGAAGCAGGGATAAAGGTCACTTCCCATAACTACCTGTGGATAAAAGAAGGAGAATGGTTAAACTCTTACGAACTTGGCTATAAAATTGGTAAAGTTTTCTCTTCGCTTTTCTCTCCTTCTTCTGCACTCATAACTACTAATGACCGGGTTGCCATAGGATTGCTCAAAGCATTTCAAGAGGAAAAAATCAAAGTTCCAGAAGAGGTAGCAATTGTGGGAGCAGGTAATCTCCCGGAAGGGGAATATGCCTCTGTACCTCTTACCACTGTAGGTTTCCCCATTGAAGAGATTGCTATAAGGAGTGTAGAGTTATTCCTTTCCCAGTTGGAGAAGAAAAAAGTAAGCCCCCAGAAAATAACTGTCTCTCCTCCTTTAATAGTGAGGAAATCTACATAAAGGGAGAGGAAATGATATGGAAGGGATTTCTTTTTTTGTTGATAATCGTGTTTCCCTCCTTCATATATACAGAAGTAGAGATTGAAGGGAGTAAGAAATTCTTTTTTTACTCTGAGCAGAAATCTCCTCAGCCCCTTACCTTAATAATAGAAGGCGTTTCCATTCACCATAACCGAAAAATTCTCCAAACCCAAAATATATCTATACAAATTAACGACTCCCCTCCTCTTGTCCTCTCCGGACCTATCTTCCACGGAGCCTCTCTTATACTTAATCCGGGGAGTATAAGCAGATATGTAATCCCATATATTTGGAGCACAGATTCTTTTTCATTTAAAAATATTGTACCCTCCTATTTATTTGAAAATCTCCATCACCCCTCTTTGTGGAAGTCTGAAAATTCTACATCAGAAAAACAAAATTTTGAATTAATCCTGAAAGTAAATACCCTCTTCCCTATTTTAGGCTTTAATCCTCGTTGTTCTCGAGCAGGAGCCCGGTTAAAAGAAGAAACCCTCTTTCGTGCTTACCATGGTGGTATAACCTCTCATTATGTGGACATCTCCTTAGACAAAGGGAAGACATGGATAAATGTTTACCACTTTAAAGAAAAAGGGTGGTGGAGGCAACAGCGGATCTCTCTTAAGAAAACCGTAGGGAAAAAAGAATTTTGGATAAAATTCTATGGGGAGGTGCTTCCTAAAAAAACTGCCATTATTGAAAAAGTAGGACCTTTTGACTTCCTCCTGGATACTACCACTTTATTGCCTCTATATGTCAAGCCAGGTAAAAATTTCATAAGCATCCGCTTCGGGGAAAAGTCTTCGCAAAAATGCCGTTTACGTTTAGTCTGGCCAGGACATAAGGATTTCGAACCTTGGGTTGTCTCTCCCCCTTCCCTTACTTTTGCTATCCCCGATAAATTTAAGAAGGTGGGGCTTATACCCTTCCAGAGAGACGACCCCTCTAATATCACCTCTACATCCAAACCAAAAGAGAAGGAAGTGGTAGAGAAGCTGAGAATAGCAGTAGCTAAGGGGGAAAGCCGAATAATTCCATTTGCTATTTTTGCTTTGAAAAAAATAAAAAATTTAGATATTTCTCTTTCTTCCTTTTCCTCCTCTGCTTCTAACTTTCCATCCTCTTGTCTTTCTCTCCAAAAAATTCTCTACTGGCAGAGAAGAGAGTCTCCCTGGACTTCATGGCATAAGACTATTGCAGAAGTTATAACCCCGCTTTCCTCCCAGACACTTTCTCCTGGCTTTAACCAACAGTATATCTTAAGAATAGAGGCTCCCAGTACTATTTCTCCAGGTATTTATAAAGGACACATTGGTATACATACAGAAAGAGGGAAGATCATCCTCCCGGTAGAGATAAAAGTTTATCCTTTTAAACTTTGCTCCCCTCCAAATGTTTTCTGGGGATTATGGGCTGACTGTGGGAGGTGGAGAGAATGGAATGAGAAAAGGATAAAAGAAGATATGGAATTTATGAAGAAAATTGGTATAAACTGTTTACATTTAAGTCTCTTTGATTCAGAAAGAGACCTCTTAATAGAGAATGGACAGGTTAAAAAATTTGATACATCCTTTCTCAGAAGGATTATGCATATTTACAAGGAAGTTTTCCCTGGAAAGCCGGTAGTTCTATCTTTTCATAACCAGCTAATTTTTAAAGCCCCTTCTTTTCATCCTTTGGAAGAAAAAACTTCTTGGGAAAAATTTTTAAAAGATATGGTTCTTCCTATCCTCCAGGAATTAAGAAAAATTTCTCAAGAAGAAAATTGGCCAAAGTTCTACCTTTTCCCCATAGATGAACCCAATGCAGGTGCAAAGTTGAGAGTAGCAAAGGTGATTCTGCCTTTTTTAAAAAAGGAGGGATTCCTTACCTTTACTACTCTGAATATAGAAACGAGAAATTCTCTTTCACCCTGGTTAGATATCTGTTGTTTTTCCTCTGCTCAAGGGAGAGAGATAAGAAAAGAATATCTGAAAAAATTAATGAATTCAGCCTCTTATCACTGGTATGGGTCCGGATGTTATGAACCAGAGATTGGTAAGATAGTTATTAATCGTTATTTAAATGGTTTCCTACTTTATCTATCTAAAGCTCAGGGAATGTGGAGTTGGACTTACCAAAGAGTGCGTTCACCGGATCCTTATAATTTTCAACCGGGAGATGTTCAAAATTGGCTTCTTACCGTACCCTCTCCCGATAAAAAAGAGACCTATCCTACTTTACAATGGGAAGGTATTGAAAC
>CAZSGC010000110.1:0-3225 GCA_964606225.1 uncultured bacterium | reverse complement strand
CTATTCTTAAAGAGAGAAAAGGAAAAATTGCCGTCTCTCCAGGGAGCGGTTGGGAATGTAAGAAGTGGCAGAGAGAAAAGTGGGTAAACCTGGTAGAGATTTTAAAGAGAAAATATTCTGCTTTAATAATAGAGATGGGAAAGAACGAAAAATCCCTTAATCTGGGTATAAATCTGGTAGATAAAACCTCTCTCCGCGAGGCTGCAGGAGTACTTTCTGAGTGTAATCTTTTCATCGGATGCGATTCAGGCCTGATGCATCTGGCTCTGGCAGTTAATACTCCCACTATTGCTCTCTTTGGCCCTACAGCGCCAGAAATTATAGTGGGGAAAAGGCAAAATTTTTATCCTGTAAAATCTCCTCTCTCCTGTCAGGGTTGCTGGAACAAAGGGATAATGAAGCATCCAGATACTTGTCCCTACGGGGTAGCGGAATGCATGAGAAAAATAAAAGTGGAGGAGATTGTTAATATCTTAAGAAATCTTTCCTTTTAAATCCTCCTAAGGAGGAAAACTGTTATAATACAAAAAATGGTGGAAGAAGTGCCTCTTTTCTGTTCCATTGTGCTTCCCGTATATAACGAAGAAGGTAATTTAGAGGAATTATATTACAGAATCACCAAAGTAATGAAAAAAATAGATAAACCTTATGAAATAATATTTGTAAACGATGGAAGCACGGACTCTTCCTTAGAAAAAATGACCTCTCTTCACAATCAGGATAAAAGAGTTAAAATACTCAACCTTTCACGTAATTTTGGTCACCAGATAGCCATAACCGCAGGTATGGATTACGCAAAAGGAGAGGTAATTATTATTATGGATGCTGACCTTCAGGATCCTCCGGAAGTTATACCCAGGCTACTCCAAGAATGGGAAAAAGGCTTCGATGTAGTATATGCTAAAAGGAAGGGGAGAGAAGGGGAATCTTTCTTTAAGAAGTTCACTGCCTGGTTGTATTACAGACTATTCAGAATCCTGGCTAATTTAGATATTCCTGTGGATACGGGTGATTTTCGCCTTCTTTCCCGGAGGGTAGTAGAGGTATTGAAGCAGATAAGAGAACATCATAGGTTCCTAAGGGGGCTGGTAACCTGGATTGGTTTTAAGCAGTGTGGTGTGGAATTTGTCAGAGAAAAAAGGTTCTCTGGGAAGACAAAATACTCCTTCTGGAAGATGATGAAATTTGCTCTGGATGGAATATTATCCTTCTCCTTCTTTCCTTTAAGACTACTCACTTACCTTGGTTTCTTAACCGCTTTCTTTTCCTTACTGTATGCAGGGTATGTAATTTTCTTGAAGATTTTTACCCAAGCCACTGTCCCTGGATGGGCTTCCTTGATGGTGGCCATCCTCTTTTTGGGATCTCTTCAACTGATAGGCTTAGGAATTATAGGAGAGTACTTAGGGAGAATAGGGGATGAGGTAAAAAAACGTCCCCTTTATATAGTGAAAGAATTTATAGAATGAATTTTGTCCTGGTGATTTGGCACCTGAGGATGAATCTCATTAAAGAATGGATAAGAATAAACTTAACATAATTTTTATATTAGTATTTATAACGGTCGGATTAATTTTGAGAATTTACTATTCTCTCTCCTTTCCGCTTCCCGTAGAAAAAGATGCTAAGGATTATGACCTTTTGGCTATCAACCTATGGAAAGGGAAAGGATATACTTCCCCTCAGGGTGAACCTACAGCCTTCCGCCCTCCTTTATATCCTCTGTTTTTATGCTTTTGTTACCATCTTTTTGGACATAGATTCTTACCTGTAAGAATTATCCAATCTCTTCTGGGTATAGCCACCTGCTGGGGAATATATCTTCTGGGGCGAAAATGGAAAGGAGAAAAAGTAGGCCTATTATCCCTTGCCTTTTCTTCACTATACCCTCCCTTTATCTATTTTTACTATGCTCCTCGAGGTATTCTAAGTGAAACACTTTATTTATTTCTTCTAATTTTTTCTCTTTATTTTTTAGTTCTGGAGGAGAAAAAGCCCCTTCATATCCAGAGAAATTTAATTTTAAGTGGTATCTTCTTAGGGTTAGCCACACTTACCAGATCGGTCTCTCTTCTTCTTCTCTTTATATATGCTCTTTATCTATTTCTAAAAGAGGGGAAGAGTAAACATTTAGTTAGGAAATTAACCTGTTTAACCCTATCTTTCCTCTTTATCCTATTCCCCTGGATGGTGAGAAATGCGGTTGTCTTTTCACATCTTGTTCCTGTAAGTACCAATGGTGGTCATACTCTATATGCCTCCAATCACCCTTCTTCGGATGGCTTAGGTGGGGAGGTTTACTGCAGAATTGTTTTGCCCATGGATAGGGAACTGAAGAAAAAAGGATTAAACGAGGCTGAGCGTTCTTCTTACTTTTTCCGGGAGGGACTAAAATTCATCTGGCAAAATCCTGGAAGGAGTCTTAAACTATTTCTTAAAAAATTTCTCCTTTTCTGGGATTTTTCTCAGGAAAATTATCTTGGGGGTAGGAGATATCTTACTTATAATTTCTCCTATGCTTTCTTTCTTCCTTTTGCCTTAGTGGGGATTTATGCGGGTTTTAAATCTACTAACCGCTATCTTACCCTATTATGGTTAATGCTGATAATCTACTTCTCTCTCTTTCATTCCCTTGTGCATACATGTACAAGATATAGGATTTCTATAGAGCCTTTTCTATTGATTTTCAGTGCAGGAGGTATTATTTATTTGTGGGAAAATTTTAAAAAGAAATTTATTTTTTATGGGATTCTGGCAGGTCTTTTATTTTTAAATACCTGGGTTTATTTTCATTACCTTCTGGTCTTAAGAATAATAAAAGGCTATTTTAGAGTAGCATTCGGATGAAGATTTTGTTTTTAACCCTTTACTCTGAAAACTTCCCCTCCACCTATTTCCGGGTCTGCCAGTATTTTCCCTATCTTAGAGAAGCAGGTATAGAGTTTAAGTTCTGCCCTGCTGTGCCTTCCGGGTGGGAAAGATTCTATTTTGGAGAGAAAAAGTTAGGAAAAATAGCCTCCTACCTGGCTGAGATTTTAAAGAGATTCTGGGAGATTGCCTGCAGCATCAATTTTGATATAGTCTTCCTCCAAAAGGGCTTGACTCAGTTTTTTATCAAGGGGTTGGATAACCTGCTTTTTTCTCTCTCTTCACAGACAATATTTGATTTCGACGATGCCATTTATCTTTCTCCCCCCCAGAGATTTACTCATCCTCTTCTTTCTA
>CAZSGC010000109.1:0-3308 GCA_964606225.1 uncultured bacterium | reverse complement strand
CCCTAAGGTATACTCATCCTTAGCCTCTATAACTTTAACCAACGCACTGAGACTTCCTAAGAACAACTCCCTTAACTTAATCCTCTGCTGAGCCACCTTTGCTTGAAGTTCTCTCTTCCAGGCTTCCTCCTTAATTTTCAATCTTCTCTTCTCCCTGGCTCTCTCTATCACTATAGGAATCTCTTCCAGAAGAAAAGGTTTAACAATATAATCATAAGCACCGGACTTAAGACACTGGATAGCCATATTTATATCGGAAACTGCGGTGAGCATAATAACCATAGTGTAGGGTCTTTCTCTCTGAATTTTATCCAGTAGCCAGGTCCCTTTTTTGCCAGGCATTAAAATATCCAGAAGCACCACCTCTACATTTTTCTTTTGCATTATTTCCCATGCTTCATCACAGTTTGAAGCGCAGAAGACCTCATAACCTCCAGATGTAAGAAACTCACGGAGCATCTCCAGAATGACCTCCTCATCATCCACCACCAGAATTCTTCCTTTACTCATTTCTCACCTCCACAGGAATTTGAATCTTAAATGTAGTCCCCTCCCCCACTTTACTGGAATAGGAGATTTTTCCCCCATGGTCTTTGATAATCCGATAAGAGACAGAAAGTCCCAATCCTGTCCCTTCTGACTTGGTAGTGAAGAAAGGGTCAAATATGCGGTTGCCAACCTCCGGAGGTATACCTTTTCCATTATCAGATATCTCCAGATGAATCTGGTTTTCATGGAAGTATGCTTTTACCCCCACCTTCTTTTCTCCCTTCTTATCTCTAACCGCATCCTCTGCATTGAGTATAAGATTCAAAAGGACTTGGGCTATCTGATCCGGGTCAAACTCAAAAGAGGGTAAAGTGGAGGAAACGTCCACCTCTAACTGGATACCTTCCTCCACCATCTGTTTCTCCCGCCAACTTATAACTTTCTTTATCACTTCAGCAATCTCTACCTTCTGCTTCTGTAGAGGGTGTTTTCGAGAAAACCTTAGGGTATCTTTTACCAATCGGGAAATTTTTACTCCCATCTCTCTTGCTTTTTTAAGATACTCTTTCTCTTTACTCCCCTTTACCTTCTCTATAACCATATCCAGATATCCCAGAAGACCACTTAAGGGATTGCTAATCTCATGGGCCATCCCGGCAAAAATTTCTCCCAAGGTGGTGAGACGAGAAGCCTGAATTAACTCCTCTTTCAATCTTTTCTCCTCACTAACATCTCTTACCACCCCCAGTATTACCCGTTTGCCACCTAAAATTAAAGAAGAGGAGCGTATTTCCACATCTATTACCTCTCCATCTTTTCTTTTTGCCTGGGTAAAGAAATGAGTGATCATGCCCAAATTTTGTAATTCTTTATTAAACATCTCCTCCATCTTCTTAAGTTGAGAAGGGTGTACAAAAATGTGATAAGGTTTACCCATCATCTCTTCCACCTCATACCCAAACATCTTACCCATTTCCGAATTGACGAATTTAATTACTCCT
Organism: uncultured bacterium; assembly: GCA_964606225.1. GTDB lineage: Bacteria > CAIJMQ01 > CAIJMQ01 > JAADFP01 > CAZSGC01 > CAZSGC01. The sequence continues at coordinate 1,818 of CAZSGC010000109.1, read as the reverse complement.
TCTTCCAGTAGGTAAACGCCGATCAGAGCCTCGTTTACTAAGGTTCTATACAGCAATTCCTTTTCTTTAAGAGCGCTTTCCAGCCTTTTTCTCTCTGAAAGATCCCTTAGAACAGCCAGCACATAGTCACCCTCTTTAAGGGAAATTAAAGAAGCCTTTACTTCAAAAGGAACTATCCTCCCTCTTTTGTCTCTTCCTTCCAGTTCCAGTACATTTTTGTACAATGCTTTTCCCTTCCTGAAAGTATGGAAAAGAGGAAGGACCTTTTTCAGAGTTTCGGGAGTCAGAAAATCCAGTTCATAAAATTTCCTGCCCAGAATTTCCTCCTTTCTATACCCTATCTCTTCAATACTCCGGTTTGCTTCTACAATCTTACCCTCTTCATTTATAACCACAATTATGTCACTGGCTTCTTCAAATAATTTATGATACCTCTGTCTTAAGGAAAGCAATTCTTCCCAGTGCAGAAAGTTTTCTAAGCATCTACCTACGTAATTGCTGAGCAAAATAAAGAGAGTCTTCTTATCCTCCTCCAGTTTGGTTACTCCTCCACCTCCAATAAATCCCCAACCTTCTTCTCCTTTGAAAAGAGGAGAGATAATTAAGTACTTTATTCCCTGCTTCTGTAAAGGAGGTGGTAAACTGCTTTCGTCCAATATTGTACATCCCTCTCTCTGGAAGGGTGGTAAAAGGAATAGTATTTCCTCTTTCCATATTCGCTCGCACTCCTTTTTGTCCATTCCCTCACATGAGGATACAGAAAGTTCCGGCAAGTTTAGGAACATAAAAGGCAGGGAGAAGAAAGAGGATATTTCCTTAATTATTCTCTCTGCATAGGAAAAAAGATCTTTCTCCTTCTGGGGATGAAAATGCAACTTGGAACAGAGTTTTAATATTTTTTCCATTCGAAAACATAAATTTACAAAATTCGTGCCATCACTGTGAAAGGAAGTGCACAATTTTGCACAGTAATTTCTTACCAAACTTCTCTGGATAAAAGTGAGAAAAAGAAGGTATTAATCCTTGATTAAAAACTTGATAGGAAGCAAAATAAAATTGGGAAAGATTTTCTCTTAGGGTGAGCGAGGGGACTCGAACCCCCAACCCCTGGAGCCACAGTCCAGTGCTCTAACCAGTTGAGCTACGCTCACCATCGATCCATATTATAGCAAATTTATTTTGATTGTGGATATTATTAGGTTCCTTAGTTTCCCAGAAATTCTTTTACCGCTCTCCAGACTTCTTCCGGAGATATTTCCTTCATACAGCGATGGTCCAAAGGACAGTCTCTAAATTTACAGGGAGAACAGGGAACATCTTTCTTCAGAACCTTGACCTTTCCCTGCCGAGGTGCAGTTTTTTCTACCGGAGTAGGTCCAAAGATGGCTACCGTAGGAATCCCTAAGGACCAGGCAATATGCATGAGACCAGAATCGTTAGTTACCACTATCTGAGTGAGAGAAAGAAGGGCTATGGCTTCTCTAAGGGTAGTTTTCCCACACAGGTTAAGGGCTCTTTGGCAAGGATGATTTTCCAATATAAATTCACCTATTTTTCTTTCCTCCTCTCTGCCCAGAACTATTACCCCATAGGAAAGAGAATGAATAATCTTTTTTACCAGTTCTTGGAAGTACTCAGGAAGCCATCTCTTGGACTCTCCATATGCAGAACCAGGACAGATTCCTATCCAGTTTTTATCCTTTAAAGAGAATTTTCTCTTGGCTCTTTCTACTTCTTCCCGCGTAAGATAGAGGGAAGGTTTTCTCTCCTCCCCTACCCAGCCCAGTCTCTGGAAGAGATGAGCATAGTAATCTATCT
>CAZSGC010000108.1:0-3334 GCA_964606225.1 uncultured bacterium | reverse complement strand
AGGATGGTGGTTATGGAGATGCAGATGGAGTAGAAAATGGAATAATCGTTGACCCAAGCGGTCCTGGAATATTAAAGGAAGAGGAAGAAGGAGGAGGTGGTGGGGGAGGAGGAATCTGCTTTATCTCAATTCTGGGTAGATAGAGCAGAGAGAATCAAAGGAGATAGACATAGATAGCCTCTAACTTACGTAACAACAGTTCTTCCAAATTTCTTAAGAATTTGGGAATAATAATAAAATTTACTCCAGGGGAGAAATGATCTGTGAGGGAATAAATGGTGAGGATTTATGTTATTTATAAATAGACCCTCTAAAATCGATTCTTTTGACTACCACTTCCTGCTTTTCAAAGTTTATGCTAAGGATAATTCTGAGTTTCCCTTGTCTTATTCTATAGAATCCTCTCCATTCGCCTTTTAACTTCTTAATATCTATGTTCAAGTTTTCTCCTGCTAAGAATTTCAGAGTTTTCAGGATCGTTTCTGTAATGGTGTTTCTTTCTATTTTCTGCTTTTGGATGAACTTTTCGGCAAGAGAAGTGTAATGTATTTTCCACACTTATAGTTTAACCGTCTCTTGGTGAACTATTTTTTCCCTTTTTTTGGGCGTTTTTCCGTAGAGATTTTCTATATCTTTTTGTTCTGCGTCCGAAACAAAAGGCAAAAATTCAGCCCTTAACTTCATGAATTGCTGGGTTATTTCCTCTTTTATACTTTTACGTATGATTTCCTCTAATTCTCTTTTTAGTTTATCCAGAGTTATTGTCTCTCCCATTTCTCCTTTCCTTACAGATATATTCTACCTGAGGAGTTAAGATTTCACAACTATACCTTTTATATCAAAACCAGACTTTTCACTATACCTAATCTGAGATAAAGAGTTCTTCATATTATGTGGGAGAGGATTTAAAAGTAGAGAATATACCTGTGGATGACTTTTGTCATTTCTGTTTAAAATAGCCTAAAGGCAGAAATTCTCCCCAACTTAAGTAACATCAATTGTTCCAAATTTCTTAAGAATTTGAGAATGATTCTTAAAGTTTTTCAGGAAGGGGTTAGTTATTTTGAGAAAGGTATCCAGAGTTAGGTGGAGGAGAGGAATTTGTTCTTAAGAAGAGAGTATTTTTCTTGGATTAGTCTGGTTGCCTCCTCTTTGGGGTCTAATTGAGAGATGCTCTGGAGAATTTTTACTATTCCTTCTCTTTTGATCCTTTCCTGCAATATGCAGGCTTCTTTATCTTCCGGATAATCGTAAAGGAGAGCGCTTGCTGCTGCCCAGGTAAGAGGTTCAAAGTTACCTTTATGTTTCTGTATGTATCGGAGTCCTCCTATAAGTCTTTCTTCAGGTCCTAATTTTCTTATAGGGTCTCGGGCTACCCGGTAGACTGTATCTCCCAGGGCACGGTTGCTGAATCTTTGAAGAAGGTCTTCCTGATGTTCTTGTAACTCTTTTTCTTTGAATCCATAGTCTCTGATGAGTCCTTTCCTGCATTCATCCCATACTTTTAAGCATATTTCTTTTATCCACTTATCTTCAACTCCCTCGTATATATAATGATATTTTTTGAGGTAACCCAGATAGGCAAATATGGCATGTCCCAGGTTGTGGATGTAGAGTTTTCTGTCTTCCCAGGCTTTGATGTTCTCTACTGGTTTTAGCCCTCGTAGGGAAGGGATATCTCCCTTAAAGGCTTTTTTGTCCGCAGGGAGAAGATGGTAATCTTCCACTTTTATGTACAGAGGGTCTTTCTTTCTCTTTTCTTCCTCTATCACTGGGACCATGCGGGCTATCACGGTCTCCACCAATCCCAGATAGTGGCAAGCAAATTCTCTTTCCTCTTCGTTCAGATAGGGGTAGAGAAGTTCTTTGAAGAGTCTGGAGCCATGGGCCACGTTTTCACAGATGAGAAGATTGAAAGGCACACAATATTCTCTTTTCTTTCTCTCTTTGATAATCCAGGAGACTTTCTCGGCAATGGAAGGGAGGTTAGATTTTCCCACAGCGGTAGAGAGGATGTCACAATCCCAGCATTCTTTAAGAAGGGTGTCTCTGTCTTCTGACCATACTGCTCTTACATTCTGGATTACTTTGAAAGCGGGAGGGATTTTAGCAAATTCTAAGGTATAAGATTTGTTCTGATTTAGAGCCTCTACTATTTTTTTATTTACCTCCACAAAGATTACCTCATATCCCGAAGAAGTGAAGAGGTCAGCCAGAAACCCTCTTCCGATATTTCCTGCTCCAAATTGGACGGCTTTCTTCATTTATAGAGTTTGTTTTGATATATGTATTCTTCCACCTCAGGAGGTACTAAGTAGCGGATAGGACGACCTTCTCTTACTCTTTTCCTGATTTCAGAAGAAGATATACCTAAGGGAAGGGAAGAGAAGGAGATTATCTTATCCCGGAATTTTTTCTCCAGTCTATCCAGAGGGTAACCCGGTCTCAGGTAGGCTACAAAGTGGCAGAGGGAAAGGATTTTTAAAGGCTCTTTCCAGGTGGGTATTTCCAGTGCAGAGTCACTGCCTGCCAGGAAGTAGATTTCTGCGGTATCTCCATAAATGTTCCTTAAACTTTTTAAAGTATCCACAGTGTAGGAAATTCCTCCCCTCTTTATCTCTAAGTCAGAGACCAGAAATCTTTCATCCTTTTTAACAGCCAGATTTAACATTTCCAGGCGGTGATGGGTGGAGATTATATTTCCCTCCTTTTTGTGGGGGGGAAGGTAAGCAGGGATGAAGATTACTTTCTCTAAGGAGAAAGTATGGTAGCATTCTGAGGCAATGAAGAGATGACCATAATGAATCGGATTGAAACTTCCTCCCATTATGCCGATTTTTCTTTTTTTTAAATTTCTCATTCAGGAAATTTTTATCATAAAAAGGCTCTCTTTTTCAATTTTAACCGGTCTTTATAAGTTTAAGAGGCTTGATATTTACTTACCACTTCCTGAGCATCCTCAAAATCGGTGGTTTCATTATACAAGCCTCTCCATGATTAATTCTTTATGAGAAATCTCTTTAAAATGTTTCCTGGTAAGGACAAATGGGTAAATTCAAACCAGGGAGAGGGTAACTGGAAGGTTTTACCAAAAGGTGAAGTAATGACCAGAGGTCTATCCACTTTTTAAGTGAGGAAAATCCAAATGTTTGGCTACTAAATGAAGTAGATAATTTAATTCTTTTTCCTGCCTGAGACTATTTTTACTCATGATTTGCAGTCTCTATTTTATCATAGGGGAGAAGAAACAAAGGGGTAAAAAGAGTAGGAGATTAGTACATAACTTGACGGCGAAAGGGGTGAGTATTTACAATAACGGAGAAAGATGATTAGA
>CAZSGC010000107.1:0-3443 GCA_964606225.1 uncultured bacterium | reverse complement strand
ACCGTCTTGACGAGTATCTTTAAATCTGCTAATAATATATCCCCAATGAGGGGGCCCGTAGCTCAGTTGGTTAGAGCAGCGGACTCATAATCCGCGGGTCGTAGGTTCGAGTCCTACCGGGCCCACGGGCGATTAGCTCAGTGGGAGAGCATCCCGTTCACGCCGGGAAGGTCAGAGGTTCGAATCCTCTATCGCCCACAGATGTCAGATACAGATGTTAAGAGTCAGATAGGCATCTTGCTCCAACTTCAATCTTTAGATCTCCAGATAAGAGAGATTCACTCTGAGATGGAGAAAGTTCCCCGACATCTCAGTGCCTTGAGAGAGGAACTCAAGAAAAAAGAAGAAGATACTCTACGCCTTAAGAAAGAGTTAGAAAAACTTGCTGTGGAAAGAAAAGAAAAGGAACTGGAACTGGAGAGTAATCAGGAAACTATAAGAAAATACCAGGCTCAACTTTACACCGTAAAAACCAATAAAGAATACGCTGCTCTTCTGCATGAGATTGAAGAATTAAAAAGAAAGAATGCCCGGCTGGAGGATGAAATCCTGGAGTTAATGGATAGAGGAGAATCAGGAGAGATAGCCCTGGATAAGGAAAAGAAGAAACTGGAGGAAGAGAGAGAAGGTTATAAGAAGGAGGAGAAAAAAGGAGAAGAAAAGATTGCTCAACTTAAGAACCAACTCCTTCAATTGGAAGAAAAAAGAGACACTCTGACTGTTAAGATAGAAGATTCCTTACTTTCCCGGTATGAGAGAATTATGAAAACTAAAGGAACCGCTCTGGCTCCTGTAGTCAATGCTGCCTGTGGAGGATGTCATCTGCAACTCCCTCCCCAGGTTATAAGTGAAGTCCGACTGGGGAGAAAAGTGGTAACCTGCGAGAGATGCTCCCGAATTCTTTACTGGGAGAAAGATTAGTTGGGGCATTTTGACCCACATCTTTAAAAGTTAAAAACCCTTTATCCCCTCTCTATCTCTTTTTATCAGATGGCAGGAATATTGCTGTAATTACAGGTGATGAGGAAAAAAGGACTTACTCTCATCGAAATGATAGTGATAATGGGGGTAATAGTGCTTCTGGTAGGGATAATTCTTCCTCAGGCACTTTTCCTTCGGGAGAGAGCCAAAGTGGCTTTAGTAAAACTTCAGTTAAATCAGATAGCAGAAGCCTTAGAGATGGCTCGTACAGATATTGGGTTTTATCCCTGCCGATTGAATGATTTATCCTGTGCAGAACTGGAGGGAGTGGAAGGGTGGAGGGGTCCATACTTTGAGAAAATTCCTCTCACTGATCCCTGGGGAAATCCTTACTTCTATGATGCCTGGGAAGGTGAAGAGACCGTCTTTACCTCCCCTCTCCTCAGACGGCATACTCCTCCCAGCACGGACAGGTTCTATTTCCAGGCTCCTCCCGGAGAATACACCATCCACCTGGACCTCTACCGGGTAAGTTCTGCCAGAATCTGGATAAATGGAGAAGAAATATTTCACCCTAACGAGTTCAATGCTTTAGTAGAAACTCTGGAGAAAAATATTTATCTGGAAGAGTATAATGAACTGGAGGTAAGGTTAGTGAGTAACCCTGAATGTACCATGGTCATAACTATTGTTTCTCCACGTCCTCCTCTGGACATAGACCCTTCCACCCTTCCCCCTTTAGAGTATGCTGGGAAAGGATATAACTGGTCTTACATTTATGGATGGAAAAAAGGAATTGGAAGAGATAAAATTTCGCAGGAGAGACCTGGTGCATTCTCTGGCACAGGCTCTGAACCAGGCTCTGGAGAAATGCGGGAAATTGAAGAAGTAAAAATCTATATTGATGGAGGAGCCCTGGGTAACCCAGGAAAAGCAGCTATTGGGGGGGTCCTCTACGGAGAGGGGAATAAAAAATTAAAGGAATACTCTCTACCCATCGGAGTTTCCACCAATAACCAGGCTGAGTATTTCTCCCTTATCTATGCTCTGCTTCTGGCTCGTTCCCTAAATCTTCGCCGGGTCCAAATCCTCACCGATAGCGAACTTCTTTACCGGCAGTGGAAAGGAGTATATAAAGTAAAACATCCCAGTATAAGGTTCTTTTATAATATGTTAAAATTAATAAGGAAAGACTTCCAAAAAATAGATATAGTTCACATCTCCCGGGAAGAAAACCGGGAGGCTGACAAACTGGTTAGAAAGGCACTGAGAACCCCCTGGGGTAGATCAGGTGGTTGCTCCTCCGGGTAAGGCTCGGAGGGGAGGAAAGTCCGGGCTCCATAGGGCAGGACGCCTCGATGAGAGTCGAGGGCCCCGCAAGGGGATGGAAAGTGCCGCAGAAACTATACCGCTCCGATGTTACATCGGAGTAAGGGTGAAATGGTGTGGTAAGAGCACACCTCTCCCGGGGTAACCCGGGAGGAAGGGTAAACCCCGTCCGGAGCAAGGCCAAGTAGGAGGGGTGGGGTGGTCCCGCTCCGTTTAACCCTCGGGTAGGCCGCGTAGATAAATGACCACCTAATACAGAACCCGGCTTATGATCTACCCCAGGGGTAATCCCGTTAATTCCTTCTTCCGCCAGACCTTGAAGATGAAGAGAGTACTTCTCCTGCCCCTCCTTTTTCTCATTCTCTCTAACCTGACTGGAGAGAAATTTTTAAGAGGGGAGAAGAAATGGGCAGGTTTTTGCGGAGTCCCTCTTTCCCAGTTTCCTATGGCTAAAGAACTGGGAGCCAATACTGTAATTCCCCCTTTCCTACCCGGGGAAGAATTTCCCGTAGCAGTGGAGAAGGCTAAATCTCTGGGTCTCTATTTGATAGGAAGGGCACCAGGGAAAAGCAGGTTTCAGAGAGAAAAAAGAATAAACTGGCAAAGACTGAACTTACTTCTGGAAGAAATCCTCCCTTCCCCAGATCTTGCTTCCCATCCTCACCTGGCAGGTTATTACTTCATAGATGAACCCTGTCATCCTGGAAAATGGAGCCTTTCGGAAGAAGACCTGGAGAAGTTCTACTTCACCGTAAAATCCTTCTATCCCTCCTTAAAAATCATGATTAACTTCGGGACCTTAGAATGTGCAGAAAAATTCTTCCGGGAAAAGAGAGTAGCAGATATAATCTCCTTCACCATCACCCCCTGGAAAGAGAGGAAAGACCCCTGTTATCTGGAAAAAGAAAAAAGGGTAGCAGAAAGAATCAGGAGATACCAGCCCCAAATTTATATTCTTCCCCTCATCTCTGTCTACGAGTATCCTGCTCACGGAGAAAGGATCCCTCCTCCGGGGTGGATTCAGAAAATAGGCAAAAGTTTAGACAGACAAGTATTTCAGGGAGTAATCTTTTACTCCTGGAGCCCTTCTCCTTACATGGGGAAAACCATCCAGGACATAGCAGATGATCCCTCCTACAGAGAGGCTTTCCAGAAAGTATTTGCCCTGTTTAAGTAATTTTTAAAAAATTAGG
>CAZSGC010000106.1:0-3479 GCA_964606225.1 uncultured bacterium | reverse complement strand
GTCTTGGTAAAATGGGAGTTAGAAGAGGTGAGAGGAGATGAAATTATCAAGTTTTTTGAATCATCGGCTTATAAAAGTTAATCATGCAGTAGAAAACAATGAAGGGGTAATTAAGGGGCTGCTGGAAACCATCTGCCGGGAGTATAATTGGAATGATGAGATCAGGGAGTCTGTATATCAAAAAGTAATGGAGAGGGAAGAACTGGGAGCCACTCTGCTGGAAACGGGTGTGGCTATTCCCCATGCTCGTTTAGAGAATTTCCAGGATTTAATAATTGCCCTCTCCATCCCTTCTCATCCTATCATCGTGGAAGAGAAAGAAATTCGCCTCTTTTTCCTTATTCTTACTTCCAAGGTGAGTTCCAAACTATATCTAAACATTTTAGCCGCTGTTGCTAAACTTTCTAAGAATCAGGAGATTATGCAAGAAATACTGAAAGCGGGAAGACCAGAAGAAGTTATAAGAGCGGTGGAAAAATCCGGTCTTAAAGTAAAGAAAGACCTGGTTACCGCTGACCTTATGGACAAAGAATTTTTTACGGTTTCTCCTCTTTCTACTTTAAAAGAGGTCATAGACCTTTTCTTTAAATTTAGAAAGGAGTATGCTCCGGTGGTAGACGAAGAGGGGAATTTAGTTGGAGAGGTGGACGCCTTTGATATCATCAAGGTGGGAATACCTGATTACGTTACCTCTATGGCCAGCCTGGATTTCCTGCGCTCCTTTGAACCTCTGGAAGAATTGTTAAGGAGTGAGGAGGAAATCAGGGTAGAGAAAGTAATGAGGAAACCCCAGATTACTCTTTCTCCTGATTCTTCCCTGATTGAGGCAGCCTTTCAACTCTACCGACATCGTCGAAGGTATCTACCCGTAGTGGAAGGGGATAAGATAGTAGGGGTTTTCACCCTTAGCGATTTAATAATTAAAATTCTGAGAGGCTAAATGCTATCCTTCCCAACTTTATGGGGAGTCTCTTTATTCATCCTAATTTTTATACTTTTCTCCACGGAAAAAGTTCATAAGACAGTAGCCTCTCTCTTAGGAGCAACCTTAATGATTCTTACGGGAATTATCTCCCAGGAGGAAGCCTTTCGGGCAGTGGATTGGAATGTAATATTTCTCTTAATTGGTATGATGATAATCACCGGTGTCTTGAAAAAAACCGGATTCTTTCAATACGTGGCTATTAAAGCGGCTAAAATTACCCGGGGAGACCCCTTCCGTATTCTTATTATGTTAGTAATTATTACCGCTTTTCTCTCTGCCTTTCTGGATAATGTCACTACTGTCCTGATGATGGCTCCAGCAAGTATTTTAATAGCCGTAGAGTTGGGGATCTCTCCTCTTCCCTATCTAATTGCCGAAGCCATAGCCTCCAATATCGGTGGTACAGCCACCCTCATCGGAGACCCTCCTAATATAATGATTGGTAGTGCAGCAGGACTGGGATTTCTTTCCTTTCTCAAAAATCTTACTCCTATCATTACCGTATTATTAGGGGTTTTCCTTCTTCTTCTCAAGTTTTTCTTTGGGAAAGGAATGGTAGTGACCACAGAAAGAAGAGCCAGGATAATGGAGTTTGATCTAAGCAGAGTTATAGAAGACCCTGTTTTGTTAAAGAAAACTTTGCTTATTCTTATCTTGGTAATCATCGGTTTTTTACTTCACGAACCTTTACATCTGGAAGTAGCCACTATCGCCCTTTCTGGAGCCTTTCTTCTTCTACTCCTCTCAGGGGAATCTCCTTATGAGATATTCCACGAGGTGGAGTGGACTTCCATATTTTTCTTTGTAGGGCTTTTCATCATGGTAGGAGGATTGGTGGAGTTGGGGGTTCTCAGGGTAATTTCTTCCCGTCTTCTTCATATCACGGGGGGGAATCTGCCTTTAACTTCCTTCATACTCCTCTGGGCTTCTGGAACCATATGTTCGGTTTTTAATAACATTCCCTATGTGGCTACAGTAATTCCCATAGTGCAAGAGATGGGAACACATTTGGGCTCTCAAGCAATTCTTCCCCTCTGGTGGGCCTTGGCTTTAGGCGCCTGTTTGGGAGGTAACGGCACTATGGTAGGAGCAGCAGCCAATGTGGTAGTTTCAGATATAGCAGGAAGAAGTGGATATAGACTTTCCTTCCTGGAATTTACCAAGTATGGAGTTATTGTAACTTTTATAAATCTGCTCATCTCTACCCTCTATCTTTATTTTCTTTACCTCAGGTAGAATGATTTATCTTACCGAAAAACATATTCTTATCTTCCTTTTGCAGATCTTTATTCTGCTTACCTCAGCCAGGATTATAGGGGAGGCATTCAGAAGGAGGGGATTTCCTCCTGTAGTGGGCGAGATACTGGTAGGTATCCTTTTAGGACCTACCATATTGGGGAGATTTTCTCCCCATATATATTCTTTTATCTTTCCTCCAGATAGAATCCAGCAAGATATGCTGGAGACAGTCTCCTGGCTGGGAATTTTTTTCCTCCTTCTGGCCACCGGCTTTGAAGTAGAAATTTCCACGGTGAAGAGACAGGTAAGCCCGGCTTTAAAGATTGGGGTGGTAGGTGTATTAGTACCTCTCCTTCTGGGTATTCTTGCCTTCTGGTGGCTTCCCGATTATTACCTGGGGGAGAAGGCTACCCGGATGGTCTTTGTTCTTTTTCTGGCTACTTCCGCCTCTATAAGTGCTATCTCTATCATGGCTCGTCTTCTTTACGATTTAAAAATTTTAAAGACCGACCTGGGACTTTCCATAATTTCTGCCTATACGGTGAACGATATCTTAGGATGGTTAATCTTTACTCTGGTTTTAGGTTTTGCAGTTAAGATGAGAGTAGAGATACATAGAGTCATAGGTTCTATACTGGGAGTGATATTATTCGGAGGGTTCTCTCTTACCTGGGGAAGAAAATTGGTCTCTCGCCTGGCCTTATTTATTAAAGAAAAGGAACTTCCTCATCCTGCTACCATGCTTGCTTTTATAACTGTGCTGGGTTTATTCTGTGGTTTAGTTACTCAATGGATGGGGATTCACGCTATATTAGGATTTTTCTTAGCAGGAGTTATGGTGGGTAGCACTCCAGAGATTACCGAGCGGACTCGGGAAATAATTTCCCAGATGATTATGGCTGTATTTGTTCCTATCTTCTTTGCTACTATAGGTTTGAAAGTAGATTTCCTCAAGAACCTGGATTTGTTTCTTATAGGTGTCTTTACCATCATTGCCTTGGGAGGAAAATTCATAGGAGCCCTTATAGGAGCCTGCTGGAGTAAGTTTTCCTCCTTCGATTCCCTCTCTGTAGGTATGGCATTTTTGCCAGGGGGAGCCATGGAGGTTGTGCTGGGTATAGTGGCTCTGGAGTACCAGATAATAACACCTTCTGTTTTTGTGGCCATTGTTTTCTCCGCCTTATTCTCTTCTCTGCTGGTGGGACCCGCTCTTTCCTGGTCCCTCCAGAGAAGGAAGTGGATAGACATAAGTCGG
>CAZSGC010000105.1:0-3539 GCA_964606225.1 uncultured bacterium | reverse complement strand
TATTTTTACTGACCCTAATTTGCTTTTTTAATAGGTTTCCTTTTTAACTTTTCCTAACATGGGAGGGTATGTACTTTCTAAACTCTCTCTGAAGAAACCGAAAGAATGAATTTAACCTCAGGGCAAGAAATTTTTCGGTATAATAATTTAGGAATGAAGATATTGGATATTAAAACTACCTGGATCCATACACATTTTCTTACCGACTGTAAAAAACTTTCTCTGCATGATGAAAAGAGAATAAAGAGGGAGATGGAATCTTATCTAAAAAGAATGGGTATAGTTTTTGGCATACATTACCGTGCTTTCCGGGGAGAGAAGGGGATAAGAATAGTCCTGGAATGTATCCCCTTCCCAGAAATTTTAGATAAGATTAAAAATTATCTTCAGAGATTAATAAAAGATGTTCCTGCTCGCCCTAAGGAGACCAAAGTCAGGATAATCAGGTGAAGAAAGTCATAGGATTTGAAATTGTAAAAAATTTCTCTAATATCCAAATCAAGAAATGAGTGTGAGAGGATTGTTAGTTACCTATGCAGGATATCCCTTTTCTCCCACCAATTTTCTTCCTGATAATGGCTTGGCTATACTGGCTGGGGTCTTAAAAGAAGCAGGATATGAGGTAAAAATTCTGGATTATAATACTCCTTCCATTATAAGACGGCTATATCCTGAAAAAATTTCTACCCTCCTTGAGCCCATTATAAAGAAAATCCTTAAGAATGAAGGGAAACTAACGCTTAAAGAGAAGATTTTACTTTCTTGCTGTGAGAAAAGATTGGAGTATTATCAAGAAAAGGTTCCTTATGAGATAGGTAAGGAGATATGTGAAATTATTGAGAAAGAAAAAATTGATTTCGTAGGATTGAAACTATGGAATGGGGATGGTTTTACAGGGTCGCTGGCTATTGCCAACGTGATCAAGAAAAAATTTCCCCACTTTCCTATTTTTGCTGGTGGACCTCATGTAGATATTTTTCGTGAGTATATATTTAAGGCAACCAGAGATTTTGATGCCCTTGTCTATGGAGAAGGAGAGGAAAGCATCGTTATGCTTGCAGAATATGTAGAAGGTAAAAGGAAATTAGAGGAGATACCTAACCTGATTTATAAGAAAAACGGGAAAATTACTGTAACCCCCATAAAACGAGTTGAAAATCTGGATGAACTCCCCTTTCCTCTCTATGATGAAGAAGTTTATCCCTCTATGAAGGCAGATAATGAGAAGATAAAGATGATTGTAATTGATGATAGTCGGGGATGTAACCATAAGTGTCATTTCTGTATTCATCCGGTCAAGAGCGGTAGACTTAGAATAAAAAGTCCGGAGAGAATGGTTAGGGAATTGGAAGAGATGAGAAGGAAATATGGGATTAAGATTTTTCGCTATGCAGGTTCTTCTACCCCTACCAAAATTTTAGGCAAGATTGCCAGATTGATAATTCAAAGAGGTTTAGATATTGAATACACCACTTTTGGACATGTGAAAGGGGCAAATTTAGAAGATTTCAAAGCACTTAAAGAATCAGGATGTTATGCTGTGTTCTTTGGGGTAGAGAGTGGAAGTCAGAGGATTCTTTCGGAAATTATGAATAAAGGGGTAAAGGTGGAGGAAATAAAGAAAGCACTGAGTCTGGCTAAGAAAGCAGGTTTATTTGTAGCAGGGAGTCTGATTTACCCTTCCCCTACGGAAAATGAAGAGACTAAAAAGGAGACTTTAAAATTACTGAGAGAAACCCGACCAAATTCTGCTCCTGTTCAGTTTCCTTTGATTTGTCCGCAGACTGAGTGGGCGAAAAACCCATCTAAATATGGCTTTGATGTAAATGAAAGAGTTTTTATGGATGTGGCTATGCGGTATAAGATAAAATTTTTATTTCCTCCCCGCTTCTGGAAGCCTTTTCCCTACCGCATAAGTGGAAAGCCTTTTTCCACTTATGTAAGGGAAAGTGAAGAATTTATCAGGGAGGTAGAGTCCTTAGGAATCCTTACCACGATTTCAGATGAGATGGCTCTTCTGGCTAAATGTGCGGGACTTTCTGTGAGAGACTTCAGGGAAAAATACAGGCTTTACTCTTTAATTGGGGATCATGAAAAGATAAGGAGTGAATTTGTGCAAAAAATAAACCATTATTCTGTCTCATCTTAGCATCTATTCAATCCTTCCTCTACTTCTGGCATGTTGTTTGTTTAAGGAGGATAGTTAAATTTTTCTATGGGAAGTAATGGTGTAAAAGAGTGTTATACGGCAAGATAAATAATTTTTTAGAAATTTTATGTTGACAAAAATGTGCAATTGGATTATTATGAGGAGATGATTCTGTACTTTATTGTACAATGAGTAAAAAAAGAGTGGTAATTACAGGGATAGGAGTTATTGCCCCTAATGGAATTGGTAAGGAAGAATTCTGGCAGGCACTGGTGAATGGAGTATCCGGAATTGGAAGAATCACCTTTTTTGACCCTTCCCCTTTTCCCACCCAGATTGCAGGAGAAGTGAAGAATTTTGACCCGAGATTGTATATGGATAATTCTATAATTCGCAGAACTTCCCGATGTACGCAATTTGCTCTTGCTTCTGCTCTGATGGCAGTACAAGATAGTGGTCTGGATTTATCGCTTTTAGACAGTACACGTATCGGAGTGGTGATAGGTACAAGTTCAAATGCCATGGATATAACTGAAGAACAAATTTGTGCATTACGGAAACGGGGGCTTAAAGGAATAAATCCCACTACTATTTCCTCAATAAATCCACATGCTCCTGTGGGAGAAATTGGAGCGTATTTTAAGATAAAAGGACCACTCCTTACGGTCTCTACCACCTGTACTGGGGGTTTAGATGCGGTAGGATTGGCATTTCGGGAAATTCAGCAGGGAAATATTGATATCGCTTTGGCAGGTGGAGTAGATGCTCCTATAAATTTTTTAACTTTTAGTGGTTTTTGTGCGGCACGAATTATGACTACGCAGAATGAACGAGGAGAGAAGGCAAGTTGCCCTTTTGACGCAAGGAGGGATGGGGGAGTACTTTCCGAAGGTGCAGGGATTTTAGTTATGGAGGATTTAGAAAAAGCGATAGAAAGAGGTGCCTCGATTTATGGGGAAGTTGTGGGATATTCAGGAGGGGGTGAAGGATATGATACTTTCCGTACTTTCCCTAACCCGGAAAGTTTAAAGAGAATGATGGAAGAGGCTATTAGAGAAGCAAATATAGCACCAGAGGAAGTGGATTATATATGTGCTCATGGACCTTCTGATCCGTTAATCGATAGAGTAGAGACCTATTGTATTAAAGAAGTTTTCCAAGAAAGAGCCTATAAAATCCCTGTAAGCTCCATAAAGTCCATGATTGGAAATCCTTTAGCAGCAGCAGGACCTTTACAGATTATAGCCTCACTTTTAGCCATACGAGAAGGATTAATTCCTCCTACAATAAATTATGAGTTTCCTGATCCGGAGTGCGATTTAGATTATGTTCCTAATCTTCCTCGCAAGAATAATATTTCTACGGTGGTGGTCAATTCTCACGGTTTTGG
>CAZSGC010000104.1:0-3757 GCA_964606225.1 uncultured bacterium | reverse complement strand
TATCTTATGAAGAAGAACATGGCGGGGCTGATCCTAAAATAGTATCAGCTTTCCTCGATAGTTTAGATAACCCTCTTAATCAGCCAAAAACTACAGAAAAAGAAGGATGGGAGGCAATGGTAGTGGGTTGTGGAATCGATCTTGCTCTTAGAGAACATCGAGTAGTGGATTTAAAGTTATTATCAGGTATCAGAAGTTAAACTTGGGTATATTTATAATTTTGTTAAGCCTATTAGATCTATCTCCTGCCACACACAGAGCAACTGCACGCCTGCCGTCTTCCCCAGTAGCAAGGTAAGTTGATTTACCCCTTTTAACCGCATTTACCATTGCCTCTATCTCCATCTTTATTTCATACGCTTCTCCAGCCATTTCCTTAATTGGAACCTTTCGTACTACCTTACCATTGTAATACTCTAATTGAAAAGTGGGATTAGCTGCCTCATCTACAGGTCCATCCCATCTTCCATATAACGCCCCTTTCAAACCCACTATTTTAACACTCTGATGATGTTCGTATGCTGCCAGAGTTTGGTTAACCACTGCATAAGCTCCTCCTGGGAAATTAATTAAAAAACTCATATTTTCAGTGAGATCTCCTTTACCTCTACTATTTGCCCTGGCATAAACAGAAATAGGATCTCCTATCTCCTCCATATACCAGCATACCAGATCAAGAAAATGCACTGGTTCTTCCAAAATCCAACTTCCTACTCTATCCTTGTCATATCTCCAACCATCTGAACCTGGTCTGTAAGGACCTCTCCATAACTCCACTATTACATAAATAGGCCTGCCAATACCTCCATTATCTATTATCTCTTTTATCTTGCTCCAGAGAGGAGAAACACGCATTTCAAAACCTATGTGTAATATCCTGTTATTCTTCTTAACTGCTCTTAGAATAGCATCACATTCTCTTACACTCATTGCCATAGGTTTTTCTAATAAGACATGCTTGCCATGGTTTAAAGAGTCTATCGCAACCTGTTTGTGTAAATAATTTGGAAGCACTATATCTACAATGTCTATATCTTTTCTCTTCAGTAGTTCCTTATAATCCTGATAGGTATCTACCTTAAATTCTTTTTTAGCCTTCATGCATGATTCCTCTGACTTTGCACATATAGCCACAAGTTTTGCTCCTTTTGTTTGTGAAATTGCCTTAGCATGGTGTTTCCCCCATCTACCAAAACCTATCAATCCAAACCCTAAATCCATTTCTTTCCTTCTATCTTTTCCTTTGAAATAATTTCTCTGTTCTTATTATACCCTTCTTTAAATTAACTGCCAAAAATAACTGCCAAGAGGGCGAACTGCCTCATCAAAAATCTAATGCAAAAGATAATGGAAAATTTAAAGGAGTAAAGATGGGATTTTGTAACTTATCCCTCCCATTGTATAAGAGTTTCAAGTGATTCCCTCTTTATAATACTGGAAGACTCCATGTTTCCCTCTCTTATGGGTTGATGGGATAAAAGAGAAAAAGTATAATGAAAGATGAAAAAGTATTTTTTTCTCAGCCTTTTGGGAATACTTTTTTCTTCAGGGCTGATAGGAGAAGAAAGGATGATAAAGTTACCCCCTCCTCAACTTCAAGGGGAAATATCTGTAGAAGAGGCTATCTCTAAAAGACGCTCCATAAGAGATTATTTAACCCTCCCTCTTACCCTAAAAGAACTCTCCCAGCTTCTCTGGGCTGCTCAGGGAATTACTGACTCCCAAAGTTCCAGGCGAGCTACACCTTCAGCAGGGGCTACATACCCTCTGGAGATTTACTTAGTATGTGGTAATGTGGAGGGACTCTCTCCCGGAGTATATAAGTATTTACCCTCTCAACATTCCTTAAAACTTCATCTGGAAGGGGATAAAAGAAGTGCTTTGTCTCGTGCCGCCCTTAACCAGCCCTGGGTGGGTGAGGCACCTGTAGATTTAGTTTTCACCGCTGTATACTCTCGCACCACCACGACTTACGGGAAGAGAGGGATAAGATATGTAGATATGGAAGCAGGTCATGCAGCAGAAAATGTGTATCTGCAATGTGTAGGTTTAAAGTTGGGCACAGTAGTGGTAGGGGCTTTCTACGATGAAGAGGTAAAAAAAGTCCTTGCTCTTCCCGAGGAAGAGGTTCCCCTTTATATTCTCCCTGTGGGAAGAATTGCATCTCCATGATGGAATTTCCTGTAAATTCTGAAGAGATTGTAGAACTGGCTTCTTCTCTTATCTCCAGGAATACAACTAATCCTCCTGGTAATGAGTATAGAGTTAAAGAAATAATCCTAAGTAGTCTAAAAGAACTTAATGCCCGCATAGAAATAATTGGTGAGGAAAAAAGACCCAATATATTAGGATTCATTGGAGAAGGGAAACCCATAATAGGAATTTTAGCCCATATGGATGTGGTACCTGCGGGAGAGGGATGGCATACTCCTCCTTTCTCCCCTGTCCTTAAAGAGGGGAAACTCTATGGAAGAGGAGCCATTGACGACAAAGGACCCTATGCTTGTGCCTGGCAGGCAGTAAAAGCCCTCCTCAAAACATCAAAGAGAATAAAGGGGACCATTATCTTAGGAGCAGTGGCAGATGAAGAAAGAGGATCAGAAAAAGGAGTAAAATTGCTTCTCCAGAAGGGTTTTAAAGCGGATTTCTGCCTTATCCCAGATGGAGGAAATCTGGAAAAGATGATTATTGGAGAAAAAGGACTCCTATGGATAGGTATAACCTGTAGAGGGAAATCTGCTCATGCCAGTACTCCAGAAAAGGGGGTAAATGCTATACTTAAAACCTGCCAGTTTCTGGAGAAAATTAAAAGAATAAAATGGCCCTCCTCCTCTCCTTACTTCACCCCCCCTACTCTAAATGTAGGGAAAATTGAGGGAGGAGAGGCTCCCAATATAGTTCCTTCTCTCTGTAAAACAATAATAGATATAAGGTATCCTTTAGGATTAAAGAAAGAAGAAATTTTAAGTTTACTCCGCAAGATAAGTGAAGGAATCCCAGAAGTGCAGTTTAGTTGGAATCTAATAGAAGAGGCTCCTCCTCATTTAGTAAATACAGAATCATTCTGGATAAAAAAATTTGAGGAAGCTGCCAGAGAAGAAGGTATAAAGATCAAGAAAACTACCCAAAGTGGGTTTACAGTAGCCAAACTATTAAATCTGGCAGGGATCCCTTCCATATCTCACCTTCCGGAGAAAGACTCTACTGCTCACCAGGCTAACGAGTTTGTTACGGTGGAGAATCTGGTAAAATGTGCTCGGATCTGGGCAAGGTTTCTTAATAAAGTGGTGGCAGAATGATACAAATCCTGGGAGCAATTTTTGTTCTGGGAGTTTTGATTATATTTCATGAATTAGGCCATTACCTGGCAGCAGTAGGAGCAGGGGTAAAGGTAGAGAAATTTTCCATAGGATTTGGTCCCACCCTTTTTACCTGGAGGACCAAAAATACAGAATTTTCAGTAAGTTTAATTCTCTTCGGAGGATATGTCAAACTGGCAGGAGAGTCCCCTCATGAGTCCACGGGCAAGGAGAATGAGTTTATCTCCAAAAGTCCTTGGAAGAGAATGGTAATAGTGGCCAGCGGTCCCTTCATGAGTTTTTTTCTGGCTTTCCTTATATTTTTCCTCATTTATCTTACGGGTTATCCTGTACTAACCAATAAAATTGGAGAAGTCAAAGAAGGCTACCCTGCTGAAGAAGCAGGTCTAAGGAAAGGAGATAGAATCGTAAATATAGAGGGGAAACCGGTGGAGACT
>CAZSGC010000103.1:0-3816 GCA_964606225.1 uncultured bacterium | reverse complement strand
CCCGAAAGGAGTTTTTTAACCAGCACTGGATGGTAACTTTACAGGTGAAGAGATGTGGAGAGGGAGGCTTTTTTGTTTCCCTCTGTCCTAAAGGGAAGATCGAGACTTTGAGTAAAAAGGAGGAGATTATCCCCTATGGAGAGGTAGGGACCTTGCCATCCACTCTAAATTTTAACTCTGTGGGGGAGAGTAAAGAGATAATAATCTTTAACAATTCTCCTAAATCTCTTCGTCTGGCTTTGAGAATTCGAACACCCGGTTTCCAAGGTATCCCTCCCACTCCTGGTTATACTCCTGTGGGAAGGAAAGAATACTTCTTAATAGAACCCAAGGTTCTTTACTTTCAGGAAGGAGAAAGGGGAAAAAAGGTAAAAATTACCTGGTTAAAGAAGAAAAGGGTAGGTAAACAGGAATCACTTCTTATTCTGGAAGACCCTCAAGGGGTGAGAGCCTTTGCAAGACTGAAGTTGGAGGTAAAGGAAAGAGATTAGAATCCTCTCCCTTTTGGTTTAACCTCTACTAAATAGATTATCTCCCTGCCATAAGGGTCTTTTACCACTTGGATAAGATGCCAATAGTATTTGAAAGAAGGAATTTTCCCTATCTCCTCCGGCTTTAAAATAACTAAACAGGGCTTTCTTAAATCCAGGCGAGAGATAGTGGTAATGTAATACTTTCCTAAGGAGTAATCTGTATATTGCCAATTGCCCTGGGAGAGGGTAAGGAGTGGAGAAGTCTGATACTTCTCCGGTGGATATTGAGTATAAAATAGAATAAAGATATGGGGGAGGAAGAAACTATCGCTTACCACTATTCTTTCATAAGGGGTTTCTTCAGAGAAAGTAATTGCCTCTCTCATCCCATACTGCCAGAAGGGAGCACTGTATCTGGGGTATTCTAAGAGATAATTTTTAAGGAATAAAGTCATACTGATTATACCTAAGAAGAGGATGCCTATGTTAAAATATCTTCTTATTTTGGGGGATAATTCTTTCCCCAACTTTATAACTCCGTAACCGGAGAGGAGGGCAAATAAAGGGGCTCCAATTATAGCACGTAAAGCATGTTTAGGGGCAGTTAAAGCAGCAGGGAGGGGATAAAGAAGTAGCCAGGGTAAGAGAATCCTATAGATTTCTCCTTTATCCTTTAACAAGAAAAAAATACCTGCCAGTATGGTTATTACCTCAAACAGATGCACTTCTCCCACTCCCAGAGGGCTGTGACGCAGATTGGGGTCACCGCTTAAAAAGAGGAAAGGAGGGGCAAAGTAGGAGAAATAATTTTCTATGTTCTTAAGCCAGGAGAGATTAAGTGTGGCTACTGCTCTGGCTCTTCCCTCTGGTGAGACCCAAAATCTTAAAAGAACTATGAAGATAAACAGAAATAGAAGGCTGGCCATAATAGTCTCCTTTTTTACTCTGAGTAACTGTTGGCGATAGATAATCATCAATATTAAGAGAAATAAAGGCACGAAAATCCGAGCAGAAGGATAAGTATAAAGAGAAAGTCCAAAAACTAACGCACTCACCCATAAGAAGGAAGGACTCTTTAAACTCTTAAAGAAAAGAAAGAGTGCCAGACAGAAGAAAAGTGGAAAGAGTATAGCCCGGAAAGCAACTCTACTGAATTGAATATGCCAGGGGCTGATAGCCAGAAATAGAGCGGATAGGCATCCCAGCCTCCAGTCAAAAAACTCTTTCCCCAGTAGATAAAGAATAAATACGGTAAGTGTTCCTATAAGTGCTGCTGGAAGTCTGGTAGCCAGTTCATGGAGTCCGAGAAACTTTATAAAAGGTATGGTGAGAAATATATATAGGGTTTCCCGGTAGTCACCAAAGGCTCGTGTGAAGAAAGGGAAAAATTTACCATACTGGTCACGATGGGTAAGAAGAAGACAGTAGGCATCGTATCCATTGGAGGCTTCATCACAGAAGAATCCGGGAGGAATTTGGGAAAGAAGAAAAAGTCTTAAAAAAGCGGAGAGTAAAATTATGCTCGCTAACCAGAAGAGAAATAAACGGCTATTAGACCCTCCCCACCTCTTACTCACTCTTTAACTGAAAATAAAAATTTTATCTTGCGGGGCCGACGGGATTCGAACCCGCGATCACCTGATCGACAGTCAGGTATGTTGACCGCTACACCACGGCCCCTCTTGTATCAAGTATCTGGAAATTGGGAGCCAGGAAATTATACAATACTTGCACACCTCTTAGCCTGTGGGCGGTAGAGGGATTGAACCTCTGACCTCCTCCTTGTAAGGGAGGCGCTCTCCCACTGAGCTAACCGCCCCACTTACATTATACCTCTTTTTTTAGAGATTTTTCTACTTTCCTTGCCTGGTAAGGGTTCTTTCTTTTCTTCTGGAAATAATCCACCGAGGCTATTCTCCCACTACCTTTGCTTCTTTCTGGTTATTCAAATACTCTCTCTGCCAAACAGGTTCGGTGAGAGAACGGTAAAGTTCGTTATATCTGGGCATATACCCTTCTTCTATAAACTTGAGATAGGTTCGGGCACCTTCATCTATAGGTATTGCCCCTACTGCTTTAACAATCTGATAAAAGACGCGAGAGTTATCCCTTATAATACAGGGTGCCAGTAGATTTCCACATTTCTCTGCGGGTTGGTCAATCCAGTAACGGGATTGCCATTTCCTAATAGCGGTAAAGAAGGGAGATTTTATTACATCTGTTAGAGTCTTACCTTTTTCATAGACCTGGTAGATATTCCCATACTCTTTATCTTTGAAAGGTATAAACACACAGGGAGTAATTGTTCCATCCCACATAATGTAAAAATAACCTCCTCCTCGAGCAGCTGCCATACAGCCATCAGAGGCGGTACCAGAATTCCAGAAATCTGCTAAGAAGAGTTTCTCGTGAATTACCAGTTCCCATATTCGATTAAACATTTTAACTCTCTGTTCAGGGGTAACCATATAATCCATATTAGGGGCTCTACCGATGGGCATATACTGGAAATACCAGCCATAAAATACTCCTTTCTTCCGGAAGAAGAAGTCAATAAACTCATCACTCAAAAGAACTTCTGCATTATGCCGACAGGGAGTTACAGAGATACCGAAAGGGACCCCTTCTTTTTTAAGATTATCCATGGCTCTCATAATTTTACGAAATGTTCCCTTTCCTCTCCTTTCATCAGTCTCTTTCTCAAATCCTTCCACAGAGATAGCCGGAGTAAAGTTACCGAGTTCTCCTAATCTCTTGGCTACTTCCGGTGTAATCATAGTTCCATTGGTGTAAGTCATAAAGTAGGCATCTTGATGCTTTTCCAGAATATCAAATAAAGTTTTCCCATCGCTTCGATAGGCAAAGGGCTCTCCTCCAGAGATCACAAAGAAGTAGGCTCCGAATTCTCTTTTCATATCCTCAATAATACGGTCAAATATCTCATAGGGAAGAGTATGTTTTGTATAGACCTCTCCTGCATAACACCCTTTACATCTTAAGTTGCATACGTTTGTAGGAGAGATGGTTACAAAGGAAGGGGGACGAAATCCATGCTCCTGATAAAATTTCCTTCGAGTGTATATTCCTAAGAGGAGTATTTTCCCAAAGAAAACATTTGCCAATTTCTTTATACATTGGGAAGATAAAGCTCCAGAGGAAAAGGCTCGATCCAGAGAATGAAGTAGTGCTCTTCCCATGTAATACCTGTCTAACTGCACTTTGAGAGGGCGGGAGGGACCTTTTAGGGAGACCTGATAAATAGCTTTTTCTGTAGCCTGAAGAAGAGCCTTCCTTAATCTATGATTCCTTAGAGCCAAATTTATTAATCCATTAACCATACGAG
>CAZSGC010000102.1:3291-3879 GCA_964606225.1 uncultured bacterium | reverse complement strand
AAGCATAGGTATACTCAAATTTTAAAGGACGAAGAAAAACTTCACGGTAACTTCGTGGCAAGGGGTACTTTTTAGTTACGTTTTCGCAAGAGATAACCGTTTCCTTCATAATATTAGGCTCAGATAAAGATTACTTATAAGGGAGTTATTCAGTTTTTCTTTCTTCAGAAGATTTCGGACTATAATAAGGATAGTATTTATAAGGATAATATCCAGACTCACCTCTCTCCACCTGGTTTAAAATAACTCCCACCAGGTTAGCCTTTAATCTCTCCAGTTGAATCTTTGCTTGAATACTTGCCCTTCGGGTAGTTCTCCCCGAGGAGATAACAAGGATTACTCCATCCATTCGAGGTGCCAGTATTCCAGCATCCGAGACTATGAGTAGAGGGGGAGAATCAAAGAGAACAAAGTCATATTCTTTTCTCCCCAACTCGATGATTTCCTCTATGCCAGAGGATACCAGGAGTTTATCAGGGCTGGAGGAAATCTCTTCACAAGGAAGGAGATAGACATTGGGTAAAGAGGTGGAGTGAATAATCTCTTTGAGTTTTTTTTCTTTTTTTAAAAATGATCCCAGGCCTGAGT
>CAZSGC010000102.1:0-3281 GCA_964606225.1 uncultured bacterium | reverse complement strand
TTTCTCATGTCTGTATCCACTAAGAGTACCCTTTTGCCAATCTCACCTAAATACTTTCCTAAAAGGAGTAGGAGGGAAGTTTTTCCATCCCTGGGAGATGGGCTGGTAAAAAGAAGAGTTTTTAATTCTTTATCCTCATTTTTAGCAGAGAGTAAGAGATTTGTGCGTAGAGAACGGAAAGCCTCTTCTACTAACCCTTTTCCATAAGGATAATAATAAACCCTTTCCTTCTCTTTTTTCTTCATTGCTCTTCTTTGCTCCTCCATAAAATATTGAGGTCTTTTACCTTAGGAATTTTCCCCAGCACTATGGTTCCTAAGAATTTCTCCACTTCCTCCGCATCTTTTACCGTAACATCCAGAAACTCCCTTATATAAGAAAGTCCCACTCCCATGAACACTCCCATTACCAGACTGAATAAAATATTCATTCTTTTCTTAGGTCTTATAGGAGAAGAGGGAACTTGAGCATAATCTAAGATTCTCACCCGAGATTCCTGTAGATCCTTAGAGATATCCGCTTCCGTTAATTTCTTGGTTAATAGTAAATAAATCTCCTGGTTGGTATTTACTTCTTGCTGGAGGAGGTTAAACTCCGATTGTTTCTGACTTAAGACCTGAGCATCCTTCCTATAATCATTTATAGCCTTAGATAAGGCTTCTTCTTTAGCCTTCAAAGAATTTATAGTTGTTTCTAAGGTGATTAAACTCTTATCTATCTCTTCTTCCAACATTTTCTCCAGTAACTTAATCCTTTCCTTCAGATGCTGAACTTCAGGAAACTTCTCCTTGTACTTCTGAAGTGCCTCAGAGAGTTGAATTTTGCTATGGGTGAGTTCCCCTTTAAGTTCCTGAATTACTGAATTATCCGGAAAGAAGGAGGAACAGGCAATTAATTTTTCTTCCTTAGAGAGAGCCTTAAATTGTTGTAACTTTACCTCCAGTTCTAACCTTTTAGCCCGGGTAGATATATATTGAGCATTAAACTCAGAGAGTTTCTCCATATCCATATCCAGATTTCCTACCAGAAGCAGGTTATTTTTCCTTTTAAACTCTGCCAATTTCTTCCTGGACTTAGCTAAATCTTCCTTTAACTGAAGGAGTTTCTCCGTAAGAAAAGTATAAGTCTCCTGAAAATTTCGGGTTCTACTGCTCAGGTCCTCTTCCTGATAGGCTTTGGCTACTGCGTTTGCTATTTTTGCTGCCATCTCTGGAGAAGAGTGAAAGGCGGTTATGAATATTATCCCTGGCTGTCTTTCACTGGCTTGAGAAACACGAATAGAGGATTGAATAAGGGAAGCGGTATTCTCCAGTTCTTCACCCTTGAGGGCAGGGTTAAGTATTAAAGCAGCCTTCTGGGCTACGCTCCTGCTTTTTATTACTTCTAACTGATTCTGATAATAAAAGTATCCGTATTCTCTTCTAACCAGTTCCTGCCCAAAAAGGAGTTGAGAAGAAGGTTCAATCAATATGCGAGCAGTGGCCTTGTAAACCGGACTTTGAAGTTTATTGAGGGTAAACCCTATAAAAAGAGCCAATATTACCGGTGCTAATAAATAAAACTTTCTTTTTCCCAATACTTTTAGATAATCTTCAGGAGAAACAAAGGAACCACTCATTTTTCAGAAGAAAGATGTGGGCACATAAATTATATCTCCCGGCTTAAGGGAGATATCCTTACTTTTATTTCCTCTTCCCAGAATTTCTTTAAGATTGAGGTAAAGTATATTATTTTTACCACCTTTATTCTCTCTAATAATCTTAATCTTTCTGGAAGCAGTTTCTGTAAGACCACCAGCCATAAGAATTGCTTGGAAGGCAGTAAGCCCTTCTTTCCAGGGATAAGAACCTGGTTTTTTTATCTCCCCCATGATATGTACAGAGGGTACTGACTCTGTACTTACATATATTATATCCCCAGCCTTTAAAACTATATTCTTCTTCCAGTTGCCTTTTTTCACAACCTCGTAAAGGTCGATACTGATAGGGGAGGATTTCTTCCCGTTTTCTTCCCGCATTATTATTACTTTTGCTTTAGGACTCCCGGAAAGGACTCCTCCTGCCTGAGAAAGGATCTGTAAAAGCCGGGTCTCCCCTTTAAGTACGTATTCTCCTGGATTACTTACTTCTCCCAGCACCATAACTTTCTGACTGTTGAATTCCACCACTTTCACGAAAACCTGAGGATTACGAATAAAATCCTTTGCCAATTTCTGAGTGAGGAGGTTTTTAATTTCCTGTACACTTAATCCTTCCACCTTTACCTCTCCCAATAAGGGAAAAGAGATAGTGCCTTCCGGGGAGACTGCTACCTGCATGGATAACTCCGGGTGTCCCCATACTACTATATCCAAAACATCACCTGCTCCTATCTTGTATTCGGAGGCATATAAAAAAGAAAATAATCCCATTCCAGCTACAAACAGTAAAATCAATCTCCCCCTCATTTTCTATTTTGGATTATTTCTGTTTTTCTCGTATCTCTCAGAATCGTATACTTGCTTTAATGCCACCGGAGATTATGTCATAGTCGTAATTATCTCCCGGCTCATTGTCTCGATACACATGCTGATATTTTATTCCCAAAGAGACCCATTTGTTCAACTGGAAATCAAATCCTGCTTGGTAAACATCAAAAGTAGTCTTCCATGTTTCCGGCCTTTCTGCAATCTTATCATTGGTAAGGACAATTTCATCCGGATAAGAATTCACCTGCCTGGCCACTCCTGCGTTAAGTTTTAAAGCATGACTAACTTTATAAGAGACATCCACTCCGTACCTTTCCACCTTAGCATACCGATAGTTATAGTAGAACTGCATTAATTCTGAAAGGTTGTAAGGTTCAACCCCTTCTTCAGGAGAAATTACAGTATCTGAAAGTTGGAAACTATAGTTCACACCAAACTTCAATTTATACCCGCTGGCTTTCAAATTCGCCTTTACTCCCCATAATCTTTCTGCTTCCTGTTCCGCTTCAGGGTAGTTTCTATACTCCCATGTGGGAATTATACTCCCGCTCCAGAGTCTGCTGAATTTATGGGTTAATCCTAAGGATAAGGATAGAGAATCATAATCTTTTACGGAAGATTTAGTGAAATCTCGCTGGTAAAATACATAACCAGCCTTCAGTGCGGTGCGAGGAGTAAAGTTATTTTTGAACTCTAAGGATATCTTTTCCCCTTCATAATTGGCAAATTCCTCTTCCTCAGTAGGGTCGGTAAATTTTTCCGTTTGATATCCTATAGAAGAACTCCATTTCTGTTCTACCTGGTACTTGAAGGC
>CAZSGC010000101.1:0-3973 GCA_964606225.1 uncultured bacterium | reverse complement strand
AAGAAGAGGAAGAGATTGAAGACTATCCCTGGTATGTAGAAGTCAAAATCCATAAGGGAATGGAAGAGAAAAGC
Organism: uncultured bacterium; assembly: GCA_964606225.1. Classification (GTDB taxonomy): domain Bacteria; phylum CAIJMQ01; class CAIJMQ01; order JAADFP01; family CAZSGC01; genus CAZSGC01. The sequence continues at coordinate 3,899 of CAZSGC010000101.1, read as the reverse complement.
CATTACACTTCCCAAGATACCCCAGGATATAATCCTCTCTTTTTGCATATTATTTAATAAAAATCTCACCACGTAAATCCAGAAGAGAAGAAAAATTAAAATTCCTACGATTCCCAGTTCTGAGGCTACCTGCAGGTAATTGTTATGAGCCATCTGAGACTCTTCCCTTCCAGGTTCCTTAAAACGGGTGAACACTTTACCAAAGCAACCTGTTCCAAATCCTAAAAGAGGTCTTTCTTTAAACATTCTTAATCCTGCCTTCCAGTAGGATAAGCGAATATCTGCTGAACCGAATAGTAGTTCTCTACCCCGGGAAAGGATAAGAATATCTTTCCATAGGAGAAAGGAAAAGAGAGAGGTTAAAAGAACGAGGAGAAGAAGGATAGAGAAGACCTTCCTTTTTCGGTAGAGAGGAGAAAAGGCAAGAATTACCATGGCTACGAAGAGAGAAAGGAACCCACCCTTAGATTTGGTAAGAAATAAAGCCCACAAAATAATCATCCCTGCTATCAAGGGTAAAATTCTCCTCTTCCCTTTAAATTTTAAAGAAAAGAGAATGGTTAAGGGGAAGAAAAGGATTAGGTAACCTGCTAAGGTGTTAGGGTATACGAAAGTGGAGAAGGCTCTCTGAGTATAAAGACGGGTCAGGAAATCAGGGCTCAGGGTATAGATTAACTCTTTTTCTTCCACAAACTTCCGGGTAATCTCCAATCCCCAATAATACTGATAGAGGGCATAGAAGGACACCAGAACTGCTGAGAATATAGCGGTAAGCATAAGAAAGTCTTTTCTCCTCTGCGGTAAACGAGCCACCATAAACCATAGGAGAAAGTAGGAGAGGAAGAGAAAGGATTCTTTAAGGGTAGAGTGATAATTGACTGACCAGAGAAGAGAAAGGAAAGACCAGAGAACAAAACTTAACCATACTACCTCTCTTCTTCCCAGGCTTAGAGAGAAAGACTCTTTATCACTTAGATACAGAACCAATATTAAGGAAATCACTAAAAGGAAGTAGTAGTTAGAGACGGGGTAAACAATACCGGAAATGAAAGGGCGTAGAAAAACTACTCCTGCCAGAAGAGTAAAGGATAGGTTCTTCAACAAGGACTATTTCTTGCCTTCGCTTTCTTCCATTAACTGAGGAATTACAGTCCCCTCTCCAGGTCGGATAATATGGGGAGTAATGAAAATCACCAGTTCATTGTTCTGGGTGGTCTCTTTAGTATGGCGGAAAAGTAAGCCTAAAATGGGAATGCTTCCCAGAAGAGGGACTTTCTGGATTTCTTTGACTTTATTCTTCTGAAGTAAACCTCCAATTACCAGAGTTCCTCCATTCTTAACCAGCACCGAAGTCTTTGCTTTTCGGGTGGAGAAGACGGGAAGAGAGGCTACTTTCATCTTCTCCACGGTCCCAAAAACCACATCCTGATGTCCAGTGATTCCACTAACCTGAGGTTCCACCTCCAGTAATATAAAATCTTCCTCCTGAATGCGAGGAGTCACTACCAGAGTTACTCCGGCAGTTTTGAACTCCGTGGTGAGAACGGTCTGGTTGCTCACCAACTTGGTAGTCTGGAAAGGAACTTCATTCCCAATAACAATAGTAGCCTGTTTCCCATTAATGGTAACAATCTTAGGATTAGCCAGAAGTTCAGCCTTACCTTGAGAAATTAAGGCTTGCAGTCGAGCATCCAGAATTGTAGAGCCTATCCTTATGCGGTCAAAGAGAAGGTCTACTCCCCGATCAAAATAAGGAGAGAGTAAATCAAACTCTCCCTGCCATAGAGCAGACTCCGGTCCTCCTCCCCCAGTTCTTTCTTCCGCAGGAGACTGGGTGGATTCGTGATCTCCTAAAATGGGTTTAAGAGTGTGTTTCCCCCGGTCATATCCCCAGCGGATTCCCAATTCTTTGCCATAATCTCTCACAATCTCCACCACTTTAACTTCAATCATCACCTGGTCCGGGAGAGCAGCCCACAGCACTAAGGGAAGAAAGATTAACCCTGAAATTGCCCCCCATCTTCTCATCTTCCCCTCCTTAAATTCTCTATTACCTCATCAGTTATATCTGGCATTTCCTTCTTAAGAAATCCCTTCTCCCCCACTAAATCGTATCCTCTCTCCCTGGCTACCTTCCTTATAGTCGCAAGTATCTCCTGATTTATTCTCTCCAGAATAAGCCAGAAATCAGGGTCCTCAGAGGAATAACTCTTAAGAAGGGGGTAGGAGGGATGAGAGGAGATCACTTTACTTATCTGGAGAGTAGCAGGATTATTAAATTTCTTGGGGTTACCGTAATATATATTATTTTGAGAATATACCAAGGAGACCATTAAAAAGAGTAAAATTAAAGTGGTAAAGAATCTCATTTGATTTTTCTCCACTTTTCTCCGTAGTCGGTAGAAACCCACAAATTAGCCCCATCATAAAAATAAACCACTCCTTTTTCTCCCGCTGAAAGGGCAATATTGCTTACCACAGAAGGGGAAAGCTGAGCCCTTACAGGTTGAATGAAGGTCATAAAAAGAAGGTTTAAAAAAAGAAGAATCAGAATAACTATCCCCAAAAACTTATCTCCAAACTTCATTCTTCTCCTCCTTTTTTTGATAAAGAGGCAGGAACTCTACATGGTTAACTTTTTCCTTCCTAACATCCCTTATGAGCACAGAAAAAGGGATATTTCCCCCTGGCTTTATCTCTCCCAGAAAAACCATGCTGGTTCCTAAGACCCTGCGGTAAAAATCATAGGCAGTCACTATTAACCTCACCCGATAGGCTGTTTGCTCTCCTTTATTTACTAACTCACCATTAACTCTCACTCCTTTAGATTTCTTTATGGTCTCTACGATTCTATCGTTCTCCAGTTCCAGATTCAGATATTCTCCTCTCCAGGTTTCCCATATATCTCGAATGTGGTAATCAGTGACCACCAGAAGAGGAGGAGATACTCCCTCTTTACTCTTCTGTATCCTTTTCATCAGCCAATCTGCTTCTTTAAGAGAAGGGTCCAGTTCCAGAGCCTTTTTGTAAGATTTGATAGCCTCTTCCCTCTTCTCTTCCTCCCAGTAAATATTACCCAGGGTCAGATAAAGTTGAGAAGGAGGCACCTTTTTACCCAGAACCTTCTCATAGGCTAAAGATAAAGCGCTTACATCTTCCTCCATATCCTTCAGGCTATATTTTTCTTTCGCCATCCATCTCTGGATTTGGGAAAGTTTCTCTTTTACCTCCGTTTTCCACCTGCCTTCTGGCCATCTCTTAAGATAATCCTCAAAAGTTCTGGAGGCTTCAAAGGTGTTACCCATGTGAAGGTATACTTTACCCAAGAGGTAAGTGGCTTCTTCTACATAAGGGCTTTTAGGATTATTTTCTAAGAAAAAACTCAGACCCACCGCTGCCTCTTCCCACCTTTGTTTCTCCATCAAGGAATAGTAAGGTTTAAGTGGAGAAGAGTTACTCAGAGTTACACATCCCCCTATTACCACCACCAGAAGAAATAACCACCGCAGGGGACTGTAACCTCTTACCATGATTGGTTTCATTTTACATCCTTCCCTACCTTCTGTCAAAACGCCTCTCTATCTCCTTCCAACTTATATGAATAAATACCGGTCTCCCATGAGGGCAGGTCACCACCCCTTTCCTCTCCCTCCATTCCTTAAGAAGAGCAAGAATTTCTTTTTCCTGGAGAGTATCTCCCATCCTTACCGCTGAATGGCAGGCTATTATCTTGAGAGCCTCCTCCACTTTCTCTCCCCAGGACTTCCCGGGAGGAATTTTCTTCCATTCCTGAAGGAGGTCTGTAAGAAGAGAGACCGCATCCACTTTTTTTAATAGAGAAGGGACACTTCGGATTATAAAGGTATTTTTTCCAAAGGGCTCAATATCAAATCCTATCT
>CAZSGC010000100.1:0-4064 GCA_964606225.1 uncultured bacterium | reverse complement strand
CTTTCTGCTTTTATCAATAAATCGCTTTCTTTCAGTTGAATATGGAAAGTTACCATCTCATCTCTCTTCACCCAGTCCCGATAAAATCTTTCCCGGTATTCCATCTCTCCCTCAAATCCCCTCTACTTTTTTAAGCTGCTCCAGAACTTTTTCTCTTATCTGAGAAGGAGGCAGGAATTCTCTGACTATCTCTCCCTCCCTTATTAGAGGCTTTAACAGAAACTCCCCTTCTCCACCACACTCACATCGCTTCACTTCTTCTCCCCAAGGAACTATAAGAGAACGGAAACATTCTTTACATCTCCATACATTCTTAGCCCCGGATTTCTTTCCTCTCTTGGAGAGAGGTTTTCCTTCAATCTCCACGATATCCAAGGAAAAATCCACTACGGGAGCATTGCTGATAGAAGTCCCCACTCCATAACCATCTGCGAAAGGATTAAGTTCTAAGATTTTTTCCTCATCAATCCCACCACTCACAAATATCTTTACCCCTTTATATCCTCTCAAATCCAATTCCCATCTCACTTCTTCCAGTATCTTTCTCATATCTCCCCTTCGAGAAGAAGGTGTATCCAGTCTTACTCCATAAAGATTTTCTCCTAACACTTGGGCTGCTTTTAAAGAGACAAATTTTTCATCTCCAAAAGTATCCACAAGAGCAATCCTCAAAATTTCCTTTTCCATAACCTGGTGAAAAAATTTAAATGCCTCTTCTTCATCCCCTACAAGTAAGATCAAAGAGTGGGGCATAGTGCCTACCGGTTTAATTCCTATAATCTCTGCACTCTTTATCACCGCCACTCCATCACATCCTCCTATAAAAGCACTCCTCTCCACCATGGGACTTATAGCAGGATGAATTCTGCGAGCTCCAAAACTTAAAACTAATCTCTCTCCTGCCACCTTCTTACATCTGGCTGCCTTAGTAGCTATACCTGAAGACTGACACATAAATCCCAGGATAGCAGTCTCCAGAACTCCAAAATCCGAGTAATTTCCTTCTATTAAAAATACCGGTTCCTCAGAATGAAAAAGTGTTCCCTCCTCCATAGCCCAGACATTCACTTTCACTCCTTCTAAGAGATAGGCAACTTCTTCTATTCCTGTGAAAATCGCCCATTTCCAGGGTAACTCTACCGCTCTTATCTCTGCCTTGACTCGTTTGTCCAGCCCTTTTTCTTTAATTATTCTTAAGGCTCGCGAGAAATAAACATCGCTAACTTTACCTTCTTTTATCTCCTCCCAGTCTGCTGTAAAGGGCCTCCTTTTCATGGAGTAAGGATTTTAACATGAGGGTATAATGCAGTCAATTTTTTACATATAGCCTGAGTCCTTTCTTTACCCCTGAATTTATTATAAAATAACCTGATGTTCAGAAAGTTGACTCTATTCTCCTTAGGATTATCCTTTTTCCTTCATCTTATTTTTTTCAGTTTATCTCCCACTATATTTATTCCTGGTCTGGAGAAGTTTCAGAGAGAGGTGCAATCCATAACTCAAATTCAGGTCCTTCCGGGAAAAAAACTGCCACCTTTACCTCATGAAGAAAAGAAGATAACCTCCCCTCCCTCTATCTCTCCTCCCTTAACTTTCCCTTCAGAAGAAAGAGAAGAAACCGCCTTTCCTCCTGAACCACTCCCCTACCTCCTTCCTCCTGAAAGAGAAGAGATCCAGCAGGAAATTATTGCTCTCTCCCAAGAACTTCTCCGAATGAAGAAAACTTTGAAACCTCATAGAGTGGTAAGAGAAGAGAGAGGAGAAAGTCTCCTCTCTTCTCTGGGTGGGGTACCAACACCTGCACCTTTACCTTCAAAAAAGGAAGAGAAATCTCTTCTTGGGGAAGAAGAGAAAAAGTTAGAAGAAAAAAAGACTCTTCTTCCTCCTGCTTCCTCCCTCCCTTCTCCAGAGATTACTCCTCCCTTAAGTACTCCCTCTCCCAAATTTACCTTCTGGGATGAACTTTTAAATATACGATACTGGGTATATAGAGAGAGTTCGGAGAAAGATGGATATATAATGCTGGAAATCACCCTGAGACCGGAGGTGCCAGTAAAAGTCATTCCTAAGGATATTGTATTCGTGGTGGACGCCTCCAAGAGTATAAAGGAAGAAAAATTAAAGATATTTAAAGAAGGAGTAAAGAACTGCCTTCAGTTACTGAATCCCCAGGATAGGTTTAATGTTGTAGTATTTCGGGAAAGAACATTCTTCTTGAGTAAGGAAATGCTAACCGTAAACTCCCAGAATATTTACAAAGCCTTAAAATTCATCTCTCCCTTCTCTGCAGAGGGGGAGACAGATATTTACAGAGCACTCCTTCCCTGGCTCAGCAAGAAAACCACCCGACCCCTTATCCTCTTCTTCTTAAGTGATGGCAAACCTACCGTGGGACTGACCAGCACTAAAGAAATTGTCTCCCGTTTAGTTCGGGAAAGTGGTTACCTCTCCTTATTTTCCTTCACTGCAGGAGGGGACATCAACTGGTGGTTACTGGACCTTCTTTCTTACCAGGCAAAAGGACGCTTCTACCATACTCCCCACCTTTACAAGGCAGAAGAAGAGTTAAAAAAATTCTTCTCCTCTTTTAACTCTCCTGTCCTGGTAAATATCCACTGTTCTTACTCAGGGCTCTTACCAGGATTAACCTATCCGGATAAGATACCCCATCTCTATCGAGGGGGAAGATTAAAGATAGTGGGGAGATTTCCTCCCTCCACCAAACTTGTGGGAATAAGGTTAACTGGAGAAGTAGAGGGAGAAAAGAAAGAGGTAATATTTCAGGCTCCTATTCCTCCTACCAATACAGCAGGGAAAGAGGTTGCTCGTTTATGGGCTACACACCGAATTTATCATCTTATAGAAAGAATGACCATGGAAGGCTTAAAGCAAAAATGGGAAAGAGAGATTAAAAAACTTATAGAAAAATCTTCTCTCTCCCTTCCTTACTGGGAAGAGGTGTGTAAAGAAAAATGAAGAATTTACTGAACGAGGTAAAGTTTAACACTGATGGACTTATACCAGTAATAATACAAGATTACCAGAAGGGAGAAGTCCTCATGTTAGCCTACATGAATAGAGAAGCACTCCTTAAGACTTTGGAGACCGGAACAGTCCATTTCTGGTCTCGCTCCCGTAAGAAACTCTGGAAGAAAGGAGAAACCTCTGGAAACATTCTCTTGGTCAAAGAAATACTTATAGATTGCGATGGAGATACTTTACTTATAAAGGCAGAGTGTAAAGGCGGAGCCTGTCACACTGGATATCGCAGTTGCTTTTACAGAAGATGGGCAAAGGGTAAATTCGAGATTGTGGGAGAGAAAATCTTCTCACCGGAAGAGGTCTATGGAAAGAAAGGATAAACTTCCCTTTTAAAGTAAAAGCGTCCCCAGCAGGACTCGAACCTGCAACTTGCGGATCCGAAGTCCGCCGCTCTATCCAATTGAGCTATGGGGACATATCTATTATACCAGTTCTTCAGGAAGAATTTTATGAACGGGTATAGAGAGAAATACCTCCACTATCTCTGGGTCGAACTGTATTCCTGCAGATTCCCGGATTTTTTCCCGGGCAATTCTCCACATAAATGCCTTCCGGTAAGGACGGTCAGAAGTCATAGCATCAAAAGCATCTGCTACCGCAAGGATTCTCGCCCCTAAGGGAATCTCTTCTCCTTTTAATCTATCCGGATACCCCTCCCCATTGAATCTCTCATGATGATGGCGAATAGAAGAAAGAACAAAATTGTCCTTGATTACATAGGAAACAATCTCATAAGAAAGTACGGGATGGCGTTTAATATGTTCAAACTCCTCTGGCTCCAGAGGCCCAGGTTTTCGCAGGATATCATCTCTTACCCCTACCTTTCCTATATCATGTAATTCTCCCGCCAGAAGAATTTTCTTCCTGTCCTTTTGTGGTAACCTAAGATGGCGGCTAATTTCATAAGAAATGGAAGCCACCATTTTAGAGTGTCCCAAGGTATACTCATCCTTAGCCTCTATAACTTTAACCAACGCACTGAGACTCCCTAAGAACAATTCCCTTAACTTAATCTTCTGCTC
>CAZSGC010000099.1:0-4100 GCA_964606225.1 uncultured bacterium | reverse complement strand
AGGGATGGATTGGGTTCTGTTACTGCTTTAGTGGATGAAGAGAATAAAAGGATAGAAATCTATCTCTCGCCTCACTGTCTACCTCTTATAAACTACTTCCCAAGATAAGACTTAAAGGATTAACATGGCGTCTCCAAAGGAGTAAAAACGATACCTCTCTTTTACCGCCTCCTGGTAGGCTTTAAGGACCAAATCTCTGCCTCCAAAGGCACAGGTAAGGAGTAAGGGAGTGGAAGAGGGAAGATGAAAGTTGGTAAGCAAAATATCCACCACCTTAAATTGATAACCAGGGTAGATGAATAGAGAGGTCCAGCCCTGGAAAGGTCTTACTTCTCCTTGTTTGGCTGAACTCTCCAGAGCCCTTACTGTAGTAGTGCCTACTGCCACCAACCTTCCACCTTTTTTCCGAAGGGTGTTAATTTTTTCTGCCGTAGAAGGAGAGATTTCAAAGTATTCTTCTTCCATAGAGTGTCTCTCTACCTCTTTTACTCGAATGGGAGCAAAGGTTCCCCATCCCACCAGTAGAGTAAGATAAGTTATATAGACTCCTTTATCTTTGATTTTCTCCAGGAGTTCTTTACTGAAATGCAAACCTGCGGTAGGAGCAGCCACTGCTCCTTCTCTTCTTGCATATACGGTCTGATATCTTTTCCAACTTAAAGGAGTGGGTTTTTTAATGTAGGGAGGAAGGGGAACTTCCCCTATCTTTTCCAGAATTTTAAGCAAATCTTCTCTGGTGGAGAAATGAATAATTTTCTTTTCCTTTTCTTCTCCTATAACCTCCCCTTCTAATCCTCCTGCAAAAACAATCACTTCTCCCTCTTTAATTCTTCTTCCCCTGGCAAGACAAAACCAAGTGCTGGGTTCTTTTTCCTTTAATAAGAGTATTTCCACTTTACCACCAGTTTTTTTCTTCCTTCCCCTTAATCGGGCAGGAATCACTTTGGCATCATTAAGCACCAGAATATCTCCTTTCTTAAGATAAGATAGAATCTCATAAAAATAATGATGGGAGATTTTCTCTCTTTTCCTCTCCACCACCATCAAGCGAGAAACTTCTCTTTTGGGAAGAGGTTCCTGAGCGATGAGTTCTTGAGGAAGAGGGTAGTAAAATTCTTCAATCCTCATACTTCTTTATCTCTGCAAAGGGATAGTAAAATTTGAGTATTTCCTGGTAGGTATATCCTTCTTCCGCCATTTTCTTCATTCCCCATTGACAAAGACCCACACCATGCCCCCACCCTTTCCCCACGAATTTAACCTTGTATTTGCCTTCCCGGATTAAGAAATAGGTACTTTTTATCCGATTGGTACCTAATTTTTCTCGGAGCAGGGTAGCCTCTATTAATTCCTCCCCTTTCTCTCCCACAATCTTTAACTTCTTCACTCTTCCGGAAGGGGTTAAAGATTCTATCTCTATTTTTTTTATCCTGCCCACTTTTAAACCCAGCCGACGAGCGATTTCTCTCTTACTTACATCTTCCTCCCAGTGATAGTAGGGAGAGTCCTTACAGAAGGGGCATTCTACTCCTTTAATGTAATCGGGAGCCTTTTCCCACACCCAGTTAGCCCATTCTGTGTATCCTCCACAACAGGCAGAGAAATAGGCAGGTATTACTTGCCCCTGGTACATCAGAACTTCCCCTTGGGTAGCCTTTACCGCTTTATTAATACTTTCCTCTTCCCAGAATACGCCTCCATAAACCTGAGAGGATTCATCTGCTTCCAGGTCGTATTCTTTTCTCGGATTAAGAGAATAAAGAGAAAAACTCCTGGAGGCTACTACCTGTGCTTTTAAGGCTTCCATGGGCCAGTGAGGAGATATTTCCCCTTTTATTACTCCCTTGAGGTAATCTTCGATATCCAAGATGTTTATAGCCTCCAGCCTGCTTTTCTTTCCATAAAAAACTATCCTACCTCTATAAAGTTTTCTTCCCAGGCGAAATAATTTATTCCGGGGAGAAAAACTTATCCATTCCCCTCTCCATCTTCTTCCTACCCGAATCTCTTTTTCTTCTGCCTTTATCCATCCTTTAAAATGGGGGAGAAAAAACTTCTCATTCGGGGACTCCAGAATCAGATTTTGAGAAATATAGAGGTAGGCGCTCCTCTTTCCCTTCAGAATCCTTACCCGGATTTCTGGATCTCCTTCGGAAGAGGAAAGGAGAAACAGTAAGCCTAAAAGGAAAAGAAATCCTTTCTTCATTAGGACGGGTGTTATTTTTTTAGGAAAATCCAAGCCAGAAGGGAAAGAAAGAAACTTAAAAGAAGACAGGTGGTAAGAGGAAAGTAAAAGACAAAGTTCTTTTTTCTTACTACAATATCCCCGGGTAATTTCCCCACCCAGGGTACTTTCTCTATGAAATAAAAAAGAACACCCAGAAGGAGAAATATCAACCCCAGAACAAGAAAAAAGCGAGAGAAATAACCCCAGAAAGGCATGTGCCGGGAGCGGGACTCGAACCCGCACGGGGGGCTACCCCACAAGCCCCTCAAGCCTGCGTGTCTACCAATTCCACCATCCCGGCTTCTTGAAGTATTATATCATAAGAGAGGCAGATGATGAATGAGGAGGAAAGCAGGAGTTTCCCCAAAATTTTGCTAAAGGGACAAAAATGGAGAATTGCTTTCTTCTCGACTTTATCTGTTTTTTATTAAATGATTTGGAAGGAGGATAGAAAAATGAGAAAAATTAAAGTAGTGACAAGACAGTAATGAGAATTTCAGGGGAAATTTTTTTCTGATAAGGAAGGGAAAGAGATTGGTCAAACTGGAAAAGATATCTGCTTCTCGCAAAAGGCTCGATGCCGACCTCTCCCACCTGGGAAGACCATAGAAAGCAGTTATGAGTTTACTATCCTATTTGATGTGCTCTTATGGTAAGAATGTTTGAAGGCATGGGGTATCTAATTTGCGACAAATAACCAAACCTCTTCTAAAACCTTAAAAATCAGCCACTACTGAATAGAAATAAAGAGCAGACTTCTCTTTCTATATGAGGTCAGGTAAAATGTTTTTGGTGAGATTTAAGTATGATACCTATTAGAGACACTATCCCTTCCCGCAGTTTCCCAGTGATAACTTTGAGTCTGATCATCATTAATATCCTCTTTTTCCTCTATGAAATTTCTTTAGGACCGGAGATTCTTACTTTTATAAAAACCTACGGGGTAATTCCTGCTCGCTATTTTTACATTACCCATCACTTCCCCAACAATTATGCAGGAAGGTTCCTCCCCATTTTTACCAGCATCTTCCTTCACGGAGGATGGTTTCATCTGTTAGGTAATATGCTTTATCTCTGGATATTCGGAGATAATGTAGAAGATAGAATGGGGCATGGTCGGTTCATGGTTTTCTATCTTTTCTCAGGAATAGGAGCGAGTTTCTTCCATATATATACTAACCCACATTCTACTTTACCCAGTATAGGTGCATCTGGGGCTATCGCAGGGGTACTGGGAGCCTATTTCTTCCTGTTTCCCTTTTCCCGAATTATAACTCTTATGCCTCTTTTCTTCTTCTGGACCTTTGTAGAGGTGCCTGCCTTCTTTTTCTTAGGGTTCTGGTTTATTATGCAATTCTTATCCGGCTCTTTTGCGCTTCTCTTAGGGGAAAAGGCTCAGGGAGGAGTAGCCTGGTGGGCACATATCGGCGGATTCATCACCGGGATTGTTCTTCTACCTTTGTTTCTATTGGGAAGACGGAAACGCCGTTACTATACTGTCTCCCGAAATTATCTACCCTAAAATAATACGCGCATCCACGCAGAGAATATCTTCTGGATAGGTATAGATAGGATTGGCATCTATCTCTTTAATTTGAGGAAAATCTGAGATTAAATGGGAAAGGGCAGAGATACTTTTTGCTAATTTATCAAAATGGATACTTTTCTGACCTCTCACCCCTTTCAATATTGGATATCCCTTTATCTCCCGTATCATGCTTAGAGACTCTCCTTCGTCAATGGGAGCAATTCGAAAGGAGACATCCTGCAGAGCCTCCACCCATACTCCTCCTAAACCAAACATTACCGTAGGTCCAAAAGTAGCATCTCTCATCCCTCCTATTATCACTTCTCTCCCTCCAGGAGGAGCCAT
>CAZSGC010000098.1:0-4376 GCA_964606225.1 uncultured bacterium | reverse complement strand
CCCTTCCTGGATAAAAACAGGTTATCCAGAAAATGACACCGTTAAAGCAGAGATCTATTATCCTTCCTCCCTTCCTGCTCCTTTAGTTCTGGTTATACATTCCTGGAGAGAAGGTTTTTATGGCCCTACCCATAAACTCTCTCTGGATCTGGCTTGGACAGGATTTCTCCCTGTGAGGATGCATCTTCCCTATCATCTGGAGAGGACTCCTTACCCTCACTCCAGTGGGAGTCTCTTCCTTACCACGGATATGGAAAAATCCATGAATTCCTTTTATCAGTCGGTGATAGATTTAAGAACCTGCTTGGACATTGTTATCTCTCAAGAAAATATAGAAGAAGGGAAGGTAGGAGCAGTAGGGGTTTCCTTAGGAGCGATAATCCTTCACACTTTAATGGGAGTGGAGAAGAGGATAAAGGCAGGAGTTTCTATTCTGGGAGGTGGTAACCTTAATGATATAATAGCCAAAGGGGTGGCTACCCTGCCCATTTTGCTTATGGGGGTTAAGAAAGGGTTTCGGTGGAGACATTATCGTATGGTGAGAGACGAATTTGAAAACTTTCTTAAAGAAGTTAAGGAAAAGGGAAGGGAGAAGGTAACTCCCCGATGGAGATGGTTTCTCTTTGATCCTCTCACCTATGCTCAACCGGGAAGAGAGGTTCTCTTCATAAATGGAATTTTTGACCTGGTGATCCCTCGACACTGTGTGGTGAGGCTCTGGAAGGAACTGGGCAGTCCCCCTATCAAATGGTTACCCGTAAGCCACTTTACCTCTTTCTTTTTTTATCCTCTTATTAGAAAATATACGGTAAGTTATCTTAAAGAAAAATTGGGAAAGGAAGGAGAAAAATGAATTCTATAAAAGAAAACTTACACAGGGTCTGGGAGAGGATAGAAAAAGCAGCCCAGAAGTCAGGGAGAAAAAGAGAAGACATAACTCTGGTGGCGGTTACCAAAACCGTAGAGGTAGAGAGAATCAGAGAAGGAATTGAGGCGGGAATTAAAGAGATTGGAGAAAATCGGGTTCAGGAAGCCAGGGAGAAGATCCCCCTTCTTCCCAGAGAAGGAATAAAATGGCACATGGTAGGACATCTCCAGAGGAACAAAGCCAAATATGCAGTAAGACTCTTTGATATGATTCAATCCCTGGATTCTTTATCCCTGGCTGAAGAACTGGAGAAAAGATGCCAAAAAGAAAACAGGACGCTGGAAGTCTTAATAGAAGTAAATATTGGAGGAGAAGAAACAAAATTTGGAGTGGCTCCCCAGGAAGTTATTTCTCTTATAGAAAAGGTGAAAGATTTTCCTCATTTGAAGATAAAGGGCTTAATGTGTGTTCCTCCCTGGTTGGAAGACCCGGAAAAGGTAAGACCTTACTTTATTCAGATGAGGGAACTTAAGGAAAAAGTGATAGAGGAAAAGATACCCGGTGTGGAGATGAAGTACCTCTCCATGGGAATGACCGACGATTTTGAGATAGCCATTGAGGAAGGAGCAAATATGGTAAGACTGGGGAGGGCAATCTTTGGAGAAAGGAAAAAGTAAAACTTCCTCTTATATCTCCTGCTCTTATAGTTGATTCTGCAGGCAGAAGAGAGGATTTCCCTTAAGATGTATGCTATATTAATCCTCTTTTTATTATGAAAGCAAAAGAACTTCTCTCCTTATGCGAGGAAACTATAAAGATAATAAAGGAAGCAGGAAATCTTATATTAAAAGAGGCTTCGGGCAAGAAAGTATACTTCAAGAGAGAAAAAGATCCGGTAACTTCTGTAGACTTGGCGGTGGAAGAGTTTCTAAAGGAAAGACTCCTTAAATTGCTTCCTGAGGTTGCCTTCTTAGGAGAGGAGGGAGAGAAAGGTGAGGTCTCCAGTTCCCAGTGGATAGTAGACCCGGTGGATGGCACAGTAAATTTTATGCGTTCCTTTCCTCACTACTCCATATCTCTGGCTCTTAAACTGGAAGGGAAAATTAGATTGGGGGTAATTTACGACCCCATAAGAAAGGAAATTTTCCATGGAGTGGAGGGGGAGGGTGTCTGGCTTAACAGGGAGGAGATAAAAGTCTCCCCTCTCTCTTCTCTCTCCCAGGCTCTTTTAGCCACCGGATTCTCACCTCGTCTGGAGATTCAGAAGAGAAATCTCCTTTACTTTGAGAAATTCATGGAGAAATCCCAGGCTCTTAGAAGAACAGGATGTGCATCCTTAGACCTGGCTTATGTAGCCTGTGGCAGGCTGGAGGGTTTCTGGGAGATAGGGCTAAATCCCTGGGATATGGCTGCTGGTTCCCTTTTAGTAAAACTGGCAGGTGGGAAGGTGACGGATTTGGAAGGGAAGAATGAATATCTCGAAAAGGGAGAAATCCTGGCTACTAACGGTAAAATTCATGAAGAGATGCTTAAAGTCTTCCTTGAGGGATAATTAGAATACTTAAAGAACATATCCAAAACACTAAAAATACCTTAGGGAGAAGAATTGCTGAGGGAGTGAAAGAGGTCAAGATATTTGATGAGATGTATTAAGTAAACGCAGAGGTAATAAAGATGGATTTCTTCAGTGATAAACAGGAGCCTGTGGAACGTCCTCTCTTAGGGATATGGGTAGGAGAGACTCTATCTCTATACCTGGGAGAAGTTCTGTAAAAGGCTGCCAGTTCGGTAGGCTTAAAATTACATTACTTTGCAGAGGCACAGTTTGAATTCCACATACCTGTCCGGAGGGCAAAGGATAAAGACTAAGAACCGGGGAAGGCAGTCTTATCGTTCGTAGGCTCCTATGTCGTATTCTGCTCCTTGAGGGCGGGGTTTATACTCCAAGTCTACGCTGGGTGCTCCGGTCGAAGTTCCGTGATCAATGGCTGGACTTCCCTCTTGAAGGTGATAGTCTCCTGTAGTTCCCCATGCTGGGCTGATAAATAAAGGATCTCTGCTGATGTTCCCTGGACCTAACTCTCCAGATTCAATCTGTGAGGCGGTGTAGTTCCTCCCATTGGCGTAAACTTGAACATCTTCTCCCGGCCGATAAAAGAGATTGTGCTCAGCGGTGAAATTCACCGCATCACCGATGTAAAGTATCCCCTGGCCTCCAGCGATAATGGTATTGCGCATGATGAGGGTTATGGGAGTATTGCTGGGTGGATACTGCACATACATCATGTAGGCTTCCCTTCGAGGGTTATCATGGAGGGTGGTATTGACAATCTCAAAGCGGGCATTTTGTTGGTCAACCTGGTCGATCACTATACCAGCCCATGGGGAAGCACTTCCTACTCCATCTCCCGTTCCGTAGATGAGACAATTTTCAACTTTGCTTCCCCCACCCCAAAGTTTTATGCCGTCACAAGAGTTGTTAGCCACAATACAATTGTGGATGTAAGTATTTTTAGCCTTAGAGTCGAGGCCGTCACCCTTGTTGTGCTCGGCCACGGAGTCAGCAATCTCTATCGGCCCTTCCGAGGGCTCGATTCCCAAGCCATCAGGACGGTCGTAGGGGTTGTTAGGATTATCGATTATCCCTTGGTAATAGTGTCCACTATAAGAAAAGGTGCACCCTTTGATGAGCACATTCCTCCAGCCTCCTGCTCTCCCCACAGGACCTCCGATGGCTCCGAAACCGCAATATTCCAGGCAACAATTGAGGATTTGAAGGTCTTCTACATCCTGAAAATTCATTCCGAACTCGTCCAAGTGGTGGATATAGAGGTCTTTGAGGACGATGTGCCTTGCAGGTGAGCCCAAGATTTCGATTCCATCACGAAAGTAGCGGGATGAACCACTTACTTGGTCATCGCTCGTTATCTCCAAGTTCTCAATGCGTACGTACTTACATCCAGAAAGGTCTATGGCGGTAGGAAGATTGTTCCGACCCGCTAAGACGGGTTTGTTTCCCTCCTCTCCCTTTATAGTTATCCAGGACTCATGAGTGCCAGAGGGGGGGATTATTATGTCAGCATCGTATCGGCTGAGAATATATCGCCCACTAAGTATCACCAGTGTGTCTCCCGGTTGCAATTGTCTGGAGGCGTATCCCGGAGTAGCCCAGGGTTTATCCCATGTGCCAGGATTGGAGTTGTCCCCTGTCGGGGAGACATAGAAGGTTCTACCCTCTCCTTCAGGCGGGGATTGAGCACCTCCGCTGATTCCACATCCGCTAACAGCCAAGAGGATGATCAGAATCCATATCCTCATCTTCCAGGTCAAATTGTCGTTCGGAATCATACCAGATTGTGGAGAGAAGGGGAAGAGAAGGAAGCATGAGGTCTTCGGGTATTATAAAAGAGGGGGTCGCTTGAACAATCTCTATATCCAGATTTCGATTTCAGCGAAGCGGAAGACCAAAAATAGAAGGACTATAGCCAATATTATCTTTAACTGTCTC
>CAZSGC010000097.1:0-4612 GCA_964606225.1 uncultured bacterium | reverse complement strand
GCATTGGGTTCCTCCACATCACAGTCTAAAAACTGAAGGGGGATATCAAGAGAGAGGGCTAAGCCAGTGGAGATAAAAGTTTTACCTGTCCCCCCTTTCCCACTGGTAACGGCTACTATCATGACCTGGTTATCTTTTCCTTCATTCTTTCCTTAAAACTACTCTTACACCTATAAATCCTCCCAGAGGAAGGATGGAAGTAGAAGGAAAGAAGCGAGGATAAAGTGTGGTTCTCCAGATTATATTCTGGACTTTCACCTTATCTCCCTCTGCTGCTCTGTAAAACAATTTCTTTAATCTCCAGATATTATAAAAAGGGACACCCGAATACCAACTCTTTCTCCATTTAGATTTTATTCTTCTTACTATCCCTATTAAACTCAAAGCATTGAGAACACCCAGCAGTATCAGACCTTTGCTTACCCGGTATACTTCTCTAAGGGCCTGGAGAGGCTCTTTCATAAACTCCAGAGAGGTAATAATCATTACCATATCAAAGGCAGAATCCTTGAAAGGTAGATGATGAGCATCTGCCTGCACCAAATACTTTACTCTCTCCTCTTTTTTAGTAAAGAGAAGCATAGGAT
This sequence comes from uncultured bacterium, assembly GCA_964606225.1. Lineage (GTDB taxonomy): Bacteria > CAIJMQ01 > CAIJMQ01 > JAADFP01 > CAZSGC01 > CAZSGC01. The sequence continues at coordinate 4,025 of CAZSGC010000097.1, read as the reverse complement.
AGGAGATGTCCATCCCTACTACCAAAAAACCTCTCTCCTTCAACCATTCGCCAAATCTTCCCGTCCCTGTCCCTACCTCCAGCACCTTCCCTTTCTCAATAGGGATCAAAGTCTCCAGCAACTTCTTCTCTTTTTGAAAAGCTCTCTTACCAAAAGATGTATCATACCACTCATCATATTCTTCTACCCATCCCATTACCATCCCCTACCCAACCAATCTCCCTCTCCAAACTGTTCTCTTAATCTGCCTTCCAAATCCATTCTCTCCACATCTTCTTTCCGAAAAGAAAAAAAGTAGTTTTCACAGTACTCCTTAATAATCTCATATGCCCAATTTATCTTCTTTATCTCCTCTTCTCCCCTTTTCCTATCCGGATGAGTTTTCTTAATAAGTTCCAGATATTTTTCTCTTATCTCTCTCCAGGAAGCCTCTTCACCCAGACCCAGTATTTTTCTGGCTTTATCAACTAACTCAAATTTTAGCATTTAACCTCTCCCTTACCGAGACAACTTTCTCCTCCATAGTGAGACTTTTATCTCTTCTTTCATCTACCTTCACCGTTGTTACCACCCGAAGCACTCCTTCCTGGAAAAGGGCATTATGCATTTTCCCAGCAATATCAAATATCTGTTCTAACTCTCCTTCCACAATGGTGCCCATAGAGGTAATCTCAAACTTCAATCCAGAACTCTCCAAAACTTTAAGAGCCTTAGCAATAAATCTGCTTAAAGAAGGAGATTTAGTTCCTATAGGAATTATATTTATCTCTCCTATAGCCATTTTCCCCATCTCCTCTCTTTTAACTAATTTTTAATTCAACTCAAAGGACAGGTTCCAGTAGGACAGGATATGGAAGAAGTAGAAGAGGCTTTAACTCCGAAGGAGGAAAAAATCCTTTCTACTTCCTTACTTCCACAGGCTTTACATTTAATCTCTTCACTATGGGAAGAGACTCCTACTAAAACCTCAAACTTTTCTCCACATTTCTTACATTGATAGGTAAACAAAGGCAGTCAATCACCTCCTTCTTTATCAGGTATAAAGGGTTTAAACTTCTCCAAGATTTCCCCCTTAGAGACTACCCCCACTATTCTTCCTACTTCCTTTCCCTTATGAAAAATTATCAAAGTAGGAATAGCCATAACTCCATAATTTGAGGCAGTAAGGGGTGCTTCCTCTACATTTACTTTGCACACCTTTATCTTCCCTCCATATTCATAGGAGATTTCCTCCACCAGGGGAGAAACAACCAAACAGGGGCTGCACCAAGGAGCCCAGAAATCTACAAGGACAGGAATTTCAGATTCTAATACCTCTTTCTTGAAATTTACATCGGTAAGAGTTATTACCATCTTAATCCCCTTTTAGAATTTTGGGTAAGAGAGTAACTTTTACTCCTATGGATGAGGAAATTAAACAATACTTTTCTGCCTTCTCTATACATATCTTTGCTTTCTCTTCATTTAACCCGTCCTTAACTTTAATGGTAGGATTTACCACTATGGAAGTGAAGAGAAGGCGACCCTCTCTTAAATTTACTTCTCCTTGTATCTGACTCTTATAAGAAGAGAAAACCAGACCCATCTTCTCAGCAAAATATAGGAAGGTAGTCATTATGCAAGAATCAATAGAGGCCAGAAACAATTCTTCTGGACTCCAATAACCTGGAGGTCCTTTAAACTCTGGAGGTGTAGAGACAGTAAGCGAGGGTCTGGAGGGACAAAAAATTTCTCCTTTTTTTCCTTCCTTCCATTCCAGTTCGCTCCTAAAGAGAATCTTCATCCTTCCTCAATCTTCTTTCCTATATCTTCAACTTCAATAAGATAAAACCTATCCCTAAACCAAAAACTAAATTAAGCCCCTTAACTAAAAGAGAATCTTTTACTGTATAAGAGAAAAGAGGTAACATTCCATGCCCATCCTGAACTATGGAGGAGACAAGTAAAATGGAGAAGGGAATTAAACCTTTATCAAACATCATAACAAATACCATATGAGGACCAGATTCAGGTATAATTCCTACCAGGGCAGAAGTAAACAAAATTCCCATAGTATGCTTTGTTACAAATTCCTGAAGATGGTAGTACTTTAATCCTATCTCCACAAATAAAAGAGCAAAAAAAGTCCATAGAAAAACTCTCCACAGATGTTTTTGAATCAAATGGCGATAAATATGTTCCTCTAAGTAATGAGGGGGAACAGTAACTAAAACATATAAAATGAAAAATAGGAAAGATACAAAGGCAATTCTTTCAAATCCCCATCTCTCAGGGCCAAGCCAACCTCCTAAATTGAGGAAAAATAGAAGGAGAAAAAGAGATATCAAGGTGAGCCTAAGAGGGGAGAAAAATTCTCTCTTGTGAAAACTTCCCCGTTGCGGGAGAAAGGTTACCTTCTCCTCTTTATGCAAAACCTCCACCGGACATTCTCTACAGGTGGAGATTTTAAGGAAAGGAATAATTTTATCTGTAATCCAGCCCAATAAAATACCTAATACAAAAAGAATTCCAAAGAGAAGAAGGGCTTTACCCGGAAAGAGGGCCAGCATTACAAATGCCTCATCCCCGGAGGTGGCTATCATACAACCGGTAAGAGCACCGATAGTCACAATCCCTCTAATGTAAAGATAGACGGTAAGAAATGCCCCCAAGCAACCAGGAGTTGAGCCTAAGAAGGAAGCAGTAAGATACTGCCTCCATCCTCTCTTGCTTAGAAGCTGAGTAAGCTTTCCCCGAGTTAAAACGTTTAGGTAATCTACCAGAAGCATCATAGAAAAAACGAAGAGAACTACTACCACGCAACGTGAAAGAACTAATATTCCTATCTCTTTCATTATTTCACTAATATTTTATTTTTTATTCTCTGGTCATGGGAGTCCCACACTTGGGGCAGGAAATATTATAACAAGGCACTCCCCGCTGATGAGGAACTCGAGTCCCGCAATTAGGACAGACACAGTAGCCACCAGGGCCTAAGCCTCTTCCTCCCATTCTTCCTCTTCCTCCCCTTCCTGGTCCCAAGGGACCTGTTCCATTTCCCCGTGGCATGCTTATTCACCTCCTTTTCTACTTTATTTTTTCACAACATCGCTTGGGATTCTCACAGGGTGTAGGACAACAGGTAGATTTCTTATAGTCAGTGGCATAAAAACCACTACCTTTGAAAATAAATCCTCCTCCACCTGAGAAGAGTCTCTTCACCTTACCATTGCCTTTTGGACATCTCCTAACCGGTTCCTCTTTCATCCCCTGAAATTTCTCAAACCTATATCCACAATTTAGACATTCATACTCGTAAGTGGGCATTTTACCTCTTCTTCTCCAATTCCTTTATCCTCTGAGTGATAGCCTCCAACTGTTTCTTTAAAAACTCTGCCTGTTGTTTCAAAAATTCTATCTCCTGCTCAGGAGAAGGAGGAGTAAAACCCCCCACACCAGTAGGCATTCCCATTCCCATACCTCTTCCCATGCCTATCCCCATACCTCTTCCCATGCCCATTCCCATACCACCTCCGATTCTCCCCCTTCCCTTTCCCGGACCAAAACCCATGCCTGGGCCGGGAAGCCTTCCCATTCCGAAATGAGAAGGGACATTAGGCTGATAAGTGGGCTGTAACTCTCCTCTCTTGAATCTCTCTATCGCCTCTCTTACAGTTCCTACCACTCCCACTACTACTTTTATCCCCGCCGTCTGCAAAACCTGAAAAGCATTAGGTCCACAACTTCCTGTGAGCAGGACCTCCGTTCCCTTATTAGCCACAAATTGAGCTGCTTGAATACCTGCCCCACTTAAAGCCTGTACATAAGGATTCTCCAAAGCCTCGTATTGCAAAGTTTCCGTATCCGCGAAAATATAGTAAGGGGCTCTTCCAAATCTGGGGTCTACAGGAGAATCCAAATTAGGACCTTGAGAAGTTACCACAACCTTCATTTCTTCTCCTCCAATTCCTCAATTCTCCTCTTTATCTCCTCCAGTTGGTCCTCCAGAATCTCTGCTTGGGCTTTAAGAGTATTTATATCCTCGG
>CAZSGC010000096.1:0-4694 GCA_964606225.1 uncultured bacterium | reverse complement strand
GAAAAAGAGGAAGAATTTCCCTTTTGGTGGGGAGCAGGACTTCTGGCGCTTCTTATCCAGGCTCTGGTAAGTTTCCCCTTTCAAACCCCTCTTTCTTCTTTTTTATTCTTTAGTGTGGGTGGATTGCTAACTACCTCTTTAAAAAAAGAAATTTCTTTCCCTCCTGTCCTTATTCCTCTTTTCTTCTTATTATGGCTTTTCTTTATTCTCTTCCCTTTCCTTGCCCACTTGGAATTCAGAAAAGGGAATTATTTCCTTAAAGAGGGTAATTATTCTCGTTCCTTAGTTTATTACCAGCGAGGTGTGAAGTTAGACCCTTCTCATGCTTTACTTCATAATAATTTAGGACATCTCCTTTATAAGATGGGAGAGAGGGAAGAGGCGAAAGAAGAGTTTGACAAGGCTTTAAGAGTAAATTCCTCTCTGGTAGAGGCTTATCTGAACCGAGCCTGGTACTACTGGGAGAAAGGAGAAAAGAAAAAAGCAAGGGAGGATTTAAGAAAGGCTATGGAGATAGCAGGTAGAACTAAAGAAATAGAGGAGTTTATCCAACGGATAGAAGGAGAAACTCCTCCTTAACTTGACACCAAGCCAGAGAGGTATAAAATGAATAAAGACTATGGCACCCAAGATACTTATAGCCTCTGCGGATAAAAAAACTGCAGATTTCCTTCTTCAATTTCTCAAAGAGAGAGGTTATCTTTCTACTTATGTCTCTTCCAGTGGAAAGACTTTGGAGGCTTTAAAAAAAGAAAAATGGGATGTGGTGATAATAGATACGGACCTTCCTCCTCAAGGAGGTATGGAAGTTCTTTCCTTGGCCAAAAGGATATCTCCTGAGGTGGAGGCTATTGTAATCACTGGAAATGCCAGCACACCCGGAGCCTTGGAGTCACTCCGACGGGGTGCCTACGATTATCTACCCAAGCCTGTACAGTGGGAGGAGATAATCTTTGACTTAACCAAAATTATGGATCACAAGTTGTTAATGGAGGAAAATATTGCCTTACGTAGAGAACTCAAGAGAAGATACCATTTCCGGAACTTGGTGGGAAAGAGTGCTCAGATGCAGAAAATTTTTCAGATAATAGATATTGTCTCCAGAAACATCAGCAATGTCTTCCTTTATGGAGAGAGTGGTACGGGAAAGGAACTGGTGGCTAAGGCTATTCACTACTCTGGCCCCTATGCGGACAAACCCTTCGTGGCTGTGGATTGTGGAAGTATGCCTGCTACTCTAATAGAGTCTCAGTTGTTTGGACATGTTAAAGGAGCCTTTACGGGAGCATACAAGGACAAAGAAGGTTTTTTCCAGGCAGCAGAAGGAGGGACTCTTTTTTTAGATCAGATTACGGACTTGGAAGTCAATCTTCAGGCTAAACTCCTAAGAGTTCTTCAGGAGAGAGAAATCACTCCGGTTGGGAGTACCCGTCCTATCCCTGTTAATGTGAGAATAATTGCCGCTACTAATAAAGATCCGTTGAGATGTGTGAAAGAAGGTAAATTTCGGGAAGACCTTTATTATCGCCTTAATGTGGTCAGTATTTACCTCCCTCCTTTAAGGGAAAGAAAAGAGGATATACCTCTTCTGGTCAACCACTTCTTAGAACTGTATTCTCAAATTTATGGGGGGAGAATCGAGATAAGCAAAGAGGTGATGGAGGTTTTTTATAAATACTCTTGGCCCGGAAATGTCCGGGAGCTGGAGAATGTGGTGGAGAGTTTCTTTGCTTTAGGAAAGAGAGGAAAGATAACTTTAGATGACCTCCCTCCCTCTTTTCAAGAGATAGAAGGAGAGATTACCTCTCCAGAGAAACCCCTCCCTACTTGGGAAGAAATGGAGAAGGAACTGATTATGAGGGCTTTAAAAATTAGCGGGGGAGTAAAGAGTAAGGCAGCCAAACTTTTAGGTATAGAAAGAAAGAGATTCTATCGGAAAATGGCTAAGTTTGGGTTGAAGTAATGAGAGAGACAGAGGGAATTGTAATAAAGAGCGATGATTTTCGGGAGACCAGTTTAATAGTTAGCCTCTACACTCGAGAGTTTGGCAGCCTTAAAGTTCTGGCTAAGGGAGCCAGAGATCCTAAGCGGAATATGACCTCTTGCTTTGTTCCGGTCACCTGGAATTACTTCTCATTCTATCCAGAGAGAGAAAAGGGACTATATCTACTGGGCAAATGCGAAACAAAAGAATTTTTCCCCTCTATTAAAGAGGATATTACTAAATTTTCCTTAAGTCTTTATATGCTGGAGATTGCTGAAACACTCTCTCCAGAGAAAAATCCAGAACTTTTTCAATTCTTAATAAAAGTTTTAGAGTTTCTGGAAGTTACCCCTTTAAAAGATGAAGAGTTGTTTCTCTCCTTTATAGAGTATAAAATCTTATACTTTGGAGGTTTCCGTCCTTCCTGGGAGAGATGCGTAGGATGCCATAAACCTTCTCCTGGAGTTCGATATAGTTTCCAGTGGGGAGGGATACTATGCTCCGAGTGTCAGGAGAAAGACCCCGACAGTATTCCTTTCTCAGAAAGCCTGGGGAGAGTTTTGCAGTTTCTTTCTCGTTGCAGGATAGAAGATCTTCCTCGTCTTTCCTTGCCTCTTCCCTTAAAGAAAAGTCTTAAAGGACTGCTTCATTATCATCTCTTTCATAGATTAGAGGGTAAACCCCGCACTCTTCCCTTTCTGGAGGAGGTTATGGGCTCCTCCTTTTCCCCATGAAGAAATTACCCGTGGTAGCCATAGTGGGTAGACCTAATGTGGGTAAGTCCTCCCTCTTTAATAGATTAGTCAAGCGAAGGTTAGCGATAATAGATGAACAACCAGGAATAACCAGGGATCGAATATCTTCTTCCTTGAGATGGCGAAAAAGAGAGTTTGAACTGGTAGATACCGGTGGTCTGGATTTCTCTGATAACTCCTCTATTATAGAAAAGGTGAGGAACCAAATCTTTAAGGCTGTGGAAGAAGCAGATTTGCTTCTCTTTATAGTGGATATTCGAGCCGGATTGCTTCCTGTAGATAAAGAGGTAGCGGATATCTTGAGGAAGTCGGGTAAACCGGTCATTCTGGTAGCTAACAAGGCTGACCATCCCCGTCTTTTTGCTCAGGCAGGAGAATTTTTTGCCTTAGGGTTAGGAGAACCCTTACCGGTTTCGGTTACCCAAGGAATAAATTTGGGAGAACTTCTGGACAAAATCTTAAAGAATCTTCCACCTGTAACTGTCTCTGAAGTCCCCTCTCCCATAAAGATTGCCGTAGCAGGAACTCCCAATACTGGGAAGTCCACTCTGGTAAACAAGTTGCTGGGTGAAGAAAGAGTTATTGTTCATGAGGAACCGGGCACCACTCGGGATACCGTGGAAGTTACCTTTCAATGGAGAGGGAAATTTTTCCTCCTCCTGGATACTGCTGGATTGAGGAGGAAATCTAAGGTTAAAGAGGATATAGAGTGGGTAAGTGTAAAGAGAGCGGAGAGGAGTATGGAGATAGCGGACATCACTTTTTTTCTATTGGATCTCTCCCGCCCCTTATTTCGAGAAGACTTAAGAGTAGGGAATATGGTGAAGGAGAAGAGCAAAGGAGCAATAGTGCTTCTCAACAAGGCAGACCTTCTTAAGGAAGAAGAGAGAGAGCGATGGATAAGGCTTACCAAGGCTCAACTTCATTTTCTTCAGCCCTATCCTTTTATCTTTACCTCTGGGAAGACAGGAGAAAATCTGGACAAAGTTTTAGAAAAGGCAATAGAAATAGTGGATAAAGAGAGAAAGACTATTCCTCCTGATACCTTAAAGAAGTTTCTCAAGAAGATACTTTCCCACCGTCCTCCCAGACATGATGTTAGTATCTATTCTCTCTCCCAGGATAAAAAAGACCCTTCCTGCTTTCGTATTTACACCAATAATCCAAAAGGTATCCCCTCTTCTTACTTGAAATACATAGGAAATTGTCTGTATAAAGAATTTGACTGGGAAGGAGTCACTATTAGATTCAAAGTTCTTAAGAAATGAGTTATCTTTTGGCAATCCTTAGCGGGTATATTCTGGGTTCCTTACCTTTCAGTTACTGGTTGGGAAAGATTAGAGGGGTGGATTTAAGGAAAGTGGGAAGTGGGAATGTGGGGGCTACCAATTTGGCTCGAACTGTGGGGAAAGAGTGGGGAATAATGGGGTTCCTCCTGGATATGGGAAAGGGAGTGACAGCGGTAATTTTAGCCAGAAGTATTCATGCCTGGTTAACACCCTCCCTTGACCTTTCTCTTTTTCAAATACTGGGGGGGATTTCTGCTATATGTGGACACAACTGGTCTTTTTTCTTAAGATTTAAGGGAGGAAAAGGAGTGGCCACTTCTACAGGTGTTTTCTTAGGATTGGCTCCTGTGCCCCTCCTCTATGCAGCAGGCGTTTGGGTGCTGATACTGATTATCTCCGGCTATGTCTCCTTAGCCTCTATATTAGCCTCCCTTTCTTTACCTCTTTGGATGTGGTGGATGAAGAGTTCTCCTTCTCTTATAATCCTGGGAGGGTTAATTTCTCTTCTCATAATTGTAAGACACCGAGAAAATATTAAGAGACTGATTAGAGGAAAAGAAAATAGATTTCTTTACTCATGGAAAAAGTAAGTATTATCGGAGCTGGGGGTTGGGGGACAGCCCTTAGTGTGCATCTATCTCGAAAAGGTTTCCCTATTTTTTTATG
>CAZSGC010000095.1:0-4868 GCA_964606225.1 uncultured bacterium | reverse complement strand
CCGGGATAAAATTTCCAGAGTCTATAAAGAAGGCTACTCCCGTGCAACTAATTGCTTTGAGGCAATGGCAATCTAAAAAAATCTTACAATACTTCAGGGAAATTGCCAAAGTTGTTAAGGAATATAACGCCAGCCCAGTTATATACTTTACTCCCTATGTCTGGCTCTGGGACTACTCCGGTTTTGGGAAATTTCTGAATGATGCCTTCTTTGACCCCTATCCAGGTGAGGGCTTGGTAAGAGGATCTCTTTATACTGGTTTTGCCAGCAAGTTTTTCAAGGACCTGGTGGGTGCAAAGAGGACCTGGGTGATTCCTCAGATTCATTGTACTATCACTGGTCAGCATATACCTTCTCCAGAGGAAGTCCGTTCCTGGCTCTCCTGGGCGGTTCTCAATGGAGCAGATGGTATAAGTTTCTATCCTGCAGACCATATTGAAGGGAGCCCCTTCGGGTTAAAGGAAATTATTATGGGTCGTAAAATCGGGACTACATATGCCCGGTACACCCCTCCAGAAGCCTCTCCGGACAATGATCCTCAAGCCCGTTGGGAGATGGCTATGTACATAGCCAGGGTCTTCTCCAAAATGAACCGAATAAAATTTCCCATCCCGGATACAGCCATCCTCTTCTCCTCTGATTCCCACATGCTTGATTTCCATAAGGGTTATAAAGACATTGCCTGTGCCTATACGGAGTTAGGGGCTAAGACAGGTATCTGGTTTGAGTTCGTAAGCGACCGCCAGATAGACCGAAACTGGAAGGACCTTTCCAGATATAAGATCATTTACATTCCCTGGATGCCTTATGAAAGGGAAAAGGTTATTCAGAAGTTAAGGAAATTTGTCCAGAAGGGTGGAGTGCTGGTCTCTTCTCAGCCTGACATTTTAAGTTATAACACACGGGGGGAGAAAAAGACGCAACTTAAAAGAAGAATGTTTGGAATAAAAGAAGTGGGAGGAACTTTCCTTAAACCCAGAATTATTCTTAAGCAGAATATAGGTAAATTAAAAAAGGGAACTGTCTTACCCCTTTATCGGAAATCCTATCGGATGGAAGTGGAAGATGATGTTCAGGTCCTGGCTTCCTTTGAAGATGGGAGCCCCGCTATTATCCTTAAAAAATATGGGAAGGGAAAGACTATTTCCTCCGCTACTCCACTTTTTACCGACTCCTGGATGACCGGTTTGTTTAAATCAGAGGTCTGGTATGACTTTTACAGGGGAATTCAGGATATAGCAGGAGCAGGGTATGATAACCCCATCTGGAAATTTCGTTTTCCTTACCCTGAAGGGCTGAAGGAGACCATGGTAAAAAAGAAGAAAATACCAGGCATGAGAGAAGAGTCAGAGAAAGTTATCCAGGAGAAATTAGAGAAGGCATTAAAAAGACTTTCTCCAGAAGAGTTCTATGTGTACATATCCCAGCAAAGATACCCCCGGAGAGAGGACCCTCTACAATTTTATCTTAACAACCAGAAACTATACGCTTCCAATCCTGAGAGTGAAGAGATAGCCACTTTCTCCTATGCGGGTAAAATTAAAGCAAGGGAAGAAGTCTCTCCTCCTTCCACTTCTCCTTATCTGTACATTGGTTTTACGAAAAGTTCTATTCATTTCCAGGCAAAAGGGAAAAATGGAGGGTCTTATAAAATTTATTTTATTCTTCCCGAGAACTTAAAAATCGATTCATTTTTCTTTGAAGAGATGGAGTTTGGTAAAGGACAGGATATAGTGGAAAAGAGAAGAATAGGAAATAGAGATATGGTATTTATTCGTTTTGAGTTTGGTTCCGGGAAAGATACTTGTATGGTAAAGGTTAAAGAATCTACGCAAGAGGGGGACTAAAATGAAAAGATGGGGAGTAATTCTACTGATAGGGTTCTTATTATTTCTCGGTAGTGGAGCCTATGCCAGAGTCTCCCTTAGGGACCTCTATATTGATGGTAAGAGAGTCCAGCAAGTTAAGCAGGCAAAAGTAAGACAGGGAGAGGTAATAGAATTCAGGGTAAATTTGGCACAAGATAAACAGGAAATAAAAAGATGCGTGGTGATCGCTCATACTCATCCGGGAAGTGTTGATGATATTCCTATAAAACTTGGCGAAATGACAAACTGGCCCCAGGTTCAACCTTCTAAGGGGTATTTTTCAGTAAGTGGAAAGTTTCTTATAGACTTAGAACCTGGGACTTATACCATTGAAGTATATGCAGAGCCTCCTTATGGAGGTAAATGGTTTAAAGATTCCCTGAGGGTTTTACCAGGGGAAGGGAGAGTGAAAAAAAGAGGAAGAAGAAAATCCTGGTCTTACCTCATCACTGAAAAAGCAGGGATTAAAGTGTGGTATGTGACCCCCAATAAGAAAATTTTCCCTGATTCTATTCTTCCTGTCTTAGAAAAGAAAGAAAAAGTGCTTTTAAAAATGGCCAAAAGAGAATATGAATGCTTTCAGGTAGCACTGAAGTCGAAGAGTGAAGACACAGTAAAGGTAACTTTTGAAGATTTAATAAATCCAAAGGGGAAAATAGAAAAAGAAAATTTTTCCTTTAACCCTGTGGGAACTGTGAATGTAATTGAGCCTTCGGCAGGTTCTCTGGGAAGAAAAGGACCCTTTCCTGACCCTCTGTTAAAAGAGGAAGAAGCGACCTTAAAACCAGGTAAAGTTACCTCTCTCTGGATAACACTGTATGTGCCTCCTAAGGTTTCTTCGGGTCTTTACAAATCCAAAATAAATCTGGAATTCGCTTCAGGAGGAAGTATCTCTATTCCCTTAGAGGTCATGGTCTGGGATTTTACTCTCCCTCCTGCTTCTAAAAGTGATCTAACCGTCCAGGTAAACCCTTCCCTGGCTCTGGAGATAAAATACTCTTCCCTTCCTCCCAAAGAAGCGGTTAGGCAATACTTAGAAAATTTTTCCCAGCACCGAATTAATGCAGTGGTAAGATTCTGGGATCTACCTGCTTTTCTCCCGGAAAGACCTGGAATCCCCTCTGAGAAAGACAAGGCTAACTTTAAGGAGATGGCTAACTTCGCGGAAAAATTAGGTTTTAGAAGAATTCGTTTTGAAGGAGGATTTGTGGGTGGAGGTGGGGAAGTGGGGAACTGGTGTGGCTATCCAGTTCTTTTAATCCCGGAAAAGAAAGGAGATGTATGGCTGCGTGGTTCTCAATTTAAGAAAAGTTTTGTGGCTTCCAAGAGAGGAAATATCCATTGGGGAAAAGGGCAGATGAGTGCTTATTTGAACATAGGAAGATTAGGTGATGTGAGTGATTTTAATGGGAGTTGGGTAGAGTATAGTTTTAGAACAAAGGTAGAAGGAAATTATAAAGTGTGGATTCTCGGTAATAATTCTTTCCCCCGAGAAGTAATTGTGGATGGTAGAAGTCTGGGAGTTGTCCCACAGGTTAAGGAAAATTTTGTTTTTGTTCCTCTACCCAAGAGTACATACCTTACAGAAGGAATACATACTTTAAGAATTGTTGTTAAGAAGGCATTGCCTTTCTGTGGGCATCGTATAGACAGGATTTTCTTATCCATGAGAAAGGAGGCGAATCCTTTAGAAATACTCTCTCATCGTATCCTTAACCCAGAATTTCTTAAAGTCTACACTTATCACCTCCAACATATGGGTGACTTTTTAAAGGAAACCGGATGGCTGGATAGGGCAGTATTAAAAATATGGGATGAACCCAGCAAAGAAGTATTCCCCATAATAAAAGAGATTTATAGAATTGCCAAGAAGACTCTTCCTACGGTGAAAATAGAGGCAGGTACAAGTGCTCGCACTACTTTATCTGACATACTCTTTCTAAGTAAATGGGTAGATGTATGGGGGATCGATTCCCGTTGGTATAATGAAGATTTTGCTGAACAAGTGCATGCTAAGGGAGGAGAAATACTCATGGCTGAAAACTGGCGGGAACGTTTAGATTATCCTGCTCTCAGCATCCGTCTTCTTCCTTGGGAACTATGGAAATACCATATAGATATACATCACTTCTGGGGAGTAGATGTATGGAGGACCGACCCCTGGGAGACTCCCGTAAGTCAATTCAAGAGTGATTACTGTACAGGAATTTTACTTTATCCTGACCCAAAAGATGGTTCACCTGTAAATTCCATAAGATGGGAATTATTTCGGGAAGGACTGGAGGACTATGAATACTTGAGACTTTTGGAAAAAGAAATGGATTCTTTAAAAAGGTCTTCCTTGCCTTTAGAAAATAAAGAGAAAATTCTGAAGGAGGGAAAAGAAATTCTGGAGATAGTGAAGAATAAGATTGTTCCAGATTTTATTACCTACAGCAGAAATCCTGAAGAGGTGGAAATCTTAAGAGAAAGAATAGGGACTCTTATAGATAAATTAAAGAAAATTACTTCAGGATAATGGTCTTTAAAGGAAATAGAGTGTCCCTATTTCCTGATGAAGTATCCAGCTTAATATCACCCACACCCCTGCCGCAGTATACTGTCCCAAAACCAATCCCAGGAAAAAGGGGATGGAATTGCGATATACTTTTACTCCTCCATACTTCAGAATTAAGGTTTTTATAAGCCAGGCCATAAATAAGGTGAACCATAAATAATCTATTATTCCATCCGAAGCAATGGTTAATCCTATAGGATTCAAGGGCCACCAGAGGAATCTGGTGCGCATAAAGGAAAGAAAGAGCATGGCTCCCGCTCCTATTCCCGTATACCGCCATCCCCTCCAGTTAGGTCCCTGAGGATGATGGATAAAGTTAACTACAAACTCAATACCCTGAACGGGTCCGTGCATAAAAAACCAGCGGTTAGCATTGATTCCCCCGTAAGTGTAAGCAGCCTTTAAGCCCATCCAGATAGAACCTCCTAAACTTATGAGTAAGG
>CAZSGC010000094.1:0-4892 GCA_964606225.1 uncultured bacterium | reverse complement strand
AGATAGATAAAATCATCCGTAACTCCAAAAGAGTAATTGCCGGGAATAAACATCTGGCAAACTATGCTACAAGAATAAATCCGCATACCCAAATACTCCCTACTTCTGTGGATACAGATAAATACACCCTGAAAGAATTTAAGAATACAAAAGAGGTAATTATAGGATGGTCAGGCTCTACAAGTACAAACAGGTATCTTCAAGGCTTAAAAGAGGTGCTTTCTTATCTATCCACAAAATATCCTATAAAGTTGAGGATAATGAGCAATTCCCTCCAGGGCATAAAAGTTGAAGACTTCCATCCCCTCTGTATAGATTTCATTCCTTGGAGAAGGGAAATAGAAGTGGAAGTTTTTCGTTCTTTTGATATAGGAATAATGCCCTTAGAAGATGATGAATGGTCTCGGGGTAAATGCGGGCTTAAAGCCTTACAATACATGGCAGTAGGAGTGCCTGCGGTAGTCTCCCCAGTAGGTATAAATAAAGAGATTATCCAGGATGGAGTAAATGGCTTCCTGGCCAAGACGAAAAGAGAATGGATGGAGAAGATTTCTCTTCTTATAGAGAATCCCAAGATAAGGAGAGAGATAGGACTTAAAGGGAGAAGTCGAGTGGAAGAGCATTACTCCTTAAAAGTAAATGCTCCTAAGTTAAAGAGGATTTTGGAGGAGACCCTTTATGGTTAAGAAAAAACTCTTCCCTGAAAGTCTTTTGCTAAGCGTCATCTTTCTTCTGGCCTTCACTATAAGAATTATTTTCCTTATGACCTATCCCAGATATGCTTTCCTCTCTCACCAACTCTTTACACCTGATGAGAAAACCTATAATGGTTATGCGCAAAGCCTGCTTAGCGGGGAGGGATTTATTTATAAAAATCTTCCCGCCCGCGTTCCTCCTTTATATCCTTTCTTTCTCTTCTGTATTTACCGAGTATTTGGCATTTCCTATTCCCTGGCGCGTATTATACAAGCCGTTCTTGGTGCACTAACCTGTATAGTTATCTATTTTCTGGGAAAGGAAATGTTCAATAAAAGAGTGGGTTTAATTTCTGCTACTGTCTCCCTCTTCTACTATTCTTTCATTCAGTTAAGTGGGTACTTAAGTAGTGAGACTCTTTACACTCTTCTCCTGCTGACTGCTCTTTTCTTCTTCCTACGATTTTACCGCTCTTCTTCTTGGGTTTATCTGGTAGGGGGCAACTTCTTCCTGGGACTTTCTATCCTCTGTAGAGACCTTGCACTCTTACTTATCCCTATAATTCTTCTCTGGCTATCTCTGTCCTTCCAAATTTCCCTTAAAGAAAAGGGAAAACAAATTCTTCTCTCCCTGCTCATCCTTTCCCTGATTTTGGGACCGTGGATTTACCGGAATTTTCGTATCTTTCACAGTTTTGTTCTTATCTCTGTAGGAGCAGGTCACCAGTTATATCTGGGGAATAGCCCTCATACCACAGGGGGAACGGGAGGACACTGGAGACATGGAATTGACGACCAATTCCCTTCGGATATTCAAGACCTATGGAGTCTGGAGACAGACCGACTTCTCCAGAAAAAAGCACTACAGTTTATCCTTACTCATCCTCAAAGATTTTTTCAATTATTTCTTAAAAAAATGGTAAACATGTGGAGACCCTTCTATGCAGAAAGTAATCTAATAAGTAAAATAGTTATGTCTTTTTCTTATCTTCCGGTAATGGGATTAGGAATCTGGGGAATTTTCCACTCTCTTAAGAGAGATAGGAAACTTTTTCTCCTACCTTTAGTGTTACTTATTTTCACTATATCTCATGGAATTGGTGTCTCTACCATTCGCTATAGATACCCTCTGATGCCCATATTTGTAATCTATGCCTCTTTCACCCTCTCCTGGATATGGGATCTACTTCGGAAGGGGAGGTCATGTTAGGGAAAATAAAAATAATTTATGTGATACCTAAGATGGAGGTGGCAGGGACAGAAAAGCATCTATATAACCTGGTCAAGAACCTGGATAGGAGAATCTTCTCTCCTCACATAATCTGTACCTGGAGATTGGGTAGGTTAGGAGAAAAATTAAGGAAAGAAGGATTCCCTATAACTTCCTTAGGTTATTCTAAGGGGTATGACCCCCGAATTTTCTTTACCCTTCTCAGGCTCTTTCTAAAAGAGAAGCCCTCTATTCTTCAAACTTATCTCTTTGGCTTTCATCTCCTGGCTGGTCTGGCGGGTAGGATAGCGGGGATTCCATTAATAATCTCCACCCGACGGGAACTGGCAGAATGGAGGAGATGGTATCACTGGCTGGTAGAAATGTGGGGAAACTTCTTTGTAGATTTAATCATTACCTGCTCTGAGGCAGTAAAATCCTATACACTTCTAAAGGAGAAAATGGAAGGAGGAAAAATTAGGGTGATTTACAATGGAGTAGAATGGGAAAAGTTTACTCTTAGCCGGAGAAAAAAATTTAAGAATGTAGGGATGATTGCTAACTTCTATCCGGAGAAAGGTCATCTCCTATTCTTAAAGATGGCTAAAAAACTTCTTCTTAAATATCCTTTCCTCAAATTTTTTGTGGCGGGAGAGGGAAGTCTAAGGGAAAAGATGGAAAGGAAGGCTATAGAATGGAGTCTTAAGGAAAAGGTAAAATTCTTAGGATTATGTCCGGACATTCCGGAACTTTTAAGAAAATTGGATATCATAGTAATTCCTTCCCTGAGAGAAGGACTTCCCAATGTTTTGTTGGAATCCCTGGCTGCAGGTAAACCAGTAGTGGCTTCCTGCGTAGGAGGAATTCCGGAGGTAATAAAACACCGGGAAAATGGATTACTGGTAAAGCCTGGTAATGTGGAAGAATTGGTTCAAGGTGTTTCCTTTCTCTTAGAGAATCCAGAGGAAGCCCTTAAGATGGGAAGAAAGGGGAGAAAAGATATCCAGAAATTTTTCTCCCTTACCCGGATGGTAGAGGATTATCAGAATCTCTATCTTTCTTACCTGGAGAAAAATGTTAAGAACAGCCCTTTTAGTATCTGAAGAGATAAAACAAAGATATGTAGCCAGAGAAATTTCTAAAGTAGCCCATCTTACGGGAATAATTATAGAGAAAAGATACACCCCTTCTTTCCGCTGGAAAAATTTCCTGAAGCGAAACCACTACCATCCTGTAAAGATCTTCAAAGAGATTTTCTTGAAGGCGCTCCTTTCCTTTTACCAGAGAGAATATCCTCAAATCATTAAAAAATACTTCACCCAGGGAGGGGAACCCATCCCTTGGCCAGAAGGTGTAGAAGTTTTGGAAGTCTCCCATATAAATTCTCCCTTGGTGGTGGATAGTTTAAAGAAATGGAAACCTGATATAATTGTGGTTTTCGGTACCAGTATTGTTAAGAAACCCATTATGGAAATACCCCCCAAAGGGATAATCAATGTACATACAGGACTTTCTCCCTATTACCGGGGAGGACAGTCTGCTTTCTGGTGTCTCTACAATGAAGAACCAGAGTATATCGGGGTTACGGTGCATTTCTTGGATGAAGGAATTGACAGTGGAGATATAATTTTTACTGCCCGTCCTTCCCTCTCTCCGGAGGACAATCTAGCTATTATTGAGTGCAAACTGGCTCTTTTGGCCACAGAGTTACTTAAGGAAGCACTTAAGAAGATAGAGGAAGGCTCGGTAAGAAGAATTAAACAGTGGATGAAAGGAAAACTTTATCTCAATAAAATGTTTACTCTGGATAAAAGGATTCTGGTAGAGAAAAAATTAAGAAGAGGGCTTTTAAAAAGATTACTTCCCCGCATTAAAGAGAAAGAAGTAAAAATTTTCCCTCCTTTCTAAATATGAGAAAATGGGTTAAGAGATTTATCTGCGCTCTTCTTTACTTTTCGGGTTGGATCAATCTCTCCCTTAGGAGAGAGAAAGGTGGAGTTCTTAGAATACTGGTTTATCACCGAATCATTCCGGAAGGAAAGAGTATCTCTCCTGCGGTAAGCAGGAAAAATTTTTTAAAGCAACTTGAGTATCTTAAAAAACATTACCGAGTTATCTCCTTAGATGAAGGTATAAGGAGATTCAAGGAGAAGAACTTACCCCCCCGCACAGTTTGTATCACCTTTGATGACGGGTATAGAGATGTCTTTACAGAAGCCTTCCCCTGCCTTAAAAAATTTAATTTACCTTTCACTCTTTTCCTCTCCTCTGGACTAATAGAGGAAGGGAAATTAAGCTGGACAGAGAAAATTAATCAGGCGGTAGAAAATACCACTCTCTCCTTTCTTAAACTTTCCTGGAAGGGAGGAATCTCTTACCCCCTTCGCAGTTTCCAAGAGAAGAAAATTTTCTGCGAGAAGATAGAAGAGGAACTTCTCCAGGTTTCCCCTTCTCTGAGGGAAAAAATTATGGAGGAGATACTTTCCCAGACCGGAGAAAGCAAATCTCCTTCCCTCATGCTAAACTGGGATGAAATTAAAAAGATGTGGGAAAGCGGACTTCTGGGATTGGGCTCTCACTCTCTCACTCATCCGGTAATGATTTATCTCAGTGAAGAGGAGTTGAAAAAAGAGGTAGTGTTATCTAAAAAGTTAATACAAGAAAAAATTTCTGCTCCTGTAAAAGGTTTCTCCTATCCTTCCGCCACTTTCGATGAGAGAGTGATAGAAAAAATTAAAGAGGCAGATTATGAGTATGCTCTGGATGTAGGAGGCCAGATTAATAAATATGACCAGGATCTTTACCAACTTAAAAGAATACATATAGAAGATGAACCTCTTTATGTATTTGCCTGTGAAGTTAAAGGAATCTTAAGTTTTTTAAGGAGGAAAATTGTCTTCAAAAATCCCTGAAGTCTCGGTAATTATTCCTTCTTGGGATGGTTACCGGGGAGGCGCCCTCCCACGCCTGCTGGAACAAATTAGGAC
>CAZSGC010000093.1:0-5011 GCA_964606225.1 uncultured bacterium | reverse complement strand
AATGGGGGGGTTGAGAACGGAAGATATATTTCCTGCTCATAAGGATGAAGAGGCAGTAATCCTCTCCACAGTGCACCAGGCCAAGGGTCTGGAGTGGAAAGTAGTCTTCATAATCTGGCTGGCGGAAAACCACTTTCCTTACTATAAATCCACCACCCCAGAGGAAATAGAGGAAGAAAGGAGATTGTTTTATGTAGCCATTACGCGGGCAAAAGACAAAATTTTCCTCCTTTACCCTTTAATCAGCGGCTCCGACCCTTATAATTTCACTATTCTCAAACCCTCCCCTTTTATAGAGGAAATAAGCCCTTCCTCTTATGAAGAATGGTACCTGAAATGATTCCCCCTATTGAAGATGAAATCTATCGGCTGATTTCTGACTTCTTCCAACTTATAGATTTTGAAGCCAGGGAAGGAGGTTACTTCTTCACTTTCCTGCATATGAAAGCGCCCTTTGAAGAAATAAAAGAGAGTTTAGAAAAAAGGGGATACTATCTATTCCTTAGAAAAAGGAATGGAGAGAATCTGGGTATGATAGTAAAGAGAAAGCCAGAGACTCCCGAATCCCCCCTTCTTCCCCTTATCCTTCTTATCCTCACTTTCTTCACCACCACCTGGGCTGGTTACAATTATTCTCGAGGACTGGTGGAAATGGGATATTTAAAAAATGTGTGGATAGGAGCATTAAGTTTTTCTTTAAGTCTTCTCCTCATCCTGGGAAGTCACGAGATGGGACACAAGATTGCCTCAATAAAAAGCAAGGTCATTTCTTCCGGTCCTTTTTTCATTCCTGTACCCCCGTTTATCCTTCCCTTAGGTACTCTCGGAGCGGTAATCAGAATGAAATCCCCTCTTCCCGATAAAAATGCTGCCATTCGTCTGGGTGCAAGCGGTCCTATTACTGGATTCTTAGTCAGCGGGATAGTTCTTTACTTTGGTATCAGGAATTCTTTTCCCGTGGATATAACTGCTTTTGTGGATAAAGGACCTTTATTCTTCTTTGGAGAACCTCTTCTCTTCAAAATCCTTAAAGGAACTTTTACCCATCTATCCCCCGGTTCAAACCTTCTTCTTCATCCTCTGGCTTTCTCTGGCTGGGTAGGTCTTTTTGTTACTGCCTTAAACCTTATCCCGGTAGGGCAACTGGATGGAGGACATATATTAAGAGCCCTTTTAGGACCAGTAAATTTTAGAAGGGCATCTGCTTTCATAATCGGTTTTCTCTTTATAATGGGAATAAAATTCTGGGAAGGTTGGATTCTGTGGGCTATCTTGGGGATTTTCTTTAGTCTGGCAGGGAATCCTGGTTCTCTCAATGAATTGGAAGAGGTAAAGGGTAAAGAAAAGATAGTGGCCTTCTTCACCCTAATTATCTTTATCCTCTCCTTTATGCCTGTTCCTATAAAGGTAGTCTCCTCCCTTCCTTAAAAATTTTGGTCCATGAGAGTAAGAGTCCTCCATACCAATGCAGGAAAGGTCTGGAGTGGAATAGAAGCCAGAATCTTAATGATTGCTTCCTATCTCCACCCCCAGAGTGCCTGCGTGGGAATAGCCTGTTCCCCTTCCAGTCCTCTCTATAAAGAAGCAAAGAAAAGAGATATTCCAGTATTCTCCTGGGAAATTAATTGCAGATGGGACCCTTATGCTACTCTACGCCTGCGAGAAATAATCGGGGAAAATCAGTTTCACATTCTCCATGCACACCGTTCCAAAGACCACTGGGTGGATACTCTGGCCACTCGTATTCTTCCCCATCCTATAAAATTAATAAGAACTCGTCATAATCTTACCCCTATACCTCGAAACTTATTTAACCATTTGCTTTATCACCAATGGACAGATAAAATTGTAGCCGTTGCAGAAGTAATCAGAGAAGATTTAGTATTTAACTTTGGACTTCCTCCTCAGAAAGTAAACACCATCCCCAGCGCTGTATTCACAGAAAAATTTTTTCCTCAAAAAGGAAATTTAAGAGAAGAACTAAATATTCCTTCTTCCTTCAAACTTGTAGGTATGATTGGAAGAATACGGAAGCATAAAGATTATCCCAACTTTATCCAGGCTTCTTATCTCTTAAAGAAGGAATTTCCTTTCGTAAAGTTTGTGATAGTAGGAGAAGGACCTCTGGAGAGGGAAATAAAGCACCTGGTAAAGGAGAAGAATCTGGAAAAGGATTTCTACTTTCTGGGGGAAAGAAAAGATATCCCCAATGTACTGGCTTCCTTGGATGTTTTCGTACTCTCCTCCTCCATAGAAGGTTCTCCTGCGGTTATTAAGGAAGCCTTAGCCATGGAGAAGGGAGTAGTAGCCACTAAGGTGGGAGGGATTCCTGAGATAATAGAGGATAGAAAGGAAGGTTTGCTGGTAGAATCAGGAGATTCTTTATCTTTAAAGGAGGCTATCCTTTACCTCTTGAAGCATCCTCAAAAAGCACGGGAAATGGGAAAGAGAGGGAGAGAAAAGGTGCTTAAAAAATTTTCTCCTGAAGAATTAGCCTTCTCTACTCTAAAAATCTACCAGCAAGTACTCACTACAAAACATTCCCATTTTACTACCATAAAGTAAATTTTATTACTCTCCCCTATCTGCTATAATACCTTCAAATATCAGGGAAATGAAGAAACTTACTCCTACCACAGTTATATATCCGGGGACTTTTGATCCCGTCACTTACGGACATCTGGATATTATCAGAAGAGCCTTAAAGATATTTGATAAGGTAATAGTAGCCATTGCTCATAATCCGGAGAAGAAGCCCTTATTTACCCTCCAGGAAAGAGTGGAAATGCTTAAAGAAGCCACTCGGGATCTGAGAGGGGTAGAGATTGAGGTATTTGGAGGGCTTCTGGTAGATTTTGTGAAGAGTAAAGGATGTAAAGTTATTCTAAGAGGAGTAAGAGCCATTTCTGATTTTGAATATGAATTCCAGATGGCTCTCTCTAACCGTAAACTCGCCCCCGATATAGAGACCATTTTTATGATGCCCAGTGAAAATTATTCATTTTTGAGTTCTCGAATTATCAAAGAAGTAGCCTCCTTAGGAGCAAACTTACAAGAATTTGTACCTCCTGTGGTGGAGAAAAAACTTAAAGAAAAACTCAAGGTAAGATGACCAAAATTTTTTCGCTTCTGTTGATTCTCTCCCTTCTCTTCCCCTTAGAAGGAAAACTTAAAGAATTAAAAGCAGAGGAAATAATATGGGTGAAAGTGAAAGGGGATGTAGAGTTAGGAATGGCTAAGTATATAGAAAGAGCAGTCCATCTGGCGGAGAAAAAAAAGTCCTCCTTTTTAGTTCTTGAAATATCCACCTATGGGGGGAGACTGGATGCAGCAGAGGATATTAAGGAAATTTTACTCAAAACTCCCCTCCCCACTTATTCTTTTATAAACCCTCGAGCCATATCTGCAGGAGCACTTATTGCCCTGGCTACCTCTCATATCTATATTCATCCCGGAGGGAATATAGGAGCAGCCACTCCTGTAATGGAAGGTTCAGGACCTGCTCCAGAGAAGATAAAATCTTTTGTAAGAAGTTCCTTTCGCTCCACAGCAGAAGTAAAGAAGCATCCTTCTGCTCTGGCGGAAGCCTTTGTAGACGAAGAGATAGAAGTAGTAGAGGTAGAAGGGGGAAAGATACTTAAGAAAGAAGAGGTAAAGAAGGGAGAAAAGATAATAAAGACTATCTCCCCCAAAGGTAAACTTCTTACCCTTACCGGTAAGGAAGCAGTAGAGTTAGGATTAGCTGAGGCTACAGCCAGCGACCGAGAGGAGTTTTTAAGAAAAGTAAATCTGCAAAATTTATCTGTAAAAGAGATTACGCCTAACTGGGGGGAGAAACTGGCAGGAATATTCACCCACCCTTTAATTTCTGGTTTGCTCCTAAGTGTGGGACTACTGGGAATTATTTTTGAGTTACAGATGCCTGGTTGGGGAATCTCCGGGACCATTGGAAGTCTGTGCCTTTTCCTCTTCTTTGCGGGTAAATATTTCTCTGGGCTTGCAGAGATAGGAGATATAATACTCTTCTTTATAGGATTGATTCTAATAGGAATAGAAATTTTCCTCCTTCCCGGCTTTGGAATTGCTGGAATTACCGGTATACTCGCTTTGCTGACAGGACTTTACCTTTCCTTGGTTAAAAGACCCCTTCCTCACACACCTTTGGATATGGAGAGGATTAAAACTGCCTTTTACTCCTTAGGATGGAGTTTAGCCTTGATAATCATAGGGGTGCTGGTTCTACTCAGGTTCTTTCCTAAAACGCCTTTATTTGAGAAGATTGCCCTCACCACCTCCCAGAAAGAGGGCTACACTGCTCCTCCAGATTATTCCTATTTACTGGGGAAAAGAGGAAAGACATTGACTCCTGTAAGACCAGCGGGTAAGGTATCCATAGAGGGGAAAATAATAGATGTGGTAAGCGAGGGAGAGTTTATCCCCAAAGGGAAAAAAGTGGAGATTATAAAAGTAGAGGGAGCCCGGGTAGTGGTGAGAGAGGTGCGTTGAGATTAAAGAATAAAATCTTTCTCCTCTTATTCTTCACTTCTCTCCTCCCTTTGTTGGTAGTCCTAACCTTTACTCTCTTTCTTTTTAATACTTATCTGGAAAGAAACGCGAAAGAGAAACTCTCTCGTGTGGGAGCTCTTCTCTCTACCCATGTGCAATCCATAGTAAAGAGAGAAGCCCTCTCTTTCCTGGAAGGACTTAGTAACTCCCCTTACTTATTAGAAGAAATGGAGAAAGCCTCCCGGGAGATAGAAACCTATCTTCATATGAAGCCTGAGGAACTGGATCGTTTATGGAAAAATCTTTCTCCTCAAGACCCTCTTCTCTCTTTCATCTTGAATAACCCCCTTTCCCATCTTCTTTCCCGATACAGGTCTATTAATCCAGATTTACACGCAGAAATCCTGGCTGCAGATAGGAGAGGCTTCCTTATTGGAGCAACCCGGAAGCCAGAAGATTTTTACCAGGGAGATGAAGAATGGTTTAAGGAAAGTCTGGTCAAGGG
>CAZSGC010000092.1:0-5092 GCA_964606225.1 uncultured bacterium | reverse complement strand
CTTCCATACTGCACAAAGGGAGGCAGAGATTTCTTTTGGTGACTCCTCCCTTTACTTAGAGAAATATATCTCCTGTCCTCGTCATATTGAGGTTCAGATTCTGGGAGATGAGATGGGAAACATAATCCATTTGGGAGAAAGGGACTGCTCCATTCAGCGGAGATACCAGAAACTTCTGGAGGAATCACCTTCTCCAGTGGTGGATAAGAAACTCCGCAGAGAACTGGGTGAAGCAGCCATAGAGGCAGCCAGGGTAGTAGGTTACACTGGTGCAGGCACGGTGGAGTTTTTGCTGGATGAAGAAGGAAATTTTTACTTTATGGAGATGAATACCCGTCTTCAGGTAGAACATCCGGTCACGGAGATGATAACTGGCATAGACCTGGTCAAAGAACAGATAAAGATAGCCTCTGGATTGCCTCTCAAGATTAAACAGGAGGATATAATTTTCCAGGGATGGGCACTGGAATGCAGAATAAATGCTGAGGACCCGGAGAATGATTTTCTTCCTTCTACAGGAAAGGTGGGAAGATACCTCCCTCCAGGTGGTCCCTTCATCCGGGTGGATGGTTATCTTTACCCGGAATATCACATCCCACCATACTATGATTCCCTAATAGCCAAGGTAATTGCCTGGGGGAAAGATAGAAAAGAGACTATCACCCGTATGTCTCGAGCCCTGGAAGAGTTCACCATAGAGGGTATTAAAACTACCATACCTTTTCATCTCTCCTTAATTCAGGATCCCGCCTTTCAAGCGGGGAGGGATTACTCAAGTTTGATGGAAAGAGTTATAATAAAAGAGTAAAGGAGGTTTTTGAATGAAAGCCTATACGTATTTTATGGCAGTCTTCTCTACCCTGATACTCCTGGTGTTGGGAGTTTTTGCTTTACTTTACTACTTCGGGACACTCTCCCCCCAGTTAACAGAATTTCTTACGGGAAATGGGAAATGGGTATTTGCAGTGGTAGGAGTAGTGTTTATTCTCCTGGCTCTGGGTGAAATCTATACGGGAGGAAAGAGTTTAACCCAGGAACCTGCCGTTTCCTTCAGTAATCCTCTGGGAGAGGTTAAGATAACCTATTCTGCTCTGGAAGATTACATACGTCGGGTGGCTCAAAGTTCCCATGAGATTCTCCATTTAAAGCCTAAAGTTCGGGAGGGAAGGCAGGGATTGGAGGTAGAAGTCAGAGTAGTGGTAACAGAAGAGGTAAACATCCCCAGAATGACGGGAAGTCTCCAGGATCTCATCTTGAGGAATCTTAAAGAATCCATCGGGATAGAGAATGTAGCCCAGGTAAAAGTTCATGTCTCCAAAATTGCTTCTCCAAAAAGAAGGGAAAGAGAGATAGAAGAGGAGAGTATTTAAATGGAAAAGAAGATGAAATTTGCTTATCCTTACTGTTCCTTCTGTGGTAGAAGTCAGAAAGAGGTTAAGAAGTTAATCTCTGGCCCAGGAGTGTATATATGCGATTCCTGCGTTAAACTTTGCCTCAGCATCCTGGGAGAGGAAGAGAAGATGGGAGAACCTCTACCTCATATCCCTTCACCCCGGGAGATTAAGAGGAGACTGGATGAGTATGTGGTAGGGCAGGAGAAAGCCAAAAAAGTTCTGGCTGTGGCTGTCTACAATCACTATAAAAGGGTATATATGAAGAAACAAATCCCCGATGTAGAACTGGAGAAAGCCAATATTCTTATCATTGGACCTACAGGATGTGGAAAAACCCTCCTGGCGCGAACTCTGGCTAAAATTCTGCATGTACCTTTTGCCATTGCTGATGCTACTTCCCTTACGGAAGCAGGCTATGTGGGGGAAGATGTGGAGAATGTTCTTCTTAAACTTCTTCAGGCAGCCAACTTTGACGTGGAGAGAGCCAAAAGGGGGATAATCTACATCGATGAGGTGGATAAAATTGCCCGTAAGGGTGACTCTCCTTCTATTACCCGGGATGTCTCAGGAGAAGGAGTACAACAGGAACTTCTTAAAATACTGGAAGGAACCATTGCCAATGTCCCTCCCCAGGGAGGGAGGAAGCATCCCTATCAGAATTTTATTCAGATAGATACTACGGACATTCTCTTTATCTGCGGAGGTACATTCGTGGGGCTGGAGGAAATCATAGAGAAGAGAATAGGGAAGAGGTCCTTGGGTTTTGTAAGAAATGTGGAAGGTAAAGTGGAAAAAAGAAATCTCCTCAAATATGTAGAACCTGAAGATTTGGTAAAATTTGGTTTAATTCCTGAATTTGTAGGAAGACTTCCCGTGGTGGCTACCTGTCATCAACTGGATAAAGAAGCCTTAGTAAGAATCCTGGTAGAGCCCAAGAATGCTCTTACTCGTCAGTTCGAAGCCTATTTTAAGATAGAAGGAATTGAACTGGAATTTGATTCCCGGGCTCTGGAGTATATCGCGGAACTGGCTTTGAAAAAAGGTTCCGGAGCCAGGGGACTGAGAAGTATAATGGAAGAAATTATGCTGGACATAATGTATGAACTTCCTGCTCCCGGGAGCAAGAAGATAACCATTACCCGGGAAACTGTGGATAGGCATTATCTTTTCAAAAAGGCAGCCTGAAATGAGCAGAATGATGAGCGAATTGAGGAATCAGACTCAGGTTCTTTATATGGTACCCGTAAGAGACCTGGTAGTTTTCCCTCATATGATAATACCCCTCCTCATCGGAAGAATAAAATCCATAAAGGCAGTTAATGAAGCAGTAAAAAGTGGGAAAAGAATTTTTCTGGTAGCTCAGAAAGAGGCAGCAAAAGAAGACCCTGCTCCTCGGGACATTTATACCGTGGGCACGGTAGCGGAAATCCTTCAGGTGGTGCGTCTTCCAGACAATAATCTAAGAATTTTAGTGGAGGGAATCAGAAGAGGGAGGATAGAAAAATATGTGGAGAAGGATGAGTATTTTCAGGTATTGATTACCGAGTACCGGGATCAGGGGATAAGAACTCCCGAAGTAGAAGCCTTAATGCGTACGGTGAAATCTGCCTTCGAGAAATATGTGAAGTTACATCCCCGAATGCCAGAAGAATTTATCTCCTCCATTCAGCAGATCGAAGACCCAGGGAAACTGGCAGATTTAATAGCCAGCCACCTTCTGGTGAAGGTGGAGGCAAAGCAGAAAATTTTAGAAGAGATAGATGTGCTGAGAAGACTTACCGCTCTTTCCCAACTTCTCAATACCGAGAATGAGATCCTGGAGATAGAGAAAAGAATACAGGAACGGGTAAGGGAGCAGATTGGGAAGACTCAGAAGGAATTCTATCTCCAGGAACAGATGAAAGCCATACAAAAGGAGTTAGGGAAAGGAGAGGATCCGGAGATTGCTTCTCTAAGGGAGAAGATACTCAAAGCCAAGATGCCTAAACCTATTGAAGAAAAATCCTTGGCGGAACTTGATAAACTTTCCAAAATGATGCTTATCTCTCCGGAAGCCACCGTGGTAAGAAACTATCTGGACTGGCTAATAAATATGCCCTGGAACTACGCTACCAAGGATAAACTGGACCTGAGAAGAGCGAAGAGAATACTGGATGAAGACCATTACGGTCTGGATAAGGTTAAAGAAAGGGTTCTTGAGTTTCTGGCAGTAAGAAAAAATACTCGCAGTACTAAAGGACCTATCCTTTGCTTTGTAGGACCTCCTGGAGTGGGTAAAACATCCATAGCCAAATCCATTGCTCGTGCTCTGGGAAGAAAATTTGTAAGGGTCTCCTTGGGAGGAGTAAGAGATGAAGCAGAGATACGGGGACACCGTAGAACCTATGTGGGAGCCTTACCAGGCAAGATAATCCAGGGGATGAGAAAAGCAGGTAGTAAGAATCCAGTATTCTTACTGGATGAGGTAGATAAGATGAGTGTGGATTTCCGGGGCGACCCTTCTGCAGCCCTTCTGGAAGTCTTAGATCCTGAACAGAACCATGCTTTTAATGACCACTACTTAGATGTGGATTTTGACCTCTCCCAGGTTATGTTTATCACTACGGCAAACACTACCTTCACCATTCCTTCCACTCTTCTGGACAGAATGGAAGTGATAGAATTCTCAGGTTACACGGAGGATGAAAAGATAAAAATTGCTCAGAAATTTCTAATTCCCAAGCAGTTAAAGGCTCATGGTTTCAAAAAAGGAGAAGTGGTACTGGGGAAGAAAACTCTGGAGAGAATTATCCGGGAGTATACCAGGGAAGCAGGGGTGAGGAACTTAGAGAGAGAAATTGCAGGTATCTTAAGAAAACTGGCTCGCAAAAAAGTGGAGAGAAAGGAGAAGAAAAGATTTATAGTTACCCCTCGTATGCTGGAAAAATTACTGGGACCACCCCGTTACCGCTACCTCTTCCCAGAAGATAAGAAAGAGGTAGGGGTAGCCATGGGACTGGCCTGGACAGAGGCAGGAGGGGGGATTCTGGCAGTGGAAGCCACAGTTATGAAAGGCAAAGGTAAACTACTCCTTACTGGCAAACTGGGAGAGGTAATGAAAGAATCTGCCCAGGCAGCGTTAAGTTTTATCCGTTCCCGTTCTTCCCAGCTTCGGATAAAGGATGACTTCTACGAGAATGTGGACATTCATATCCATATTCCGGAAGGTGCTATACCTAAGGATGGACCTTCCGCAGGAGTAGCTATGGTCACGGCTATGGCTTCTGCTCTTACGCATCTGCCTGTGGAATGTAAAATTGCTATGACTGGAGAGATCACCTTAAGGGGTAAGGTTCTACCTGTGGGAGGAATTAAAAATAAAGTTCTGGCTGCTCACCGGGGAGGAATTAAGAAGGTAATACTTCCCAAGGATAATCAGAAAGATCTGGAAGAAATTCCTCCCTATGTGAGGAGAGGAATGGAATTCATCTTCGTAGAAAATATTGATGAAGTTCTTCGGGCCACTATAAATTTGCCTTCTCCAGAGGCTCTTAAAGAGAAGAAAACTCCAATACCCACAAAGACTTAAGAGCAGCTAGTTGCATCATATAAAAATCTTTCTGTAATTATATACATTGCATCATACAAAAATCTTCTCCAAATCGGATACATTTTCCGTTCTCCTTTCTCTTTCCATTTTCCATGAAACCATTTGAAAC
>CAZSGC010000091.1:0-5121 GCA_964606225.1 uncultured bacterium | reverse complement strand
ACAAAAAATGGGAGATTATAAATGAAGCCAGGAAGGAGGCTCTTAAGGTAGAGGAAGAGTATCGGGAAGGAATCATAACTTATGGGGAGAGATACAATAGATTGGTAGATTTATGGAGCAGGGTCTCTGATGAGATCTCTGAACTTATGTTTGAAGAACTCTCTAAAGACCCTTTTAATCCTGTTCTTATGATGATGCAATCTGAGGCCAGAGGGAGTGCACAACAGATACGGCAATTAGGTGGGATGAGAGGGTTAATTGCCCGCCCTCGGAAGAAACTGGTGGGAGCGGTGGGAGAGATAATTGAGTCTCCTATACTTACCAATTTCCGCGAAGGGCTAACTGTTCTGGAATACTTTATATCCACTCATGGAGGAAGAAAAGGGTTGGCAGACACAGCCCTTAAAACTGCCGAGGCGGGTTATCTTACCCGGCGTTTGGTAGATGTAGCTCAGGATGTGGTAGTAAGTGAGGAAGATTGCGGAACTCTCAATGGGATAATAATGCGTCCTTTGGAGGTAGGAGGTAAAGTGATAATACCTCTAAAGGAAAGAATAGAAGGAAGAATTGCCCTGGAAGATATCCGCATACCTTCCTTGGGTAATATCATAGTGAAGGCAGGGGAGGAGATAACCTCCGAGAAGGCAGAGATAATTGAGGAAGCAGGGATAGAAGAGGTTCCTGTTCGCTCTCTTCTAACCTGCGAGTCTAAGAGAGGAGTATGTAGAAAGTGTTATGGAAGAGATTTGTCTACAGGAGAGATGGTAGAGATTGGTCAGGCTGTAGGTATAATGGCTGCCCAGGCAATCGGAGAACCAGGTACCCAGTTAACCCTTAGGACTTTCCATATTGGAGGTATGGCTACCCGGATTGTAGGTGAGAGCCGTTACCTTGCCCAGAAGGGTGGAAAAGTTAAATTTGAGAACCTCAATCTTATCTCTCGAGAGGAAGGATGGCTGGTTCTCAATCGTAATGGGATGGTGATTCTAATTGATGAGGAAGGGAAAGAAGCAGAAAGGTTTAGAGTACCTGTAGGTTCCCTGATTAAAGTGAAGGAAGGAGAGATAATAAAGCCCCAGACAGTGATTGCAGAATGGGATCCCTATGTGAGAAATTTCCTCTCTGAGATTGAAGGTACGGTGGAGTTTGAAGATATAATTCCTGAGGTAACCGTAAAAGAAGAGATTAATAAGCAAACTGGTCTTAAAGAAATAAAAATTATTGAACACCGGGCTACCTTCCAGCCTCAGATAAAGGTGAGGAATGATAAAGGTGAGGAGAGATTTTATCCTCTCCCCATAAATACACAGATAATGGTAAAGGAAGGTCAGAAGGTTAAACCAGGCGATATTTTGGCTAAGACTATGAGAGAAGTGGTCAAAGCCACTGATATTACCGGAGGTTTACCCAGAGTTTCTGAACTTTTTGAAGCCCGGAAGCCCAAGGCCCCTGCGGTGGTGACAGAAGTTGATGGAGTGGTAGCCAGAATTGTAAAGGAAGAGACGGTAAGAAAAATAGTTATAGAAGATGAAGGGGGAGAATTGCATGAGTATGTAGTTCCTCCCGGGAAACATATAGAGGTAGATGTGGGGGAGAGGGTGAAGGCAGGGCAGAAGTTGACCGATGGACCCGTAGTCTTGCAGGAAATTTTAAGAATAGAGGGCGAGAGAAGGTTGCAGTACCATCTTCTTAATGAGATTCAGGAAGTTTATCGACTCCAGGGAGTAAAGATAAATGATAAGCACATTGAACTTATAATTCGTCAGATGTTAAAGAAAGTTCAGGTGGAAGACCCAGGAGATACTCCTTTCCTCTGGGGAGAGCAGGTAGACAAATTTGTGTTTAGTGAGGTAAATGAACGAATTCAAGCGGAGGGGAAGAGGCCTGCTCAGGCAAGACCTTTACTTTTGGGTATTACCAAGGCCTCCCTTTCCTCTCCCAGTTTTATTTCTGCTGCTTCTTTCCAGGAGACCAGTAGAGTGCTTACTCGTTCTGCAGTATATGTGCAGAAGGATGAATTGATGGGTATTAAGGAAAATGTTATAATCGGCAACCTGATTCCAGCAGGAACAGGATGGAGAAAATATAGAGAAGTGGAGGTAGCAGTAAATGCCGACGCTCAATCAACTGGTTAGAAAGGGGAGGAAAAAACCTAAAAGCAGGTCTAAAAGTCCAGCGCTTAAATCTTCCCCTCAGAGAAGAGGAGTATGTACCCGGGTCTATACAGTTACTCCCAAGAAACCTAATTCTGCCTTAAGGAAAGTTGCCCGGGTGAGACTCTCTACGGGAGTGGAGATAACTGCTTATATTCCAGGGGAAGGACATAATTTACAGGAACACTCCATTGTGCTGGTAAGAGGAGGAAGGGTTAAAGACCTCCCTGGAGTGAGATACCACATAGTGAGAGGGACACTGGATGCAGAGGGGGTAGCGGGGAGGAAGAAGTCTCGCTCTAAGTACGGCACCAAGGCGGAGGAATAACCGGAGGTCAAAATGAGAAGAAGAAGGGCACCTAAGAGAGAAATTTTGCCTGACCCTAAGTTTAAGAGTGTTCTGGTAGCCAAATTCATAAATAAACTTATGTGGGATGGTAAGAAAAGTAAGGCTCAGAAAATTTTTTATAACGCCTTAGATATTATTGCCCAGAGGATAAAAAATGAAGACCCTCTGGAAGTATTTAAACAGGCAATAAATAATGTTAGACCCCAGGTGGAGGTAAGACCCAGGAGGATAGGAGGAGCCACTTATCAGATTCCCATGGAAGTAAAAACGGATAGAAGTATTTCTCTGGCTATGAAATGGATAATAAACTTTGCTCGGGAAAGAAAAGGAAAGAGCATGGAGGAGAAACTGGCTTTAGAGTTGATGGATGCTTATAAAAATGAAGGAGCCTCCATAAAGAAGAAAGAAGATACTCACAGGATGGCAGAAGCTAACCGCGCTTTTGCTCATTATCGATGGTAAAAAATCATACCCTATTGTTAGAAAAAATGGAGAACTTAGAAGGTTTCTATCCCCTTTCCAGAATTAGAAACATAGGCATAATGGCTCATATTGATGCAGGCAAGACTACCACCACTGAGCGCATCCTTTTCTATACAGGGAGAATTTCCCGGATGGGGGAGGTAGATGAAGGGACTGCTACTATGGATTGGATGGAGCAGGAGAAAGAGAGAGGAGTTACTATAACGGCAGCCTCCACTACCTGTTTCTGGAGAAAACACCGCATAAATATAATAGATACCCCTGGGCATGTGGACTTTACTGCGGAAGTGGAAAGGTCTTTGAGAGTACTGGATGGGGCTCTGGCTATATTCTGTGGAGTAGGAGGGGTGGAACCACAGTCGGAGACGGTATGGAGGCAGGCAGATAGATATAATATCCCTCGTGTTGCTTTTATAAACAAAATGGATAGAGTGGGTGCGGATTATTTTGCTACTCTTAAAGAGATGGAAGACAAACTGGGAGCAAAAGTTTTACCCTTGCAACTTCCTTTAGGAGAAGGAGCGAATTTTCGGGGGGTGATAGACCTGTTGAGTATGAAAGAGATAATCTATGAAAAGGATGAACTGGGGATAGAGTTTGAGGTGAAGGAAATAGAGGAAGAGAATTTAGAGGAAGCCTATAGATGGAAGGAAATACTCTTAGATAGACTTTCTGAAGTGGAGGAGGAAATTATAAGAGAGTATGTGGAAAAAGGGGAAGTAGAGGAAGAAGTTTTAAAAAGAGCCATAAGGAAGGCTACCACTAAGGACTTCCTTACTCCTGTACTTTGTGGTTCAGCCTTAAAAAACAAAGGGATTCAGCTTCTTCTGGATGCTATTGTGGACTATCTCCCTTCTCCTCTGGATATTCCTCCTATTAAAGGGATAAATCCTAAGAAAAGAGAGGAAGAGGAGAGAGAGCCGGATATAAATGCTCCTTTCTCTGCTTTAGCCTTCAAAATTACCACCGACCCCTTTGTAGGGAGATTGACCTATCTTAGAATCTACTCGGGAAAGATTAAGATAGGGGATAAAGTTTTTAATGCTACTCGTAATATTTATGAGCGAATTAATAAGATTCTCCTTATGCATGCTAACAAGAGAGAAGAGAAAAGTTGTTCTTATGCAGGAGAAATTATAGCTGCCATAGGGTTAAAAAAAACCTATACAGGAGATACTTTATGCGATTTTCACCATCCTATAATCTTGGAAAAACCTCGTTTCCCGGAACCGGTGATATCTGTAGCTATTGAGCCGAAGAATAAGCAGGAAGAGGAGAAATTGAGTTTGGCTCTCAAGAAATTGGAAGAGGAAGATCCTACCTTCAAAGTTTCCATAGACCGAGAGACAGGGCAGACTTTAATTTCTGGAATGGGGGAGTTTCATCTGGAGATACTTACTACCCGGCTCATTCGAGATTTTAAAGTGCAAGCCAGATTAGGGAAGCCTCAGGTTTCTTACCGTGAGAGTGTAAGAGGGGAAGCAGAGGCAGAGGGTAAGTTTATAAAACAAACCGGAGGAAGGGGACATTATGGGCATGTATGGATTAAGGTGGAACCCTGGAAAGGTAAAGAATTTGAGTTTGTCAATGCTCTTAAAGGAGAAGTGATTCCTTCCCAGTTCATCCCTGCTATAGAGAAGGGTATAAGAGAGTCCTTAGAGAGTGGGATATTGGCAGGATATCCAGTGATAAATATTAAGGTAACCTTATTTAATGGTTCTTGGCATGAAGTAGATTCTTCCGAGATTGCTTTTTATACGGCTGCTTCTCTGGCTATTAAAGAGGCTTTAAAGAAAGCCGATCCTTACCTTCTGGAGCCCATCATGAAACTGGAAGTAGTGATCCCAGAAGAGTATTTAGGAGAAGTAATAGGAGACCTAGTAAGTCGGGGAGGGGAGATTGTGGAAAGAAAACATAGAGGGAATATCTGTATAATAATTGCTTATGTTCCCTTGAGAGAGATGTTCGGTTATGCTACAATTCTACGCTCTTTAACCCGGGGGAGGGGTACTTATATTATGGAGTTTGCTCGCTATCAGGAGGTACCCCCAGGGATAGTGGATAAATTATTGGAGAAATTCTAAACAGGAGGTGAGAGAAAGATGCCCAAGGAGAAATTTACCCGGAAGAAGCCCC
>CAZSGC010000090.1:0-5149 GCA_964606225.1 uncultured bacterium | reverse complement strand
CTTCCCCTTTTAATCTGGCACTTTGACGAACCCTTTGGAGACTCTTCCGCTATCCCCACCTATATGGTGTCTCAGTTGGCACGTAAATATGTCACCATGGTTCTCTCTGGAGATGGAGGGGATGAGGTCTTTGCAGGATACCATCGATATCTGGCAGATAGACTTCTGGATTATTTTCATCCTTTCTTTTCTCTCTGGAGAAACAAGGTTTTGAAGAAATTAATCTGGAGTCTTCCTGAAACTACCCGGATTAATGATTTCTCTCGTAGATTTAAAAGACTTATCCTTCGCCAGGAACTGGAACCTGCCTTAAGATACCTTTCTTGGCTGGTAATCTTCGATGAACAAAGGAGAAGATCTCTTTTTACTGAAGAATTTTACCAAGAGTTTAAAGACCTCAATCCCTTAGAACATCTCATCCACCTCTACCATTCTACCCTCTCCAACCATCCTTTAAGCAAAGCCCAGTTCGTGGATACCCTTTCTTATCTTCCTGAGGATATCCTAACCAAGGTGGATAGAACTACCATGGCTAACTCCTTAGAAAATCGTGTACCTCTCCTGGACTATCGGCTGGTGGAATTTATGGCCGCTGTTCCCTCTCATTATAAACTTAGAGGATTTTGGATGAAGTATATCCTCAAAAAAGCCTTTCGAGAAGACTTGCCTCTCACTATTTATTACCGAGGGAAACATGGATTTGGAGTGCCTATTGGCAACTGGTTCAAAAAGGAACTCCGAGAGTTTGCCCAAAATATTCTTCTGGATAAAAGAACCTTAGATAGAGGATACTTTAAACCTAAGGAAGTCCAGAGGATCTTGGAAGAGCATCAAAGAGGGAAAATCGACCATTCCCACAGAATCTGGGGTTTACTTATACTGGAACTCTGGCATCGTTTTTATATAGATAAAAAGATGACTTTTGAACCTGGATTAAAGGTGGAAGACCTTTAAGAAAAACCTCAGTATCTCCTCCTCTTAGAGAAACCTTTCTTTTCCCGAGGGGGTCTGGCTTCTTCCACTCTCAAGTTTCTTCCGTCCAGTTCTTGACCATTTAAAGCCTCTCTGGCTTTCTGTGCTTCTTCCACTGTCTCCATCTCTACAAAGCCAAAGCCTCTACCAGGAAGAATCTTTACCGAGAGTACATTTCCATAAGCAGAAAATGCCTCTCTAAGGGTTTCTTCAGTTGTCTGATAATTCAAATTTCCCACATATAATTTGTTTACGGTCATTTTTTCTCCTTAAAAGAATTGTTTTCTACTCTTTTGAATTTTCCTGAAAAAATTTTCCCTTCCCTTTTTCCCTCCTTTCTTTATCCATTTTTACTTTTTCTCTCATCTTCCCCAAAAAAATTTTTAATCTCACCTCCCAACCCATGTTACAGGAAAGAGGAAAGAAGGTCAAATGGAAAAGACAAAGGTTAACTCAAAGGTTTAAGGTATATATCCTTCACTCTGTCCGTATCCCACCAACTATTGAGTGTAAGACAACCTCAACCTATCTATAAACTCCTTCACCTGAGTCCAGACTTCCTCTACGGTAAGAGAATCAAGGCAAGCAAGATGAGAACATTTCACTTCTCTAAACCTATAACAGGGAGAACAGGGAAGAGACTTTCTTATCACCACTGAGTTCTTACCTCTGGGACCACTTAAAACTTCAGAAGTAGGACCGAAAATGGCCACCGTAGGTATCCCCAGGAAGGAGGCAATATGCATTAAACCTGTGTCATTGGAAATGAAGAGAGAGCATCTGTCTATTAAAGCCATAGTCTTAAGAAGTTCATCCTCTCCTATATAAGTAAGAATAGGTTCTTTCACCAATTTCCTTAAATCCTCCACCACTTCTCTTTCCTCTCTTCCTCCCAGAACCAAAATTTTTGCCTTATACTGCTCCCTTAGTCTATCTATGAGGGAAGCAAACTTCTCTATAGGCCATCTCTTATACTGCATCTTCTCTCCCGAACCAGGATGTATACCCACAAGAAAATTTCCCTTCTCCACCCCACCTTTTTTCAAAAACTCCTCTGCAAACCTTACCTCTTCTCCCTCCCAATGAAAAGAAGGGTATTCCTCTCTCCTCTCCATTCCTAATAGAGAAAGAATATCCAGATTAATCTCCACAAAATGCTTTTCATAGAGAAAAGAAGGTAACTCCACCACCAAGTTGTAGAGTCTTCCCTTTCCCTTCCCTCCCCAAATTCTTCTCTTTCCTTCATATCCTACCCGTAGAGGAGCACCGGTAAAGAATGAGAAGAGGGCAAACTCATAGTTGCTGTTGACATAGGAGGTAATCACCAGATCAAATTTTCTCTTCCTTAGTTCATTCACCAGAAGGATTTTGCGTACTCCCCTCTCCCTTCCCTTTTCCGGATAAGGGATAATCTCATCCACTAACCCTGTGCGGGAGAGAATCTGCCTGGCTCCCTCTCCTCCTCCTAAAAAAGTTAGATAAGCATCGGTAAAAGAATCCTTTAAGGCTTTAAGAAGGGGCAGAAGAAAAATCATATCCCCTATCCCAGAAACCTGAATAACCAAGAGCCTTCTTATTTTTTTAAGATCTATCCTCTTCCCATAGTACCTTTCTTTAAATGGAAAGAGAGAAAGAAGATAGTAAATTAGTCCTAAAACTAAGTTCTTAACTACACCCACCGATTTTCTCCCTCTTTACTCTCAATTTTAACAGAAAATTTCGCTTTGCCAACGAAGGAAACCGTGATAAAATTTAGACATTATGAAATTAACCATAATTGGTGCAGGTCATGTAGGTTTAGTTACGGGAGCATGTTTTGCAGAACTAGGGAATCAGGTTACCTGTGTAGATAATGACGAAGAAAAAATAAAGGAACTGAAAGATAAGAAAATTCCATTCTATGAACCAGGTCTGGAAGAGATAGTTGTCTCTAACTACGAAGAAGGACGCCTTAGTTTCACCTCCACTATCAGAGAGGGGATACAAAACTCCCGGGTCATTTTTATCTGTGTGGGGACCCCTCCCAAACCCAATGGAGAGGCAGACCTCTCGGCTATAGAGAAGGTGACCGAAGAGATTGCTAAATCCTTAAATCATTACACAGTAATTGTGGAGAAGAGCACTGTCCCTGTGAAAACAGGAGAGCGGGTGGAGAGAATTCTAAAAGAGAAACTCCAGGGAAGGGTGGAATTCGATGTAGCCTCCAATCCAGAGTTCTTAAGAGAAGGAAGTGCGGTAAGAGATTTTCTTCACCCAGATAGAATCGTGATAGGGGTTTCTTCCCGCCGGGCTGCTTCCCTATTGGTAGAACTCTATCAACCCCTGAATGCTCCTATCCTCATCACCGATATAAAGAGCGCCGAACTTATTAAGCATGCCTCCAATGCCTTCTTAGCCATGAAAATTTCTTTCATAAATGCGGTAGCCAATATCTGTGATTTAGCTGGAGCAGATATTAAGAAGGTAGCCAAAGGGATTGGATTGGATAAAAGAATAGGGGAAGATTTCTTGGAAGCGGGTCTGGGTTATGGAGGCTCCTGTTTTCCTAAAGACCTCTCTGCTTTCATCCATATTGCTTCCCAGTTGGGTTACGATTTTTCCCTCCTTAAGGAAGTAAGCAAAATCAACCAAGAACAGAGAGAAAAGGTAATCCACGACCTGGAATTTTTCTTAGGAAATCTAAAGAATAAGAAAATCGGGCTTCTGGGGCTATCCTTTAAACCTTTTACCGATGATATACGGGAGTCTCCCGCTATAGAAATTGTAAAACTTCTTACGGAGAAAGGAGCCCTCATCCGGGCACATGACCCCAAAGCAATACCTAATTTTTCCCACCTTTTTCCCCATCTGGAATACTTTGACAACCCTTACCAGATGGCAGAAGACCTCCACGCTTTGGTGGTAATTACCGACTGGCCAAGTTTCCGTTACCTGAACCTTAAAAAGATAAAAAAACTTATGGCTCGTCCTCTTATCATAGATGGGAGAAACATCTACGACCCTCAAAAATTGAAAGAGGCGGGTTTTGAGTACTCCAGTATAGGCAGAGGAAAGTTGATTTTTTAAGAATCCATGCTAAGAGTAGCTCTTTTGGGAGCCAGTGGTTATGCAGGAGAGGAACTATTGAGGCTCCTTCTCCGGCATCCAGAGGTGAAGATTACCTATTTAGCAGCAAAGTTAGAGAAAGATACTCCTGTAGGGGAAATTTTCCCTCACCTGAAAGAGAAACTTTCTCTACTATGTCATGCTGAATTTCATCCGGAAGAAGCAGTAAAAAATGCAGACCTTTTTTTCCTGGCTCTTCCCCATACTGTCTCCCTGCAGTATGTCCCTTGCCTACTGGAGAGAGGAAAAAAAGTTATAGACCTCTCTGCAGATTACCGCTTTGATGAGGCTAAAACTTATGAAGACTACTATACTACTCACTCCAGCCCAGAACTTTTAAAAGAAAAAGTCTATGGATTACCGGAGATTTATCGTAAAAAAATAAGAAAAGCACGCTTGGTTGCCAATCCAGGATGTTATCCTACCTCGGTAATTCTGGCTCTGGCTCCCCTTCTAAAAAAAAGATGGACAAAGAATTCCCTTATAATTGCAGATTCCAAGAGTGGCATATCTGGAGCGGGGAGAATTCCTAAACTTCCTCTCCACTTCTGCGAAATAAGCCAGAATTTCTGGGCTTATTCAGTGGCTTCCCATCGCCATCAGCCAGAGATGGAGCAGGAACTCAGTAAATTGGCGGGTAAAGAGATAAAGGTAATCTTCGTGCCTCAGGTAATCCCGGTAAATAGAGGTATCTTCACCACCCTGTATGTAAAAACAGATAAAAGGGAGAAGGAAATATTTGACCTTTATCAAGAGTTTTACCATGGTGAGCCTTTTATCCAGATTCTTCCACCCGGCAGTTATCCCCAACTGAGTCACATTAAAGGCACCAATCTCTGTATTATAGGGATGAAAGAAGATAAAAGGACCGGTTATCTTGTATTGATGTCCGCCATAGATAATCTCACTAAAGGAGCAGGTGGGCAGGCTATCCAGAACATGAACATAATGTATGGATGGGAGGAGACTCTGGGACTTAAAGAAATCCCTTTACTGCCCTGAATTTCATTCTCTATTAAAAAATTCTTGACAAATCAGCAGGGGAAATACTACACTTACAGCAAACAAAGAG
>CAZSGC010000089.1:0-5303 GCA_964606225.1 uncultured bacterium | reverse complement strand
ACATACTGTAATCGCCCATGTAATCTCCCCGGTTGTAATGGATGTTGTATCCACAGGCTACTATTACTATCGGAGCCTGAGAGATGAAATGCTGTCCGTAGCAGAGTTGGGCAATTTTTTCTTTAAGATTCTTATCCTTTACCACGATAAATTTCCAGGGTTGCCGATTGCTTCCCGAGGGAGCAATACGAGCAGCCTCCAGGACCTTCCGGAGAGTTTTTTCAGGTACAGGATCGCTTCGATAAGCCCTGATACTCCTTCTGGTTTTTATCACTTCATAAAAATCCATCTTTACTCCAGATGCCCTCTCAATTTCTTGCTCCGGGCAGGATGTCTTAGTTTCTTCAAAGCCTTTGCTTCAATCTGCCGAACTCTTTCCCGGGTAACTTTGAATTTTTTTCCCACCTCTTCCAAAGTGTGAGGGGGGATATCTCCTATACCAAATCTCATTTTTAAAATTTCCTTCTCCCTATCTGGCAGGGTCTCCAGAACTTCCTGAATTTGTTCTTTCAACATGATGAAAGCCGCCTCCTCTACAGGTTTTTCTGCTTCTTTGTCCTCTATGAAGTCTCCAAAATGGCTGTTTTCCTCCGAGCCCACAGGAGTCTCCAAGGAGATAGGGTGCTGGGCTATCTTAAGGATACCTCTTATTTTTTCTACAGGCATGTCCATCAATTGAGCAAGTTCCTCTGCAGTAGGTTCTCTTCCATGTGTCTGCACAAAGTTCTGGGAGACTTTCAGCAATTTGTTCATGGTTTCTATCATATGAACAGGTATTCTTATAGTTCTTGCCTGGTCAGCTATAGCTCGGGTAATAGCCTGTCTTATCCACCAGGTGGCGTAGGTAGAGAACTTAAATCCTCGCTTGTACTCAAATTTCTCCACCGCTCTCATCAGTCCTATATTACCTTCCTGAATAAGGTCTAATAGAGGTAATCCCCGGTTTACATATTTCTTGGCAATGCTTACCACCAGACGCAGATTGGACTCTATCATTTTCTTCTTTGCCTTCTCAATTTTTTCTTCACAGGCGCATATCTCCTCCCAATTTTCTTCCAGAATTTTCCACTCTAAAGGGAAGGGAGGTTTTTCTTCATAAGGGAAAGGAGATTCCTTCCTGGCTAAGTAAAACTTCTTGATATCTCTAAGGATGTCGGTAATTTTTTTCTCCTTCAATAGTTGCTGGAAACTCTCCTTGGGGATTATCTCCTGGAATATCTTCTTTAACTTCTTCTTCCCCTCGTCTATGGTTTTAGCCAAATAAATCTCTTCCTCCCGGGTAAGCAGGGGAATTTTGCCCATCTGGTAAAGGTAGGCTCTAATTGGGTCATAACCGGCTGGTTTTTCCGGAGGAGAGACCGTTTTGCCAACAGTGGTAGAAGGAGCATGAAACTCTTTACTGGTAGGGACTATGGGAATATTCAATTCTCCCAGAGTAGTTAATACTTCATCAATTTCTTCTGGGGAAGTGATCTCCTCCGGCAGTATATCGTTTATCTCTTCATAAGTGAGGTGACCTTTCTTCTTCCCCTCATTTATTAATTTCCTTATTCTAAGGTCTAATTTCTTCATTTTCCTTCACTCTTTTAAAATTATAACCCAACTTATTAAGAGTTACCAGTTGACGAAGGAGTTGAGAGACTAAGGTCTGGTCACCCTTTTCTTCTGCTTCTCTAAGAGATTGTCTAATTTTTTCCTTCTGGCGGGATAAAAATCTTTCCTTTATTTTCTTAAGACAATCCTCTAACTCCCTATCTGGATGGGGATGAGGTAAATCTTTCATTATAAGGGAGGAGACTCTCCTTCTTTCTTCCTCTGAGAGTTCCTGTAGAAGTAAAGGGATTCTCACCTCCTTTCCTTCCTTCCAAGTAAATAGGAGAGAAAAAATTTTCTTAATTTCCTCATCTTCTATCATCTCTAAGGTTAACTCCTTCTGGAGAACTTCCAGAAAGTGAGGAAATTTTAAGATCAGGGAAAGAAGATACTCCTCGGGAGTAGGAGGGAAATAATGAGCAGAGAGAGGAGGGGTACTTTTTTCTTTTGTTTTAAGATAATTTAAAGAATCTACAACCTCCTGTTCCCTTAATCCGAAAGACTGACAGATTTTTCTCATATACTCATGTTTTTTCAAAGGGTCCCGGAGCCGAGAAAGGAGAAGAAGAACTTCCTGATAAGCCTCTTCTTTTTTATCTTTCTTTCCCTTCTGGTGGTCTATGTAAAACTCCATACCCTCAGTAGATTCTTTCATAAGTTCCAGGAATCTCTCCTTCCCTTCTCTTTGGACAAAGGAATCAGGGTCATGAGGATAGGGAAGGAGAAAGACCCGGCAATCTATCCCTTCTGGCAGGAGTATCTCCAAGGCTCGGGAAGCTGCATCTTTCCCTGCTTCATCTGAATCAAATACAAGAATTACTTCCTCTGCATATCTTTTAAGGAGAGTAGCCTGGTAATGAGTAAGGGAGGTTCCTAAGGAGGCACAAGCCCATTCTATACCTGCCTGGAATAAAGAAATCACATCCATATAGCCTTCCACCAGCATAACTTTCTTTTTTCCCCTTATCTCTTCTTTAGCAAGATTCATGCCGTAGAGTACTTTCCCTTTCTCAAATACTGGGGAATCCGGTGAGTTTAGATACTTGGGTTCGCCTTCTTCTAAAACCCTACC
Organism: uncultured bacterium; assembly: GCA_964606225.1. Taxonomy (GTDB): domain Bacteria; phylum CAIJMQ01; class CAIJMQ01; order JAADFP01; family CAZSGC01; genus CAZSGC01. Next base: position 2,638 of record CAZSGC010000089.1, on the reverse strand, counting down.
TCCAAACCCCACCACTTTTCCACCCAGGTTGAAGATAGGGAAGATAATTCTCTGGCGAAAATAAGGGATAGGTTGTAACTGACGTTGTAAGATGAGACCCGCCTTTTCCAAAAGGTCTACACTAACTCCTTCCTTTTGAAGAACCTGGATTATCTCTGTATCCGGAGGAGCATATCCTAAGGAGAATTTTTTAATCGTCTGTTCCTTTATGCCCCTTTTTTTCAGGTACTCATAAGCCTTCTTCCCCTGGGGAGAGTAAAGTTTTTTCTGATAAAAGACTCTGGCTCTATCCATCACCTCATAAATATGAGCACTCAGGGGTTCCTCTTCTATCTTTATACCTAACTTATCCGCCAGAATTCTTACTGCCTCCGGAAAGGTTACCTTTTCCTGTAACATAATAAAGTGTATTACATTTCCTCCTACTCCACACCCAAAGCAGTGAAATATCTGTTTCTCTGGAGAGACAGTAAAGGAGGGCTTTTTTTCCAGGTGGAAGGGGCAAAGAGTACGAAAGTTTTTACCTGTTCCCTGCAAGGGATAATAAGAGGAGATTACCTCCACAATATCGGCACGAGATAGGATTTCTTCAATGACTTTGGGAGAAATCATCCCTGGTAAACCTGATTCATCCAGTTATAGGTAATCTTAAGTCCAGTATCCAGGTCAAATTGAGGAGACCAGTTAAGCAATATCTTGGATTTAGCAGAAGATAGGATAAATTCTACTCCCCAAGAGGGAAGAGCCTCAGTGAATCTCAGTATTCGCTCCTCTCTTTCAGAAATCTCCATTAAAGAATTTATCACTCTTTTCAAGGGGACTCCTCTCCCAGTGGATAGATGAATCACTTCTCCATGATGCTGGTCAACCTTCTCCAAGGCTTTCTCTACACCTTTAACAAAGTCCTGGACAAAAAGAAGATCCATCATCCACTCTCCATTTTTCCATACCTCTACAGGCTCTTCCCGGAATATTTTCCATAGTATCTTTCCCATTAAAGTGTTCTCCGGGATGTAGGGGCCGTATATTTCTGAGGTTCTTAAAATCAGCAAAGGTAGAGGGACCTTCTGGGCATAGAACCGGGCAATATCTTCTCCTATCAACTCTGCTAAACCCTCCTGGCTGATAGGACGGGGAACTTCCTCTTCATGTACAGGGAGCCTTCTGGGTATTCCATATACCCTGTATGAGGAGAATTGTAAAATTTTTTTCCCCTGAATATAAGGACTTTCGTAAAGAACTTTTCCAGAGGTTATCTCCTTTTCCTCTTTTCCAGAAGGGAAATTTATTACCGCATCTACATTCTTAAGGAAGTTTTCCACTACTTTTTTATTTTCTCTTTCATCTTCCCAGAGTATTACCCTCTTCTCTTCCTCAAAGATTTCTTGAGTTTCTTTTAGGTCTTCATCTAAGATAATTACTTGATGTCCTTTATCCAGAGAGAGGAGATGTTGAGCGATATTTATACCTAAGAAGTTTCCTCCTCCTCTGAGAAGAATTCTCATTTTTTCCGGGATTTAAAATGACTTAATCCCAATCTTAAGAATTCCGAGGCATCTTTGGCAATTTTATCCAGTTTTTTGGAAATTCTATCCATACGAATTTCCAGAATTAAAATAAGCACCAGTATTAGAAAAATTACCACACTGGTCATTATTACCAAAGTGGTGTTCTCCATCTTCCCCTCCATGGTATAATAAACTTATGATAAAAATTAGTTTCTCTCTGGCAGTTCTTCTTTATCTTTTCCCCTGGCTGGCGATTTTGGCTTTTTTCTGGATAAGAAGCGAAACTCTTCGCAGATTTCGTAAACTCCCCCCTCTCAAAGAACTTACTTTCCGATGTCCGGTCTGCACCTATGTTTATCTTCATCCTGCCCATCAAGAATTCTCACGCTGTCCCCGATGCGGTAGCATTAATTCAAGAGATCTGACCTGAGTATTTGCGCTTCTGCAACTTTTGTCTTTATCCACTTCTCTAAAAATTCTTCTCTCTTTTCTCTCTCTATGCGTGCTTTAAGGGATTCTTTTAACTGAGGAGTGAGCTCTTTAAGGGAAGGTTTCTCCAATTTCTCTACCTGAGCAATATAAAATTTACCTCCTTCCTCCACAACGGGGGTCAATTCTTTTTCTCTGGTTTCCTTTATAGCAGCGGTAAGAGATGGCAAAAATCCTAACTCAGGGATAAATCCCCATAATCGGAAAGAGTTTACTTTACCTCTCTGGAGAGAAAATCTCTCTGCCACTTTCCCCCATTTCTCCCCTTTCAAGAGTTCTGTTCTGGCTTTCTCCATAAGTTCTTTAGCCTTCTCCCTCTTCTTTTCTTTCAGAAGAGCCAACTTAACCTCCCCTTTTATCTCTTCCAGAGGAGGAACAAAGGCAGGCTTTCTTCGCAGTACTCTAAAGACAATGTATCCATCTTTAAGAGGGATAGGCTCACTGGACTCCTTTCGAGGAAGAGAATCCAGTAAGTGTGGGGGGATTTGGAAACGTTGAAAGATTTCCGAACTCTCCAGAAATTCAGAAACTTTTACTTCTCTTTCCTTACCTATCTTTTCCTTCCAATTTTCTTCTTCCATAAGTTCGATGGAGAGGTCAAAAGCCACCTCTTTGGCTCTTTTTCTTGCTTTCTCCTTTTT
>CAZSGC010000088.1:0-5527 GCA_964606225.1 uncultured bacterium | reverse complement strand
ATGTATGGCTAAAATTACAGAAACTACTTCTGTGGAGGCAGAAAATTTCTTGGCGAAGAATAGTGGCATTATGAAAGAATGGCTTATGCTAACTCCCAATACCAGAATAAATCCAGAAAAAGCCAGAATATTCAACTCATGGGGAAGATTTAAGGAAAAAGTTTCTCTCCAGGAGAATTTATTTGCTCTCCTGGAACCTTCCTCCTGAAAACCTCTGGAAAAGAGAAAGAAAGAGATAAATAGGAGGGAGCCGGAAATAATAAAAGAGCCCTTAAATCCTAAAAAGATTAACAAAACGCCTGCTAAGAGGTGTCCTATCCCCTGAAAGGCAAAATCAGCACCAACAGTCCGGGATATGAAATCTATAAATTTTTCTCTCCATTTCTCAAAGACTACGATAGAGTGCAGGGTTTCTCTCACCAGTCTGGCACACTCCCGCGCACTCCTTAATAGGGAAAGGAGAATTACCTGGGTAACAAAGGGAGTTATAAAATTAGCCAGGGAAGCCAGAAGGAGAGAAACAGAGTAAAAATTTTTTCTTCCTTTAATATCGGAAAGATATCCTGCGTAAATTCTAATTAAGAATAAAAGAAGATAGGAGAAAGAAAATATTACTCCCATGTTCTGGAAGGAAATATTTCTTGAGTCCAGATAAAAGGGGAGGAGAAGGTCATACATTCCCACGGATAAACCAAAAAGGACAGCCACAGTAAAAAGAATTTTCATATGGAGAAAGTATACCAGAATAAGCAGAGATTAAAATAGGGAAAAGAGTAGAGAGAATGCCCATTTAGGTTTAAAATAAGGAGAAGATGAAGATAGAAGATTTCGAAAGACTGGTGCAAGAGGCCTGGAGTTCTTTACCTTTACTTTTCAAGAAAAAGTTAAATAACATTGCCATTATAGTAGAGGAAGAACCAGGGGAAGAAGAGAGAAAAATGTTTGGAGGAAGAGGGAAAATCTTGGGATACTATCGGGGAGTTCCTTATAAATACCGGGGAGTAGGATATGCCAATGTACCTCCTGATGCAGTGGTGATTTTTAAAAATTGTATAGAAGAAGTATGTGAAAATGAGAAAGAAATAAAAGATAAAGTCCGGGAAGTTCTCCTCCATGAAATAGGACATTATTTTGGATTCAGTGAAGAAGATTTAAGGAGATTGGGATGCGGATAATTTTTATGGGTTCTTCCAAATTCTCCCTTCCTACTCTCAAGACCTTATATAAAGAGGGTTATGAATTAATGTGTGTAGTCACCACTCCCGATAAACCCAAAGGGAGAGGGTTAAAAATCACTCCCCCTCCGGTCAAAGAATGGGCAAGGGAACATTCTTTGAGAGTGTTTCAACCTGATAACTTAAAAAAAGAGGAGGTAATCCAGTTTCTTCGTCATCTGGCACCCCAAGTGATAGTGGTGGTAGCCTATGGTAAGATTCTTCCTGGAGAGATTTTAAAGTTACCCCCTCTGGGATGTATTAATCTCCATCCCTCCCTGCTTCCTGAACTTCGAGGACCTGGGGCTATTCCCTGGAGTATCCTTCTGGGAAAAGAGTATACTGGAGTTACTACTATCTTGATGGACGAGGGGATTGATACCGGGGATATCCTCTTACAGGAGAAAGAGAGAATATACCCTGAAGATACTGCGGAAACTTTGGGGGAAAGGTTAGCCTGTAGGGGAGCGAAGTTAGTATTAAAGACCCTTAAACTAATCCAAGAAAAAAGAATTCAACCTAAACCACAGAAAGGTGAAGTCAGTTATGCTCCTTTACTGAAGAAAGAAGATGGCCGAATAGATTGGAGTAAGAAAGCCTCAGATATTCACAATTTAATAAGAGCTTTGAATCCCTGGCCTTCTGCTTTTACCTTTTATGAAGGCACTCGTATAAAAATTTATCGCTCTTCTCCTTTTCCTCAAGAAAAACCCTCCTCCCCACCTGGAACTATTGAAGAAGTTGGTAAAGAAGGAGTAGGTGTGAGTACTGGAGAAGGTGTTTTAAAATTGTTAGAACTCCAGAGAGAAGGTAAAAAACGGATGGGGGTAGAGGAATTCTTGAGAGGTTTTCCTCTAAAACCAGGGACTCGCTTCACTTAAAAATAAAAGGAGGAGAAAGATGGGTAAAGTACTGGTGGTTTATTATTCCCGCACAGGAAACACGGAGAAGATGGCCAGAGAAGTGGCTAAAGGAGTAGAGGAAGAAGGAGTAGAGGTAGAGGTTAAAAAGGTAGAAGATACCACCCCGGAAGACTTCTTAAAGGTAGAAGGTATAATAGCTGGTTCACCAACTTACTTTGGATTACCCTGTGCAGAACTGGTGAAACTGTTTAATGAGTCCGTACAATATTACGGCAGTTTAGAAGGCAAAGTAGGAGGTGCCTTCTCTTCTTCTGGGGTTTTAGGAGGAGGTAATGAAACTACGGTAATGGCTATAAATCAGATGATGTTGATCCATGGGATGATTGTACAGGGGACCACTCGGGGAGCACATTATGGGGCAGTGGCAGTGGGAGAGCCTATGGAAGAAGAAAAAAGAGTATGTAGAGAATTAGGTAAAAGAGTGGCTATTCTGGTGAAAAAGTTGTTTGGGTAAAAATTCTTTAAAAGAAGAAGCCAACATCCATGGCTTATCCTCGTTATGTTGTTCCCTCTTTCTCCCCCTTTGACCCTTTAGAGGTAGCCCACCAGACAGAAAAAATTATAGGAAAAGGGAAGGAAAAGAAATATACCCATTTTTACTGTACGGGAGTCTATGGAGGCATATCCACCGCTTATACGGTAGGCTGTTGTTTAAGATGCATATTTTGCTGGGTAGACTGGTCAAGAGATTTTCCGGAAAGTTACGGAGAGTTTTATTCACCTGAGAAAGTGGCTGCCTATTTGTTAACAAATGCCAGGAAAAAGGGGGTTAAAAAATTACGAATCTCTGGAGGTGAGCCCACTCTTCTCAAGGAACACCTACTGGAGGTCTTGGAGGCTCTACACAGTGAGCCCTACATGTTTATTCTGGAAACCAATGGGATATTGATGGGAAACGATGAAGAACTGGTGAAGTCTTTAAGGGAATTTTCTCACCTGTACATCAGGATAAGTATTAAAGCAGGTACTCCCGAATCTTTTGAGAAAAAAACAGGAGCAAAGCGAGAGTTTTTCTATCTCCCCTTTAAAGCCCTTCAATTTTTAAAGAAACATAGAATACCTTTTCATGTGGCAGTTATGAGTGATCCCTTTCTCATGTCCCCTAAGGAAAGGGAAGAATTAAAGAAATATCTACAAAAATTTGGATACAAAGGGTATCTGGAAGAAGAAAGATGTGATCCTTATCCCACTTCTTTAGCCAGATTACGTTATGCAGAGTGGGGATGGAAAAAGGAGTGGCTCAAAAGATGAGGATAGAATCTTTACTTTATACTAAACTCCCCTCAGGGAAAGTCCAATGTCAGGTCTGTCTTAGAAGATGCATAATAGAAGAAGGGAAAAGAGGGTTCTGCAAAACACGAATTAATGAGAAAGGAAGGCTTTACTCTCTTATTTACGGAGAGGTCTCCTCTTTCCATCGTGCCCCCATTGAGATAAAACCTCTCTTCCACTTTTTCCCAGGTAGTTTTGCTGCTTCTTTCGGTTCCTTAGGTTGCAATTTTTTCTGCCCAGGTTGTCAGAACTGGAGTATTGCCCATCGAGACCCGGAAGCAGGCATCAAGAATGGAGAAACTACTTTCTTCTCTCCAGAAGAGATTATAGAATTAGCCCTTAAGAATAGATGCCAGGGTATCTCTTTTACCTATAACGAACCCACTCTGTGGTTAGAATTCACCTTGGACTGTTTTCGCCTCGCTAAATCCAAAGGTCTTTATACCAACTATGTCACCAATGGTTCTATCACTATGGAGGCTTTAAAACTTTTAGGACCGTATCTGGATTCCTTCCGGGTGGATATAAAAGGATTTTCTTCAGAAACTTACTACAAGATTGCTAAAATAAAAAACTGGAAGGAGATTCTAAAGGTTACTCAACAGGCAAAAGAAAAATGGGGAATGCATGTGGAAGTGGTTACCAATATCATCCCGACTATCAATGATAGGAAGGAAGAGCTAAAGGAGATAGCCAGATGGATTAAAGAACACTTGGGAGAGGAAACACCTTGGCATATAACCAGATTCTATCCCCATTTTAAACTCTCCCATCTATATCCTACTCCAGTAGAATTTCTCACCGAAGTTTACCAGATAGGCAAGGAAGTGGGGTTAAAATTTGTTTACTTAGGAAATGTTCCCGGACATCCTTATGAAAATACCTACTGTCCAAACTGTGGAAAATTAGTAATCAGAAGATCTAACTTTTCTATACAAGAGTATCACCTGAAAGATGGGAGATGTCTCTTCTGTAAACATCCTATTCCCATTAAAGGAAGATTTTCTCCTGAAAAATGAGTAAATTCCTTATAGATACCCATTCTCACATCTATGATATCCCAGGAATAGAGCAATTAATACCCCAGTTAATTTCCCAGAATATTATAGTCATGGGGGTAGGAGAGGAAAAAGTCTCCAATCAGAAAATCAGAGAAATTTCTTCCTCCTATCCCCATTTAATTTTCCCTTGTTTTGGACTTCATCCTTTTCTCTTATCCAGACTGGATATTAGAGAAGAACTGGAGTGGCTGGAAAAACATCTCCCGGAAGCAGTAGCCTTAGGAGAAGTGGGACTGGATAAGAAGGGGGAGACAGACTTAAAGTTTCAGAGGGAAGTTTTAAAAGAAGTGCTATGCCTGGCTTCCAGATTTAATAAGCCTGTTCTTCTTCATTCTCGGAAAGCAGGAAAGGAAATTGTTGGGCTTATTAAAGGTCTTGGATGGCACAAAGTAGTTTTACACTGGTTTACTGAACCGCCCTTGGTAGAGGAAATGGTAGAGTTTGGAGCATATTTTTCTGTAACTCCTGCGGTGGTTTATAGCCACACACATAGAAAAGTAATTGAGAGGGTTCCCTTAGAACGGCTTCTGCTGGAGACCGATAGTCCTGTGCCTTTTAAAGGGAGAGTTACCACTCCCTTAGATATCCTCATACCGGCAAGAGAATTATCTAAAATTAAAAAGAAAAGTTTAGAAGAAGTAATCGAAGTCACTACCTCTAACGCCATCCATCTTTTTTCCTTATCTATTCAGAAATAAAAATTTGGTAAAATACAGTAATGAGGTGCCGAAGAGAATCTGTTTTCCTTTTGGGTTATGAGATAGGAGGAGGCTCAGGAAAGGAAAAAGAGAAAACAGGAGAATTCTTACGATCGGTAGTTTCCTTACATAGGGAACTTTCCCTTCCCTGTACTTTTTTTATAACTGGGGAAACTCTAAAGAAAAATCGGAAAGAATTCTGCCAGATAAGAGAGAATTATTCGGATATCATAGACTTCCAGCAGCAGACTTACTCAGGAATTAAGTTTAAAAAGATAACTTATCAGAGAGAGAAGCCTCTTCTTACTCCAGAAAATAAAGAAATTTTTCCTGCAGGAACAATTTATCTGGAGGCAGGA
>CAZSGC010000087.1:0-5635 GCA_964606225.1 uncultured bacterium | reverse complement strand
TAAAAATCTTTAAGAGTATGAAGGAAAGAATAAGGAACTTCTGTATTATTGCTCATATTGACCATGGAAAATCTACCCTGGCAGACCGGTTTCTTCTTCTTACCCAGACCATTGAGGAGAGAAAGTTTAGAGAGCAGTTTCTGGATTCCATGGAACTGGAGAGGGAGAGGGGAATTACTATAAAGGCACATACGGTATGCATGAAATACAGGGATTATATACTGAATCTGATAGATACTCCCGGGCATGTGGATTTCTCCTACGAGGTATCCCGGGCTCTGGCTGCCTGTGAAGGAGCAGTGCTTTTAGTGGATGCTGTGGAAGGGGTGCAGGCTCAGACCATAGCCAATCTGGGGATGGCTCTTCGCCTGAATTTGAAGATAATACCGGTAATCAACAAGATAGACCTTCCTCAGGCGGAGCCGGAAAGGGTGAAGGAAGAAATAGGAAGACTGGAGGGAGTGAAGGAGGAAAAGATATTGATGATAAGTGCCCGCACAGGAGAGGGGGTAAGAAACCTTCTGGAGACCCTGCTTAAAGAAATTCCCCCTCCTGAGGGAGAAGAAGAGGCACCTTTGAAAGCCCTCATATTTGATTCCCTCTACGATACATACCGGGGGGTAAGGCTACTGGTAAGGGTTTTTGAGGGGAAAATTGAGCCAGGCAGGGAGATTAAAAGCATGGCTACGGGGAAGACCTATAAGGTGGAAGAGGTAGGGATTTTGAGACCGGAGCCGGAAAGTAAGGGGAAACTGGGAGTAGGAGAGGTAGGGTATATCTACGCCAATATAAAGAATATTCAGGAGGTAAGGGTAGGAGATACTTTAACGGAGGCTCAATCTCCTGCGGATTCTCCTCTTCCCGGGTATCGAAAGTTTAAACCCAGGGTATTTGTCTCCTATTACCCTTCCACAGGAGAGGAAGTGACTCCTTTGAGAGAGGCTCTCCAGAAACTCTCCCTCAATGACCCCTCTTTCACCTATAGGCAGGAGAATACCTCCTTAGGGACAGGATTCCGTTGCGGATTCCTGGGTTCCCTTCATGCCGAGATTATAAGAGAGAGGCTGGAGAGGGAATTTGACCTGGATATAGTGAGCACCTTTCCCCGAGTTACCTATCGGGTGATTACCGCCAGAGGGGAAACCTTGGAGATAGAGGACCCCAGAGATTTCCCTGATCCAGGAAGTATAAAGGAGATCCAAGAACCCTGGGTAAGAGTGATTTTGATTACCCCTCTGCGTTATGTAGGGGGTCTCCTTCGTCTACTTCAGTCCCGTCGGGGAGAACAGGAGAAGATGGAAGTAATGGGAGAAGATAAATGCGAACTGGTTTATCACCTTCCTCTTTCGGAGATGCTTTCCGATTTCTTTGACCGGTTGAAATCTCTCTCTTCGGGGTATGCTACGGTAGATTATGAAGACCCTTATTATCGGGCTTCTCCTTTACTCAAGATGGACATCTTCTTCAACAAGCAGAAAGTGGAGGCTCTCTCTTTTATAGTGCATAAGGATAATGCTTATCGGAAGGGGAAGGAGATAGTGGAAAGAATAAAGGAACTCCTGCCTCCTCACCAATTCCCTATAGCGGTAAGAGCGGTGGTGGGAAGTAAAGTTATTGCTCGTTCGGATATAAAAGCCTTAAGAAAAGATGTTACTGCCCCTCTCTACGGTGGGGATGTGACCAGGAAGAGGAAACTTCTGGAGAAACAGAAGAGAGGGAAAAAGAGACTGAAGGAGATCGGAAATATCAGGATACCTCAGAAGGTATTCTTGAGGGTCTTCACCCGGGATTAGGAAATTTTTGAAGCACTTCTGTTCCCGATTTCCCTGCCAAAAGAAGGAGAAAAATTTTCAAAGTGGATTTAAGTTTACAAATGTAATAAAATGTAAACATATGGTAGTATTTGATACATCCACTCTGATATCACTGGCAAAGATTGAATTACTGGAGGATATATGTAAAGAGGTAGAAATCTGGATCACTCCAGAAGTGGAAAAAGAGGCTACCCGAAAGAAGGAATTCTTTGATGCTCGCTTTATAAAGAGACTTATCCAGGAGGGGAAGATAAAGATTGTAAAAATAGAAAGAGAAAAAGCAAGAAAATTAAAGAAGGAATTCCCTTTAGGGGAGGGGGAATGTACTTCTCTGGTACTTGCCTGGGAAAATAAGACGGCTTTAGCCACCGACGATGGTCCTACCATTAAGGTGGCAAAGATTTGTGGCATTCCTTTTGTTACTGCCCTTCATTTTCTACTTCGGGCTTATGAAAAGGGCTTGCTGAGTAAAGAGGTGGCTTTGTGGAAGTTAAGGAGACTGGAGAAGGTAGGGAGGTACAATTCTACCATAATTCAGAGGGTGAGGAGTAAGATTTCTGAGGAGGGAGAGAAATGAAGGTGATGAGTGCAAGGTTAGACGAAGAAGAACGAAGACTGATTGAGAAACTGGCTCGTCAGGAGAAGAAGGGGAAAGGAGAAGTAATGAGAGAACTAATCAAATACGGATACTACTATTTAATGCTTCAAAAGTATAGGAAAGGAGAAATTTCTCTGGAAAAGTTGTCTCAGGAACTTTCCCTTACCATAAGTGAGACTCTGGATATCCTGGAAGGATTAGGAATCACTTCTCCGGTAGAGTATGAAGACTATCTTAAAGGCTCTGAGTTTATCAAGAAGATATTTTGATGGATTCTCCTCTTTCAGGAGAGAAGAAAGTAAAAGAGAGGCAAGGATTTTCAGGAACTTTTCTTCCCGATTTCCCAGAGGAGTATTATAATAATTCCTAACAGAAGAACGAGGAGATACATTCTTGCTTTAAGTATATCATGAGGGACGAGCAGTTAAAAAGGAGGGAGTTATGGAAAAAGTGAGTATAAGGGGAAAGAAAGGGTTCCTCTTTATTCTTCCTTTCCTGTTGATTACTCTTCTCTGTGGTTTCCGGTGGGGTTTTCGCTTAAGTAAGCCAGAGGTCATTACCTCTTCCTACTCCTGGATAAGGGCGGATATCATCGGAATAGATGAAAATTATATTGTTTTCAAAGCCCGTTTTCAGCATCTGGGTCCTGCTTATCTTATGCTTTACTCCTTTCGGGATAAGACTATAAGAAAAATAAAGGAGGAACCTGTTAAGAGTTATCATGAAGACTTTTATGGGGAATGGATAGTCTATAAGGTGGGGAAGAAGGTACACCTTATGAATATAAATACGGGCAGAGAAACTCCCCTTAATCTAAACGGCCGTCCTGTTCAGCCCAGGATCTGGGGAGAGAGGATAGTCTACCGTAATCATGAAGATGGCACTATCCACGTATATGACTTTAAGAAAAAAGAGGATAAGGTGGTGGGGAAAGGATTTGGTCCCCGGATAGGTGAGGAGTGGGTAGTATGGATGACCACGGCAGGAGTCTTTAAGGCTTTTCATTTACCTTCTGAGAAAAGTAAAAATGTGACTCTGGGAGAGATTTCTCATGTTGTTTCTTATGATGATTATGAGATGAGGAAAGGAATACTGGTGGCTTCAGTGGGTAAGGAGGGTGAAGAAGATATATATGCCTGTGACCTCAATCAGGATAAAAAGATTCTTATCTCCAGCCTCCCTGATTGGGAGCGGTATGTGGCTACATATGGAGAATATGTGGTATGGATGGGACCCATAAAGAAGGAAGAGTTCAGACCCATCCCTACTCAACCCCTGCTTTCCTACAATATTTACCGGAATATCTATCTTTATAATCTCCGAAGAGGGAAGATGAAAAGAATCGTGCATAATGACTTTGAACTCTCAGATCTCCGAGTAGGGGGAGGGAAGGTGGTATGGACTTCAGGAAGGAACAAGAGACCGGAGACCGCTACCCAGTTTAATCGAAATCCCTTAGATATTTACATCTACTCTATAAGGTAGAGGATTACTTCTTCTTAAGAGCCAGAATTATACACCACCCCAGCCCACCGTAAAGGACCAGGCAACCAAAGGCAAGCATTATCCAGGCACTTACCGGCATTATTTTCTACCCTTTCTTCTGGCTATCCAGAAGGAGAGGAAAAAGAGGAGGAAGAAAACTATCCATCCTATAATAAGAGCAGGGCGAGGATAACCACCATAAGGGGTTCTAACTCTCTCCATAAGTACCAGAATTACAGAGACGGCTAAAACTATAGGGGTTAAAATCATAATGCAGAAATTCCACCATTTGCCTACAGAGAATTCAGATAGAGAATTGGCATAACTTCGGATCTTTTCTGCTCCCAGGATATATCCTACCACAAGACACTCCAAGAATCCCACCAATGTGAGCCCGAAGTTGGTCATCAGGTCATCAATTATATCCAGCCAGTGGATACCTCCCTTAGTGGTGTAAATCAGCCCTCCCAGAAAACCCAGGATACAGACCAGTAAAGTGGCAGTCTTCCTGGAGAGTTTCCATTTATCCATTCCCCCTGCCACAATGGCTTCCACCAAGGAGAAGGCAGAGTCTATCCCCAGAGTTATGAGGAGGAGGAAGAAGAATATCCCAAAGAGAGAAGCCAGAACAGGAAGAAGTCTTATGGCGGTAGGATACACCACAAAGGCAAGACCAGGACCTGCTGCTACTACCTTCTCAATGGGAACCTTCTGAACATGAGCCAGGTAACCCAGAATGGGGAAGACAGCAAAACCCGCCAGGAAGGAAGTTCCACAGTTAGCCAGACTCACAATGAAAGCACTATTATTTATATCATGCTGGCGGGGTAGATAAGAGGAGTAGGCTATTAGTATACCAAAGGCTAAGGAAAGGGAGAAGAATATCTGGGAATAGGCAGCCAGCCAGACTCTGGGATTGGAGAGTTTGGAGAAGTCCGGAGTAAGGTAGTACTTTACCCCCTCTATGGCTCCTGGAAGGGTCATGCCCCGGAAAGCCAGGATTACCAGTAGAATTACCGGCAGAGGAACCGTCACCAGAACCACCTTCCCCACTCTTCCCACCCCTTTATAGATTATGAAGTAAATGGCTATCCAGGTAGCCAGAAGCCCTGCCAGGATGGGAATTCTTATACCTCCCAGATGAAAGGGAGAATCGGAGACTTGAAGGAAGTCCTTCTGGAAAAATTCCTTGGCTCTTTCTCCCCACACCAGTTTAGGAGAGTAGAAGAGGTAATCCACACTCCAGGCAATTATTACATTGTAGTAGGTGGTGATAATAAATCCTATGAGAAGAGCCCACCATCCCAGCCATTCCCACTTTTTTCTTATGGAAGAGAAAGAATGGGGAGCGGAACCCTGGAACTTGTGTCCCAGAGAGAACTCCAGAATCATAAGGGGGATACCTGCCGTAAAGAGGGCTACAAAGTAAGGGATGAGGAAGGCGCCTCCACCATTTTTATAACAGATGTAGGGAAATCTCCACAGATTCCCTAATCCTACTGCGGAACCTATGGAGGCTATAACAAAAGCAGCACGGGAATCCCATCTTTCCCGGGGAGGAGTCTTTTCTGTCATGAATTCAATTTTAAAGGATTTGGCTTCCTTTTGGCAAGGATTTAGTTAGACTCCAAAATACAATAGAAAGCATCAAAAGCCTTTATGTGGAGGAGTAAGTGAAGGGTTGGATGTATTTTCTCCTGGGCATTATATCTTACAATCTCTTGATTCTCCTAAGAAG
>CAZSGC010000086.1:0-5643 GCA_964606225.1 uncultured bacterium | reverse complement strand
TAAAAATCCCTCCGGATCCCCTTTCCATAACCAGCGGAGATAACTCTTGACTCTCCCCGGTGAAGAGTAGGCATACTTCTCCAGATTCCGGTATCCAGAGAGGTAGACCTCCACCAAGAGAGGAAGTTCTTTCTTCTCCACCTTTCTTATCCGCCACATGATGGGAAAAATTTATCAAAGGTGAAATTCCAGTATGTCTCCGTCTTTCAAAGGATACTCTCTCTCCACTCTTAAACCCTGGAAATTATAATCGTCCCACAGACGAGCATACTTCATATTAGCAAAATCCTTATGAATAGCCACTGCCGCATCAATCACCCGGCTCCCTTTTTTAAGAATTATGGGTTCCTGGCGGGAAGGAGGAGCACCGGGTGCTTTTGTATACACCCGTATTAACTCTAAGGCATCAAATATTCTTCTCCCTAAGTTATTCCATTCCTTTCGTAAGGCAGAAATTCTTATCACAGAGTACTCTTCTCCATACAACTCTTCCACAATACTGGCTCTCTCTTTCGCTCCTTCTTTATCCATCTTGTTTACCACTATGAGCGTCTTTTTCCCCTCTTTTCCTCCCAAAACTATATTTTTCTCCCTTAATTTCTCCCGTACCCCTTCTACTTCTTCCAAGACCTCATCATTCCCTCCATCTACCACCAGAAGAACCAAGTCAGAGTTTCTCACCATAATAGGTAACCCCTTGTCCATAAAATCTGGACTGAGGGAAGGAGTATCAATAAGTTGAAATTGAATATCTTCAAAAGGCATCATACCCACTACTGGTTTCAGAGTTGAGAAAGGATAATTCGTAGAAGGAGAAGAGGCTCGAGTTAAAGAGGTGAGAAGGAGGGACTTCCCCACATTAGGGTATCCTACCATTATTATCTGCCCTGCTCCCTCTTTGGGAATAAAGTAAGGAGAGGATTGTCTCTTCACAGCGGGTTTCTTCTCCAAAGTCTTTTGAAGTTTGGAAATCTTAGCCCTCAACTCTGCCTGAAGTTTATCCGTGCCTTTATGTTTGGGCATGATAGCCAGCATCTCTTTTAAAAGAGAAATTTTCTCAGGGATAGACTTTGCCTCTCTGTACTTAGATTCTATCTGGTAATACTGAGGTGGTAAATTCGCAGGCATCTTTACACAGATAAGTTACTTACTTAGTTTCTCTCGGATTTGAAAGAGTTTCCCAGACACAAACTCTCTTTCCTCCGGGAAAGAGAGAAGTTTGGAATAAACCTTCTCCGCCTCCTTCCACCTCCCCATCTCTTCAAATATCCTAGCTGACTCTCTTAAAGACCTCTTTACCCACTCTTTGAATTGGGGGTAAAGATAGGTGAGTTTCAAATATTGGAAGGCTGCTTCCTCCTTCTCTCCCTTTTTCTCCAGAATAAATGCCAACTTGAACTGAGCCTCCACTTTAAGAGGGGAAGGGATATCCTGTTCCAGAATACTCCTAAACTCTTCCATAGCCTTATCCCACTCCCTTCTCTTTAGAAGGATCTCTCCCTTCTTGTAGTTTGCTTCATAGGAAAGAGGGGAATGAGGATAATGCTCTTCAAATTCTTTATAAAGGGAAAAGGCTTCTTCTACTTTACCTTCTTCATAAAGGGAATCTGCTGCCCTCAGCAAAGCATCTTCTTTCCATACACTTTCCTTCTCACTCTTCCCCACCTCAATAAAATAATGGTAGGCTTGAGAGAATCTTTTCTCCTGAAAGGAAATCCATCCTAACCAGTAGAGAGCCTCCAGTCGAGAGGTGTTATCATAGGCTTCTTCTATCACCCGGTTCAAATACTCCTTAGATGATTCAAAATCTTCTTTTCGGTAATGATAAAGACCAAGTTGTAAAAGTGCTTTAGGTCTTAGACTACCTTCAGGGTGGCTTTCAAGATACTTTTCTAAGAAGGAAATGGCTTTTTCTTCATCTCCTGACTTTATAAAGGTATTGTAAAGGGAAAAGTAAGCGAAGGATGCTTCTTGAGTATCCGGATACTTCTCTATTAATTCCTCATAATGAGTAATGGCTCGGGAATAATTTCCCAGATTGTAATAAGAGTCTCCCAGAATCAGTAAGGTTCTGGGTATTATGGAGTCTTCTGAAGTAGCGGAAGGGATTATCTTCTCAAACTTTTTTATGGCTTTAAGATACTCTTCCTGTTTAAATAGACACCATCCGCCATAGAACAATGCCTTTAAGTAAAGGGAAGAAGAAGGAAATTTTTTCTCCGTCTCCTCAAAGAAACTCAATGCCTCGTTCAGTTTCCCTTCCTTAAAAAAGGTATATCCCATCTTAAACCAGGCTTCAGGAAGAAGTGGATTTTCAGGATAATTCTCCATAAGTCGCTGATAAAACTTTCTGGCTTTCCCGTACTCCTTTAACTCACCATATAAATCACCTATTTTTATTAAAGCCTGGGGGATTAATTCACTACCAGGATGGGCAATAATTTTCTCCAGTTCCAGAATGGCTCTCTGTATCTGATTCTCTTTTTGATAGACAAGAGCTAAAGCAAGAAGGGCATCATCGTAAAGATTATGGTCGGGGAATTTACTAACTAATTTCTCTAACTCTTTCTCTGCTTCTTTTAAGTAACCCAGTTCTAAGTAGAGCCTTCCACACCAGAAGAAAATTTCTGGCAAGAAGGAAGAAGGAAATTTTTCTGCAAGTTCTTCAAAATTATCCAGACTCTTCCTGTATTCTCCTATCTCAAAATAAAGAGTCCCTAAATTATAGAGTACCCTGTCTTTCTGGGAATAGTTCGGATACTCCTTCTTAATCCTCTCCAGAAATCGTAAGGCTTCTCTCTTATCTTGTGAGGAAATCAGCACAGATAATTGAAATAAAGCATGAGGTATTAAAGGACTGGTGGGAAAGCGAGAAAGAAAGTCCTTCAAAATCTCTTCTGCCTCCTTTACCTTTCCTTCCTCCTTCCGGATTAAGGAAAGAGCCAGATAACCCTTCTCCACCCATTCTCCCTCTTTGAATTGATTTATAAGAGAGGAGAAAATTTTACCTGCCCTTTCCAACCTCCCTTTTTCCTGAAAGCATTCTCCCAGATAGTATTTAACCTGTGCCAGGAGAGGAGTTTCGGGAAAATCTTGGATAAGTTGGGTAAAGAAATTAATTGCTTCATCCCATTTTTTTTCCTGAAAATTTGCCCATCCCAATCCATAAAGGGCAGCATCCCTACATTTGCTTCCTTCATTCTCCAGGACCAGACGGAAAAACTTTTTTGCTTGAGAATAATCTTTTAAAGAGAGGTAATTTTCTCCTATCCAGTAGTATATCAGGTCCTGGTAAGCAGAACCTTCCCGGCTAACTTCTTTAAGAAGAGAAAGAGAGGAGGAATAATCCTTCAGATAATAGAGAATCCTACTCTTTAGAATTAGAGCTGGTATCCTCAGGGAGGAAGAAGGAAAATTTTTAAGCAACTTTTCTACGGTATTTAATGCCTCCTTAAATCTCTTTAACTCCAGAAGTGAACGGGTAAGGGAGTAGTAAGCCTTCTCAATATTGGGTGTTTCTGGATAAAGCAGAATAAATTTCTCTAAAATTTTTACTGCCCGCAAGAAGTCTTTCCTTTGATAATGACATTCTCCCACCCAGTAAAAGGCAGAAACATAGAGGTCAGAATGGGGAAAATTATCCAATATCCATTGGAAGTATTCCTGACTTTTTAGGTAATTTCCCTTCTTATAATAATAAGTTCCCAGACGATAAGAAGCATAATCTCTCCAGGCAGAAGAAATTTTGTTTTTTACCTCTTCATAAAGGGCAACCGCCTTTTCCTCCTCCCCCAGTTTAAGATAACAATCTCCTTCTAAAAGAATTGCCTTATCCCGTAGAGGAGATGAAGGGTATCTCTTCAAGAAACGCTCCAGTTCTCCTAAAGCCCGCTGGTAAAAACCATCTTCTATAAACTTTTTGGCTACTCTTAAATGCTGAGGATAAAGAGAGGAAAGACAAAGAAGAGAAAGAAGAACTATCAGGAGGAATTTCTTCATCTCACCTCTACTTTTTCCTCCCGCCTTAATACTTTCTTAAGAAACTGACCCGTATAAGAGAGAGGATTCTCGCATATCTCTTCCGGGGTCCCTTCCGCCACAATCCATCCTCCTTCATCTCCACCTTCCGGACCTAAGTCAATTATATAATCAGCACTCTTAATTACATCTAGATTATGCTCTATTACCAGCACGGTATTACCTTTGTCTACCAGGTTATTGAGGACGCGAAGGAGTTTTTCTATATCTGCAAAATGCAAACCTGTTGTGGGTTCATCCAAAATGTATAAAGTCTTCCCTGTAGCCACTTTGCTCAATTCTTTGGCTAACTTAACCCTCTGTGCTTCTCCTCCGGAAAGAGTGGTAGCAGGCTGTCCCAATTTAATGTATCCTAACCCCACATCTTTTAAAGTAGTGAGTTTCCTCTTAAGCACAGGAATATGCTGGAAGAACTCTAAAGCCTCATCCACACTCATATTCAAAACTTCCGAGATGTTTTTACCCTTATAACGAACCTGGAGAGTTTCCCGGTTATACCGAGTACCCTTACAGGCTTCACAGGTAATGTACACATCGGGCAGGAAATGCATCTCAATCTTAATCATTCCTTCCCCCTGACAGGTCTCACATCTTCCCCCTTTTACATTAAAAGAAAACCTACCCGGGGTATAACCTCTCATCCTGGCCTCGGGAGTCTGGGCAAATAATTTTCTTATGTAAGTAAAGGTATCTGTATAGGTAGCAGGATTGGAGCGGGGAGTCCTTCCTATGGGTTCCTGAGTTATATTAATTACTTTATCAATGTGTTCATAACCCCTTATCTCCTCATACTCACCCGGCTCTTCCCGGGAGGAATAGAAAATCTTTGCCAAGGCTCTGTATATTATCTCTTCCACCAGAGTACTTTTCCCCGACCCACTTACTCCAGTAATACATACAAAAAGACCCAAGGGGATTTTTACATTTATACCTTTTAAGTTATGTTCCCTTGCCCCGATTATCTCCAGATATTTTCCTGTAGGCTTTCTACGCCGAGAAGGTACAGGGATTTTCAATTCTCCAGAAAGATACTTCCCGGTTAGAGAATCCTTGCACTTTATTACTTCCTCCAGAGTTCCTGCCACCACCACCTCCCCCCCATAGTCACCTGCACCAGGTCCTAAGTCTACAATATAGTCCGCACTTCTAATGGTAGCCTCATCATGTTCTACAACTATCACGGTATTTCCTAAGTCTCTCAATTTTTTCAGAGTCTCCAGAAGCCTGTGATTATCCCTCTGATGCAGACCTATAGTAGGTTCATCCAGTAGATAAAGAACTCCTACCAGTTTGGAACCTATCTGGGTAGCCAATCTTATCCTCTCTGCTTCTCCTCCGGCTAAGGTCTCTGCTTTCCTATCCAGAGTAAGGTAATCCAGCCCCACATTCACCAGAAACTGCAGACGAGATTTAATTTCCTTAATCACCTGCTCAGCAATCATTTCTTCTCGTGAAGAAAGTTTAAGTTCCTCAAAAAACTTTAAAGCCTCTTTTATGGATAGAGAAGTAATTTCTGCAATATTCTTACCCCCCACCCTCACGGCTAAACTTTCCTTCCTCAATCTGGCTCCTTTACACTCTGGGCAGACTTTCATTCTTATATAT
>CAZSGC010000085.1:457-5707 GCA_964606225.1 uncultured bacterium | reverse complement strand
CTTATATATCGTTTAAAAATTTCCTCTTTTACATATTCTGAATCCGTCTCTTGATATCTCCTCTCCAAGTTCCTCACCACCCCTTCAAATTTATCCCAGTATCTGTAGACCTCTCCCCCTCTCTCTATTTGGAAAAGAATCTCTTCCTCTGTACCGTAAAGGAGAAGGTTTTGAATTTCTAAAGGTAAATCTTTATAAGGAGTGTAAAGGCTGAATCCATAATGTCTGGCTACTGACTCCAGAATCTGACGGTAATACCGAGCAGTAGACCATTTCCACCTATGCCTTCTGGTAGTAATAGGATTGGCCCAGGGTTCCAGAGCACCCTCCGCAATAGAGAGATTCTTATTCGGCACCACCAAATCCGGGTCTATCTCCATTTTCTCCCCCAGCCCACTACAAGCAGGACAGGCCCCGTAAGGGGAATTGAAAGAAAAGACTCGAGGAGTAAGTTCACCATAGGAAACCCCACACCGGGGACAGGCAAACTTCTCGGAGTAGAGTTTCTCCTCTTTCTCACTGCTTATCAATACCAGCCCTTCTCCAATTTTTAAGGAAAGTTCCACTGCCTCTGTAATACGCGAACGGTTCTCAGGAGAAATCTTTACTCTGTCTACCAAAACTTCAATATTATGCTTCTTATTCTTGTCCAGCCTTATCTCTTCTTCCAGTTCTCTAATCTCTCCATCAATACGTGCCCGGATAAATCCCTGCCTTCTTATCTCTTCCAGTAATTTCTGATACTCCCCCTTCCTCCCCCTCACCACAGGTGCATATATGTAAATTTTGGTGCCAGAAGGTAACTCCATAACCTGGTCCACAATCTGTTGTGCAGACTGTTTCTGAATAAGCATTCCACATTGATAGCAGTAAACTTTACCAATACTGGAAAAAAGCACTCTCAAGTAATCATAAATCTCTGTAACCGTCCCCACCGTGGAACGAGGGTTTCGAGGTGGTGGCTTCTGCTCAATAGCAATAGCAGGAGATAAACCCTCAATGTAATCTACCTCTGGTTTCTCCATCTGTTCTAAGAATTGACGAGCATAAGCAGAGAGACTCTCTACATATCTACGTTGCCCTTCTGCATAGATAGTATCAAAGGCTAAGGAGGACTTACCAGAACCAGAGAGCCCAGTAATTACTATGAGTTTGTTTCGGGGTAACTCTAAATTGATGTTTTTTAAGTTGTGTTCTCGAGCCCCTTTAATAATTATTTTTTCTATTCCCATAAGCGAAGAAGTCCTTACAAATTATATCCTTCAAGAAAATGCTTGTAAATACAAACTAAAGCAGGAAAACTTGTCAGGTCAGTTACTGTAGAGTAGAGTCTCTGGCCAAAATTAAGGAAGCAGAGGAAATAATCCCTGCATCTTGACCTAAGGAAGCAGGAACCACCTCCACATCCTTAGCCAAAAGATAAAAACTTCTTTCCTTTATAACTCTTTTAATGGTAGAGAAAAGAATTTCCCCTGCCTGAGCAATTCCTCCCCCAATAACAATTCTTTCCGGATTAAAGAGATTTACCAATCCAGAAAAGAGAGTGCCCAGATAAGTCCCCACTTTTATCCAAATTTCCTCTGCCAGTCTGTCTCCCTTCTGATAAGCCAAAGATATAATCTCAGGGGTGATTTTATCCAGATCCCCCTTTACCAATTCTTTTATAATACTTTTTCTCCCCTTTCTGATCTCCCTTCTTGCCATAGCCTCTATATATTTTGCTCCCACATACCTCTCCACACATCCTATATTTCCACATTTACAACGGGGACCTTTAAAATTTATGGAGATATGCCCTATCTCCACAGCCGAGTAGATACCTCCACTTAACAACTTACCATTTACCACCACCCCCCCTCCCACTCCTGTACCCAAGGTAACGCAAATCATGTTTCGGCAACCTCTACCTGCTCCAAAGAGATATTCTCCCCAGGTGATGGTATTCACATCGTTCTCCACCTTCACAGGAAGGGAAAATTTCTTCTCAAAGTAATCCTTAAGATTCAACCCATTCCAATTCGGAAGGTTAGGAGCAAGATACACAATACCCTCTCTATCCACCAAACCTGGGGTTCCAATTCCTATACCTTTTACTCCCTTTTCCCCCTGTAAAGAAAATTCTATCCCCTTCTCCATCTGAGCCAGCACTTGGTCTCTTCCCCTATCTCCCAGAGTGGGAATCTTAGTCTTTTTAAGTACTTCTCCCTTTGAGGATACCAATCCCACTTTTATGAAAGTACCCCCTAAATCTAATCCTACTGCCTTCATTCTCTGGATTATAAGAACCCTGTTTGTAAGAAATTTTCTTTTTAACCTATGGCCCTACCCTGGTTCTATCAAACAGAAGCCAGTTATTCTCCAGTATATACTCTGCCCTGTGCCATTCTACATGTCCATCATAGTAGAGATAGTTAAGTCCTCCGTTATGTCTGTCTCTATCTGCTTCATACTCATCTCTGGAGTCGTAATTAGAATAAGGAGATTGTCCCGCACTGCATTTAATCTCATAATCTTTAAAGGTTGTGGGATTTACTTCAAGTGCAGTCCCTCCTCCTTCATCTATCACCCAGTTATCCCCTGCCTCTATAGTTCCAGCTGGATCTATAACTTCAGAATCGTACACTAAATTTTTTCCGTAATATGACATACCATCTCCATCATACGGAGGATGAATACCATAGTAACCCCAGTCATCTACTCCACCGTTAACAAAGTATCCACCAAAGTATGCACCCCTGCTGGTATTTTCCCATTTCCACTCTGGACGAGAAGGACAGAGGAAGAGGTCCTTATCGTTCATATACCAGTTTATTAAGGTAAGCCATGTCCAACTAGTATGAGGAGTGGGTGTCTGGTTATAGAAAGCAGGGACATTGGCTCCATCATACTCGTTCCTGTACATGGCAAATCCTATAGCGATTTGCTTCAAGTTACTTTGACAGGTAGCAGTTCTTGCTTGCTCTCTGGCTCTGTGCAGGGCAGGTAATAACATTGCTGCTAAAATAGCAATAATGGCTATTACCACCAGTAACTCGATTAAGGTGAAGGCTGGGGATAATCCCCATATACTGCGAATCTTCTTTATCATCCTATCTCACCTCCTTTCTTTTTAAGTTTACCACATAATTATACCATCTATCATGCAGGACATGAATATTTTCTTTCCCTTTTTAATTGCCATTTTTGATAAAATTTCATATATTTAAGAGAAAAGAGAAATATGATTAAGGAATGGGAAAGAAGAGAGGAATATCTCAAAATAATAAGATTCAAAGGCAAAGGGATTGTTCCTGGAAAAGTTGTTATGCCCGGAACAATCTGGGACAAAGACCCTCATTTTTTCGAGGAGGTAAAGAGAGATTCTCCCCATGTAAAGGTCACTGTGATTCGCAACCCTGAGAGGGAAAAAGAGAATTTTAAAAGAGATGAATGGGGGTGTCTCTGGCATTATCCAGGAGGATATCTCAGTGGTCAAGTAGTAGAACATCCTTTAGAAGAGTGGTCCAGATTTAAAGATTACATCCCTCCCGACCCGAATAAATACAGAGACTGGGAGAAGGAAAAAGAAATAATTGAGAAAGAAAGGCAGGAAGGAAGAGTAATAATTGGAATAGTAGAACATGGTTTTTTATATTTAAAATTAACCTATCTAAGAGGTTTTACAAACTTCATGATAGATGTTGCTGAGAGAAGGAAAGAACTTAAAGAACTTATTGATATAATCACTGAGTATTGGTGTAAAGTGGTGGAAAAATGGATCAAGTTAGGGGTTGATGTAATTTATTTCGGAGATGATTTAGGGCATCAAGATACCCTTCCTATAAGTCCTTTGGCCTGGAGAGAGTTAATAAAACCTTCTTATAAAAAAATTTTTTCTATTTGCAGGGCGAATAATGTTGAAGTATATTTCCATACTGATGGTTATATTGTAGATATTATTACAGACCTTATAGAAACAGGTGTTACTATTCTTAATCCTCAAGACTTGGTGAATGGTCTGGATAACCTAAAAAGGCTTGCTTATGGTAAGGTATGTATTGACCTGGATATAGACAGGCAGAAAATTACTCCTTTTGGCAAGCCAGAAGATATAGAGGCGCACATTTTTCACTGTATTAAGACACTCGGGTCTCCATATGGTGGACTGATGTTGATATATGGGGCCTATCCAGGAACTCCCAAGGAAAATATCTCTGCAGTGATAAAAGCAATGGAAAAATATTACAGTTGGTGGGAAGGAAGACAATAAAAAGAAGGGAGAGTAAAAAAAGATGAAATGGTGGATGTTTTTTATTACCTTTCTAATCTTTTGCATTTTGGCTTATGCCAATTTAGTTAAGAATCCCTCCTTTGAAGAAAGAGGAGAAGGAGAATTCCCTAAATTCTGGCATAAAAGCGGTACAGCAGAATTTAAATGGGAAAAAGAAGGTTACAAAAGCGAAAGGAGCATCAGTATCTCAGGTTCTAAAGGAAGCTATAGCTCATTATACCAGCCGATTTATGGGATAAAACCTAATACTAACTATATTCTCTCCTTCTATTTTAAAGCTCCCAACGATGCAGTGCCTTTTTTCCAGGGACAAATATACCTTAACTGGAAGGAAGATAATAAATGGAAGAAGAAAATACATTATTTTTATATTTCTCCTTCTCAAAGTTGGAAGGAAAAGAAAGTAATCTTTAACTCGGGGAAATCTTCCTATATAAATATTATCTTTCATGTATATATTAAAGAATCGGAAGGGGAAGGGAAGAAAATATGGATAGATGAAATTTCTCTTAAACCTTTTTGGTGGGGTAATCTTCAAAGAGAGGAAATTGGGGGAGACGAAGAATCTCTGATAATAGATGGAACTTCCATCGAAGAAGGGATGGAAGGAACTGTAAATGATAAAAATTTTCCTCTTAAAGTTAATTCCTTCCCTCAAGCCAGAGGAAAGAAGGTATTTCTTTTAGCCAGTCCCAAAGATAAAAGATGGGGAGGTGGAGTAGATAAACCAGAAGGCATGAAGATTTATTTTGCCCTTTCCCCGGATGTAGAAAATTTAAAAATAGAGATAGGATACTGGAATCATCCAGAGTCTCCCCGTAGATTAAAATTCTATTTGGATGATTTTCTTATTGGAGAAGTGAAGAGGGAATTTGGTGATGATAAAAAGGAACTTAGGAAATTCTCTGTTATTCTTTTCCGGAATATAGAGGTTGAGTTACCTTCATCTCACACCCTTTATATTTTACAGAGCGATTGGT
>CAZSGC010000085.1:0-447 GCA_964606225.1 uncultured bacterium | reverse complement strand
GGCATATATTGACTATATAAAAATTAAAGGGAAAGGAGTAACCTTAGTGGAGCCAACCATGGAGAAAATAAAAGGTTCTTTACAGCATTTAAAAAAAAAGAGATGGAATGTGGAAGTGGGAGAAAATTTTCTATCCTTTCGCAAGGTAGTTCCCTTTGAGTTTATTTATTATGAGACTCCTCCTTCAGAGTTACCGCCTTTAAAAGAATTAGTGATAATTGGCTGTCAAGGAGAATTTGAAGCCGGAAGTTTTGCTATTTATTCTAAAAAACATTATCCTGAAGTCACAGTAAAAATTAAAGATTTGAGAAGTAAAGAAGGGTATATTTTATCCTCTGAGAACATTGATACACGTGTAGTCAAAGTTTGGGATCAGTGGTCAGGAGGTTGCACAATTCATAAGCCTCTTTCTCCAGAGGAAGCAGATAAAGAACTTAAACCCTATCT
>CAZSGC010000084.1:0-6014 GCA_964606225.1 uncultured bacterium | reverse complement strand
AGGACTCAATCTGCTATCTGGAATTCAAGTATACGGTCCAGACGGAAAGATTTCTGCATTTTATCTATATGACAGTAGGCGAGGACATAGATTTTTTCATAGACCTTTAGCAAACTTAGAGGGGTTATCTTCCGTGGCTGAAGTCCCTTAGTTCCTCCCTCATAGATCATGATGATGGGTTGGGAATTTTCTATGGCTTGGGCAAAGATTTCAAATCCTGGAGGAAGTTCTACCTCGAAAGTGGCCGTATCTGAAAATCGAAAGACCTGGGTAAGGGAGGAGAGTTCTTCCAGGTTCTTTATTTTTTTCTCCTGGATCACTTTTAAGAACAATTCTTTCACAGTCCGGCTGTCTGCCAGGGCACGATGAAATTTTTCTGGCTTTATTCTGAAGTGTGCTGCCAGGGAGGGCAGGTCGTATTTGTTAAGTTCAGGAAAGGTATTCCGGATAAGAAGTAAGGTATCCAGACAACGATGACCGGGATCAGGTATCTTTAATCTTGCCAGTTCCATGCCCAGAAAGGCCATATCAAAGCAGGCGTTATGTGCCAGAAGCACGGTCTCTGCTTCCCCTATGAATTGGATAAACTCCGGGATAACCTTTTCCACCCCTGGCTTATCTTTTACCATCTCATCGGTTATTCCATGAATTTGAGAGACCTCTTCGGGTATGGATTCCTTTGGATTTATCAAATTATCAAATACTTCTTCCTGTTCATCCTTTAGATTAAACTTTACTGCGGATAGTTCTACCAGTTTCCCAGAGAGGGGGAAGAGGGAGGTGGTTTCTGTATCCAGAGCCACAAAGGTCAGATTCTTAAGATCTGTCATCTAAGGGAATTATAACAGGGCAAAGGTCTTAAATCCAGGAACTACCAGGATTTTAGTGGAAATTAAATTTTAGTAAGTTATATAATGGAGTGAGTTTTACTTCTCGGGCAGAAGGTTGTATATGGATAATTTTTATCCTCCCCTTTTTGTTAGTGGGAATAGGGTTGTCTTTTTCTAAGGATTTATCTACAGATTTACCGAGGTTTCCTGAAAAGACCCAGACCAGGCTCGGGAGGAGATGGTTTTTCAATGAAGGATTTTGCATCATGAGGTATTTTTAAGATGAGGAGATTCTCCTTAGTCTTCTTTCTTCTTCTCCTGCTTCCTTTCCCCCTCTCTTCCCATACTCCTTATACTCCTCAGAAAATTAAGGAAATACTCTCTCAGGCTCAACTTTATCTTATAGAGGGAGAGAGATATAAAAATAGATTGAAAGAAGCACAGATTCTCTGGAGGAAGGGAAGGAAGGTAGAGGCAGAAGAAATCATGGGGGAAGTGGGCAGGGAACTGGAGAGAAGAATAGAGGAGGAAAAGAGGAAAGCCAGGGCAAGAAGGGATACTCCTCTCTCCTTTCCTTTTGGAGTGATGGGACTTCCTACTGCTAAACTCCTGGAGGTACCCTGGGTAAGAATAGGAGTGATAAGAACAAAGGTAGAGGAGGCTCCTGGAGTTTACAGATGGGAGAGGTCTTTGTTAAAGAAAGCAGAAGTTTTAGGGTTTCATCAACAGGTGGTCTTGAGGTGGGGGAATAATAAGGGGTGGGGAGGAGTCTCTCTTCCTCCGGAAGACCTGGAGGAAAATTATAGCCCCGAATACGGATATTCCCGTAATCTCTATTTATTCGTTCATCATCTGCTTAAGGAAAATAGAGGGATAAAAATCTTGGTGGTGGAGAATGAAGCCAATGCCCCTAACTTCTGGGGAGGGACTCCTCAGGAATACATAAAAGTCTTAAAAACTGTCTATAAGTCTGCCCATGAGACCGAGCCTGGGGTGAAAATCGCCAACTCTGGATGTGCTTCACCAGTATGGGGAATTTTGATAGCCTGGGAAAGATGGAAGAAAGGAGAGGAAGGAGAGGAAATCTGCCGTTTCTTGAGAGAATATCTGGGAGAGCATCCTGCTTTTCAAGGAAAGATTCCTCAAAATAACCAGGAGTTAGCCAGATTTTTTAAGGAAAGAACTGTGCAGGAGATGATAGAAAAGGTAGAATTTTTCCTGGAAGGAGTAAAGGGATGCCTTGACCTTTTCAATTTTCATTATTACGAGAAGATTGAATTCCTTCCCTTAGTAGTGGAATGGATAAGGAAGGAGATGAGGGCGAGAGGATATGAATATCCCTTAATCTGCAATGAGTTCGGAGTAAGAAAAAAGGGAGGGTTATCCGATGAGGAACTGGCTAAGGAAATATTCCGTTGTCTGGTGGTAGCCAGAGCCTGTGGAATTCAATGGATTTTCTGGTTTCCCTATGATTCCAAGAATGGACAGGTGGGGATTTTAAAAAAGAGGTGGGAGTTAAAGGAATTGCCTGCTTATACCTTTCGTCTGGTGACCTCCCTTCTGGATGAAAGGTATACTCTGGAAAGGAAGGAGGAAAGGGAGGGGATAAGTCTTTATTACTTCCGGAATAATGGAAAGGGGAAGGTGGACCTCATCGCTTTCTGGGGTAAAGGAGGGAATATATATCTTAATTTAACCCAGAAGCCTTCCAGAATCGAGGAGATAAAGTATGATGGAGAAAGATTACCCCTCTCCCCTTCTTCTTACCTTACTCTCCCCCCTGAACCGGGTTTCCTCCGTATAGATTGACTCTACTTTCCCATCAACTGGTCAAATCTTTCTACAGAGAGGGCGGGAGAAGTGGTGAAAGAGATGCCGGTACTCTGGGCTAAAGAGACAGAGGCTTTCATGGCATCCTCTATTCCTGGTAATTCTACGATGAGGAGAAGATCAAACTCTCCCAGTAAGGCATACATTTCTTTAATCTTTCCCCCCAGTTTTTCTATAAGTTTCTGTGCCTGCTGGGTGCGACGGGGAGAGATTCCTTTGA
The DNA here is from genome assembly GCA_964606225.1 of uncultured bacterium. Classification (GTDB taxonomy): domain Bacteria; phylum CAIJMQ01; class CAIJMQ01; order JAADFP01; family CAZSGC01; genus CAZSGC01. Next base: position 3,134 of record CAZSGC010000084.1, on the reverse strand, counting down.
GAGCCTCCTGTGAATACTTACCGAAGAGAAGGAAAGTTCCCATCACGACCTCCTTTCTTTACCTCTACCCTCTTATATATCCCATAACCTACTTTACACACTTCACCAGGATTCCTCAAGGAGAGTTAAGAATTTCCCTGTTACTACTCCTCCAGTAGAAAATAATACTGGAGAGGGGCAAGTTCCGGAAATATTTCTCTCTTTTCTACCAAGAATTTTCTTATCTCCAAGCAGAGATGACAGGGAGAGGAATAATCGCCCTTTTCTCTAAAATGGAATTTTCTCTTAGCCCAGTCTAAGAGCCCTCTTACTCCTTCCTCCAGTAATATTTTAAGAAGAGGGTAACTCTCAAGATTGATTCCCTCCTCATAGATTTGGGGATTTTCCTTCCAGTTACCCAGAGATATCCCTGCACAGAAGCCGGGGAGAATGTTGCCGTAGTTATCCCAGTGATTATGCCAGAAGCGGATGAGTTCACTGTAACAGGTGCCGTAAAATTGGGAAGAATTGTATTTCCTTAACACGGGGAGTTTATACACCGCTATTCCCATGAGGAGAAGTTCACCCCTAATTTTATCCCTCCTTATATACTCCTCCCAGGGAAGCCTTCCCTTAAGCCCCCAGTTCTTAAAAAGCACAAAATACTCCCACTGGTAAACTACCAGATTTTCCTTAAAGACCTCATATCCTATCTCCACTGCCCTCTGAGTCCTCTCAAAGGGCACGTACTCGGCGATAAAAGGATTTACACTTACCAGTATCCCATGAAGTCCCTTTTCCTTCAATAACTTCATCTTTTTAAATGTCTCTTCATCTTCCCGAGCCCAGAAAGCATTGGTTTCCACAAAAAGTGAGGGAATATTTTCTTCCTTAGCCCTTTCAACTGCTTTAAGTAGAAGGGGAAAATTGAGGAAAGGTTCTCCTCCCGTGAAGTGAAGGCCATGGTTTACTCCTATCCTCTCTCTACCATAGGGAGAAGGTTGAATTTTATCTTTCAGAAGAGAAAGAAGGAGAGAAAGATCCTCTTCCTTCATCCACTTGTCCTCCCAGCCAGGAGAAGAGGCATAAATACAGTGTCTACACCGAGCATTACAGCGATAAGAGAGGATGATTCCTCCCGAAAAAGGTAAAGGGATTTTTAATCTTTTCATAAAGAAAAGTGCCGGAGGTGGGAGTTGAACCCACACGGGGGGCAAACCCCACCGGATTTTGAGTCCGGCGCGTCTTCCAGTTCCGCCACTCCGGCAGCTTCTCTTATACCTTCTCCTGCTACTGAATTAACAAATTGCTCACTCTCTTTTATTTTACTAAAAGGAGTCTTTGGTGTCCAAATATTTGCGGATAAAGTGTGGGAAAAAGAAAAAAATTGACCACTATGGAGCATGGATTATATAGCCTAAGGATATTTGTTTCAGGTTTACCATTGCTAACTCCACTTCTCGATACTTCCTTTAGGTCTCAACAGAGTCTCTGTTTGGGCTTGCCTTTCGAGGTAAAAGGTAACCTCTGGAGATAAAGGCACTATAAATTCAGAAACTACGGATGCAGGCATTCCTTTATATTTTCTCTAAGTATCTGTGATATTCTTCAGGAGATAGTTTTATCTCACGCAAAATTTCGCAAATTAGGGACGAGCGAGGGTTCTTCCAGGATGATGGGGTAAAGTAGTAGTTCTCCCATCAGGGTGCTTATAAAATCCATGACTTCCCTTTTGGCGCACCTTAGAGAATCCCAGCCGAAAACAGTAATTTCTCAAATGTTTTGGCATCGACAACCTTTATCTTGCTCAAATTTTAACCTCGATTTGCTGAATACCAACAAACTCAGGCAGATAATCCTTAGTCTCCTCTCCCATCTCTTCCAGGCATAACTCCAGAACTTCCTTAAGATTTTTCTGAAGTTCATCCAGTGTTTTTGCCTGAGTATGAGCACCGGGGATTCCTGGTACAATCCCCACATATAATCCAGTTTCCGGGTCTTTTTCCACACAGGCCATTATCTTCTGCATTTCTTCCTTCCCCCTTTTTGATATATTATATCTTTTCCTTCTCCTTTCTCAAAGTGTTGTCCAGGCCCATAACATCTATGAAAAGGCTGTTTTTTTCTAAAGATTTTTTCAGGAGCGAGGTTATTGAGGGAATCATGAAGGTCTCTGGGTATTGTAGAAAAGGCGACTTGACTACTCCCCACCAGATTCTATTACTCTGGGATCTGTCTCCGGCTTCCTCCTTCTCTTCGGTGTCCTGGATCTGCCATTGAGTCCTTCTAACCTCCCTCCACTCTCTCTTAATTTCTTCCTCCAACTATATATAGATGACTTGCTCACTTCAAAAGCCTCCTTTGTGGGCTCTAATCCATATTTTTCAAAGAATTATACTATGCTCCGTCGCTAAAGCTATGGAGCGTCAGCGACCTTTTACTCTCCACTCTATTATCATGTTCATCACTCTCCAAGCCAAAGAGTATACTTTACGATAACCTTTTATGCAATTCTTTGGGTAATGCTAAAATACTCCTCATTTTTTTCAGCTGTTTTTCTAAAAATTATCCATTTCTTTTTCCAATTCCAATAGCAAGTCCAATAGCGAGGGTTTTCCCCAAGTGGTATTATCTGAAAAACTTTTTGTCCATTCTGGCTCCGCTGGATGTATTATTTTTAACATCCCCCTCCAATCCTCATCAGTTAACCTGTCTTCCATTGGTTGTTTGAATTCGTAGTAGCTGAAAACTGGTCCCACACCTACTAAAATGTGGCCTTCGGGAAGTTTGTAGGCTACAACTAAGGTTTTAATATAACCTACTCCTTCTTCTAAAACTTTTCTCGTATTTCCCTCCGTATAAACATCAGCAATTAAAGTGGTTTTAAATATATCAGGGTCAGTTTCCCATTCAGCAACAAACTCTATTGCTTTCTCTGAAATACTGCCAAAATTCTTAATGAAATAATACTCTTCTTCAGCTAAAGGCTTATTTTCTAATTCTTTTTTGGAGATTTCTAATAATCTTTTTAAAATCTCAGAAAATCTTTCTAACGCAGGCTCAATTTTTAATTTTTCTAATTCTTCTTGAGGTATCAGTCTTTTTAATCCTTTGTTAGTCATTTCGGTAAGAGTTAAAAGTCGAGCATAAAATTC
>CAZSGC010000083.1:0-6197 GCA_964606225.1 uncultured bacterium | reverse complement strand
AAAAATACTTTATTAAAGTTTCGCATCTCCCGCCGGCTTTCCCGCAAAACTTCTAAAGGTCTGTTGAGGATAACAGAAACCCCCATCCAAGTCAATCATGTCTTTCTGAATACCAGGAGTCTTAAGATGCGTTCTTCCCTTCGGAAGGATGTTTTGAGTTTCTCCGCAGTTTCAGAATTTCCTTCAAAATTGAGTATTACATAATAACCATCTTCACATTTCTTAATAGGATAAGCAAGTTTTCTGACTCCCCACTCTTCCTTCTGGAGAATTTTCCCTCCTGTATCTTGAATAAGTTTTTCTACTTGAGAGAGAATCTTTTTAACTTGTTCTTCTTCCAATTCTGGTCTTAAAATGAACAATCCCTCGTAAATCCTCACCTTTAACCTCCTTGGCTAAACTTTAAAATGAATATAAACTATATCTCCATCCTGTATAAGATAATCTTTTCCCACAATTTTTATCTCGCCCTTATCCTTTGCTTCCTGATAGGAAGGAAACTTGAGGAGGTCTGAAAAGGAAATGACTTCTGCTTTTATAAATCCTTTAGCCATGTCTGAGTGAATTAACCTTGCACCCTCTATCATTTTACTCCCCTTCTGAATAGCCCAGGCTCTTAATTTATTCCGGGCAATAGTATAAAAAGTAACTAAACCGAGCGTATAATAGCAAGTTTTTAAGAGTCTTTTCAATCCACTTTCTTCTATTCCCCATGCCTTTCTAAATTCCTCCTGCTCAGAGGAAGGAAGACGAGTAATCTCTTCTTCCAGTTTACCTTTAAAGAATAAAAGAGGGAAATTATTCAACTGTGTATGTCTTTTCAGGTAAGCAAAGTTTTTCTCTTCCTTTTCTTCCCCTATGTTTATTAAATAAATCACCGGTTTCCCGGTTAAGAGTCCCAGACTTTTGAGTCTCTTCTTCTCCTCTTTGGAAAGAGGAAGTCTCCGAATGGGTATTCCTGAGGATAAAGATTCCTTAACACGCATAAGGAGATTTTTGAATTCCTCTTCTTTAAATTTTAATCTGGCTATGCTTCTTTCCACAATCTCCAGGTCAGAGAGTAGAAGTTCTGTATTCACAATTTCAATATCTTTTATGGGATCAATCTCTGCCTGCCAATGAGATACATTGGGATCTTGGAAACCCCTTACCACATGAAGCAAGGCATCAACTCCTCGTATGTTAGAGAGGAATTGATTCCCCAGCCCTTCTCCCTCACTGGCTCCTTTTACCAGACCCGCGATATCCACAAACTCCACCAGAGCAGGAATACCCTCCCCTACTCCCAGATATTCTTTTAACTTCTCCAACCTTTCATCAGGAACAGGAACTACTCCCTGATTGGGCTCTATGGTGCAGAAAGGATAGTTGGAAGACTTAGCCTGAGCACCGGTTAAAGCATTAAAGATGGTGGTCTTTCCCACATTGGGAAGTCCTATTATACCAATCTTCATATTCAGACAAAGAGAGGAGCCAGAACCAAGGAAATTACCGACATTAGTTTTATGAGAATATTTATTGAAGGTCCCATAGTATCTTTTAGAGGGTCTCCAAAGGTATCCCCTATTACCGCAGACTTATGAGCAGGACTTCCTTTCCCTCCGTAATTTCCCAACTCTATGTATTTTTTGGCATTATCCAGAGAGGCACCTGTATTGGCCATCTGTATTCCTAACTGAAGTCCAGTAATCAAAGCACCTACGAGAAATCCTCCCAGACTTACAGGACCTAAAAGAAATCCTATGAGCACAGGGATGATTATGGCTAAAATTCCGGGTAAAAGCATATTCTTTAAGGCCCCTCGGGCAGCAATATCTACACAAGTGGTGGAATCCGCATCTGCCTTTCCTTCCATAAGACCTTTTATTTCCCGGAACTGTCTTCTTACCTCATCTATTATTTGATTGGCTACCTTCCCCACCCCTTGAGCCAGAAGGGAGGAGAAGAGGAAGGGAATCATTCCCCCGATAAGCAGTCCTGCGATTAGCTTAGGATCGGTCAGGCTAAGGTGAAGAGGTTGGGAAGAGAAGTGATTCAGGGTAGCAATGTAGGCAGTGATTAACCCTAAGGCAGCAAAGGCTGCCGAACCTATGGCAAATCCTTTTCCAATGGCAGCAGTAGTGTTACCTACTGCATCCAGACGATCGGTAATCTCCCTTACTTCTTTTCCTAAATTTGCCATCTCGGCAATTCCTCCTGCATTATCTGCTACTGGTCCATAAGAATCTACAGCCAGAGTTACTCCTAATATAGAGAGCATACCCAAAGCACCTAAGGAGACTCCATACATTCCTGCCCATCGATAACTGAAGAGAGTAGCCAGGGCAATCACACACACCGGGATCAGAGTAGAGAGCATTCCTACAGATACTCCACCCAATATAGTCACTGCAGGACCTCGTTCAGCAGAGTGAGCAATTCTCCTTACGGGAGAAAATTTATAGGAAGTATAGTATTCACTAACTGCTCCTATCACCAGACCAGCAAACAGACCAGAAATTATAGCCCAGAAGGCTCCCAGGGGACGGTATCCAGGGAAAGAGAAGGGAAATTTTTTGATTATCCAGTAAGAACCCCCTACCATAAGGAGAGCAGCCAGGTAGACTCCAGAATTTAAAGCTTTCTCAGGTTGGGTTACCGGACCGTATCGAGTGAAGAGAATGCCTAAGATAGAGGAAATAATTCCCCAGCCTGCGATGACAAAGGGAAGGAGGACCAGGGAGGAAGAGGTCTTATACATAAGGGATAGTGTGTAGCCTATGGCAATAGTAGCAATTATGGCTTCCACATAAGATTCCAGTAAGTCTGCTCCCAGTCCAGCAATATCTCCCACATTGTCTCCCACATTATCCGCGATTACTGCAGGATTACGAGGGTCATCTTCGGGAATACCTGCTTCTACTTTTCCTACCAAGTCTGCACCCATATCTGCTCCTTTAGTGTAGATTCCTCCTCCTGCACGAGCAAAAAGAGCCACCAGAGAGGCTCCCATGGCATATCCATTTACAATTACTGGATTCCCTTTAAATATCTTATATACAATGATAAGCCCTAAGAGAGCAATGCTTACTACTGCCAGCCCGGTGATTATCCCCCCTGTATAGGAGACTTGTAAAGCGGGTTTCAATCCTTTTTTAGCTGCTTGAGCAGTACGGGCGTTACTCCGGGTGGCTATACTCATGGCAATAAATCCAGCCAGCCCCGAACAGAAGGCTCCGGATATAAAAGCCACCGCAGTTTTCCAGTTCACCTCAATTCTTTTCCCCATAAAAGGGGCTAAGGAGAGAAGCAGGGCCACTACCATGATGACTATAAGAATTGCAGAATACTCTCTCTTCAAAAAAGCGAGAGCCCCTTCCTGAATAAGCCGAGAAATCTTTACCATCTTCTCATCGCCAGCATCTCTTCTTAAGACATCCCAGGTGAGAAAGGCAATAACTATTATTCCTAATATCCCACTACTAAGAGCAAACCATATCATTTCCTTCCCTCCGATTATAGTAGGTCATGGTTTTATCCAGTCCCTCCCTTATCCACATATAGATGGCTTCTATACTCAAATTTTTAACCTTGTCTATCACTCTTCTTTCTTCCTGAGTAAATTTTCCCAGTACATGGTGGGTAAGATTTGATTCTTTCCCAATCCCTATGCGTAAGCGAGGAAAATTTTTTGCTTCCAGACTCTCTATTATGGAAATTATGCCCTTGTGCCCCCCTCCACCTCCTCCTGGAACTATCTTTATTCTTCCCAAGGGAATATCTGCATCATCATGAATAACCAGCAAGCAAGAAATTTCTAAATTATAATCTTCCATAAACTTTTTCACTGCCTTTCCACTCTCGTTCATATAAACACAGGGAATCATTAAAATAATTTTCCTTTTATCCATAATCTTCTCCCCTACCCTGTATAATTTTCCTTTTTTAGAGAGATTTACTTTCCATCTTCGAGCAATTCTACCAATAACCTCCTTCCCTACATTATGACGTGTCCCTGCATACTCCCTTCCCGGATTTCCTAATCCAATAATTGCTTTGGACGAGAAAGCGTTTTGCAAATTCCTTTACTCTTCTTCTTCCTTCTCTTTCTTTTCCTCTTCCTCCTCTATTTTCTCTTCTTCTGCTACTTCCACTTCCTCTACCTCTACAATTTCTTCTGTCACTTTGGGCGCCAGGACTGTAAATATAGTCTCCTCCAAAGGAGTAAGAATCTTGATCTTCTCAGGAAGAGAAATATCACCTACATGGAAGGAATCACCTATGTCTAAGGAGGATACATCTACTTCAATATGTTCAGGAAGATCTTCTGGTAAAGCCTCCACCTCTATACTTCTTAAGATATGCTCCAGAACACCTCCTTTCTTTACTCCTTCTGGTTCTCCCACATAAATTACTGGAACTTCAGCAGTGATTTTCTCCTTGAGGCTTATTCTCTGGAAATCTATGTGGATAATCTCGTCCGTAAGGGGATCAAGTTGCATATCTTTTATGATCGCCAGTTCGCTCTTTTCCTTTCCATCTTTCTTAATTAAAAGGTTTATCAGAGTCTTCTCTCCGTGGATAGCATGAAGAAAGTGAACGAATTCATTCTTAAGGACCTGCAAAGGTGTAGGCTCCTTATGCCCTCCATAAAGGATAGCAGGGATAATACCTTCCTTTCTTAACTGTTTAGGATTTCTCTTCTCTCGCAGCCAAGCCTTCAGTTCCACTTTTTTCATAGAGACCTCCTCAGATAAAAAGAGAACTTACTGAGCTTTCCGTATGTATTCTCTTTATAGCCTCCGCCAGAAGGGGAGCAATGGAGAGTACAGTAATTTTTTTATACTTTTCCCTCTTGCGGGGGATGGTGTTGGTAACGATTATTTCCTGCAGAGCAGAATTCTCCAGTTTATCTACCGCCTCTCCACTCAATACAGCATGAGTACAGCAGGCAAACATCTCTCTTGCTCCTTTCTCCATTATAACTTTTGCTGCCTGAAGCACACTTCCTCCTGTATCTATCATGTCATCTAAAATAACTACATTTCTTCCTTTAATTTCTCCTACTACATGCATTACCTGAGATACATTAGGTTCCGGTCTCCTTTTGTCTATAATGGCTAAAGAGGCGTCCAGTCTCTTGGCAAAGGCTCTGGCTCTCTCCACTCCTCCAGGGTCAGGGGAGACAATGGTGAGATCAGGCAAATTTTTTTTCCTCAAGTAATCGATAAGCACAGGAGCAGCAAAAAGATGGTCTACAGGAATATCAAAAAAACCCTGAATCTGTCCTACATGTAAATCCATTACCAGAACTCGATGGGCACCTGCTACAGTAATAAGATTAGCCACCAGTTTCGCCGTGATAGGCACTCGGGGCTGAACTTTTCTATCCTGTCTGGCATAACCATAGTAGGGAATAACTGCGGTTATCCTCTTTGCAGATGCTCTCTGTAGAGCATCCAGCATTATTAACAACTCCATAAGATTCTGGTTCACAGGTGGGCAGGTAGGCTGAATAACGAAAACATCCTTTCCCCTTACACTCTCGTTTATCTTGACTTGAACTTCACCATCAGCGAAAGTCCCTACATAAGCATTCCCTAAGGGTATTCCCAAGATCTGACAAATTTCCTCTGCTAAGGGACGATTAGCATTTCCCGTAAAAATCTTTATATTATCTAAACTCATATTATTTTTCCAAGATTTAAATTTTAGATTATTCTCTTGTTTCTGTCAATATTGCGAATTGCATCATCAAAAATCGCAATAGAAAGCATCAAAAAACATTAAAAAGCTTGATATAATTAGGCGGGAAGAATTAAAAACCTTTCACCCAAAGGGTGAAGGGAAAAAACAAAGGAGATGAGAGAATGATACAACAAAATTCCTTTAAATCAAATTCATGAGAAGAAAAGAAGAGATAAGTTCTCATAGTGGGCTGGTAGTGATAGGAAAGATTTTATGGCACTTCATAGAAGTAGCAGGAAAAATTATCTACCATGCAAGAACTCTTGTGATTAAACTGATGTTTTTTATCTTTTGTTTTTATTACTTTTTCTTTTTCTTCTTTTACCCTTCTTTTATCTTCTATTGCTATTTTTGTGGTATATTATTACATTGTATAAACTTAAAGAAAGGGGATGTGATGATGAAGAAGATTCGTAGCATATGGGGATTTTCCCCAGCCTTCACCTTAATCGAGTTACTGGTGGTAATAG
>CAZSGC010000082.1:0-6280 GCA_964606225.1 uncultured bacterium | reverse complement strand
GAAGATACTCTGCTGCTTCCTCATAATTGGGAAGATAATATTTCCGGAAGACCTCCGGTCCCTCCACTTCCACCGTGAAATTACCTCCATAGTTGAAATGAAAACAGGGAGATTCCGCAAGAATAGGGTAGAGTTTTCTTTTAGCCTCCACAATGGCCTGATAGAGTCGGAGCACCTCGTCTCTCCTCTCCATCCATTCAATACAGAATCTTTCTGTCCCCATGAGTCTTATTATCTGTTGAAAAGGTTCCAGCCCTATCCTACCTCTGAGGATAAAATCTTCTCCTAAAGACTTCTCCTTCCGGATAAATTCTTCGAAATTGGGCTCGTATCGGTGATTCTTATAGAAGAAAATTAGTTTGCGGTAATCCTCGGGTGAGGAGAAGGCATAGTGAACTGTCCAAAATGTGTAGCCACGGTCTTCACGCAAGGTATAAAAATTGCCTACCGGGGTTTCGTATTCTTCCCTCACATAACTCTTCCCCTTCTCCTCATAGCGGATTTCTTTCCTCCGGACCTCAGGAGTGTGAATCTTAAACAAGGATGTCTTCCTCCAGACCACGCATAACCCCTTTCTCCGGAGTTCTCTCTCTGCAGTACACCAGGGAATCAGTGTCTCATATACCGTGAAAGGAGTTTTATCCACTCTCTCCCCCTTGAGGGCTCGTATAACTCTTTCCCGTGGAGTCATAATGATAAAAGATTTACTCCTCTATACTCTAAAAGAGAGAAGTGAATTTTCCTTAAAAACCTGTAAGTGATACTCTTGAATGGACTTAACCTTTAACTCCTCCCTCTTTAAAGCCTCTATTCCTCTAACTGTAGCCAATGCTCCGGGTATAGTAGTGATTATAGGTACTTTGTGTACAGTAGCCTCTCTCCGGATATGATACTCATCGAATTTGGGCCCTTTCCCAATGGGAGTATTAATAATGAGTTGAATATCTCCATTTTTTATATAATCCACCACATGAGGTCTTCCTTCTGCTATCTTATTTACCAGTTTTACTTCGATACCTTCCTTACCCAGATACTCCCGGGTACCTCGAGTAGCCAGTATTTCAAATCCCATTTCTTTCAATTTCTTTACAATAGGAGGGATAAATTTTTTATCCCTATCTGCCACACTCACAAATACTGTTCCCTCCAAGGGAAGGGTATTACCGGCAGCCATCTGGGATTTAGCAAAGGCTTTACCGAAATCTTCATCTACTCCCATAACCTCTCCTGTAGATTTCATCTCCGGTCCTAAAATTATGTCTACTCCAGGAAACCTTATAAAGGGGAAGACCGCTTCCTTTACCGCCACATGTTTTACCTCCACTTCCTTAGTAAAACCCAACTCCTCCAAGGTTTTTCCTATCATAACCTTAGCGGCAATTTTAGCTAAGGGAATCCCTGTAGCCTTACCCACGAAAGGGACAGTTCGAGAGGCCCGGGGATTTACTTCCAGAACATATATGTCTTTACCCTGGATAGCAAATTGAATGTTAATAAGCCCTTTAACACCCAGTTCCTTAGCAATAGCCCGAGTCTGGGCTTTTAGTTCTTCCACTATATCTGAGGGCAAACTGAAGGGAGGAAGAGCCATAGCCGAATCACCGGAGTGAACACCTGCTTCCTCTATATGCTCCATTACCCCTCCTATAACGGTTATCTTGCCATCAGAGACCGCATCCACATCCACCTCAATAGCCGATTCCAGAAATTTATCGATCAGGATGGGGTGTTGAGAAGAAACCCGAGATGCCTCTTTCACGTATCTCTCTAAGGACTCCTCATCATAGACTATCTCCATAGCCCTTCCTCCCAGAACATAGGAAGGGCGCACCAAGACTGGGAAACCAATCCTATGTGCAATTTCCCTGGCTTCCTCTACTGAGTAGCCAGTCCCGTAGGGAGTATGCTTTAAGCCTAATCTGGAGAGCATCTCTGCGAAGCGTTTTCTGTCCTCAGCTCTATCAATATTCTCGGGGTCTGTCCCCAGGACTCTTACCCCTTCTTTTTTTAAGTCCAAAGCCAGGTTGAGAGGAGTCTGACCCCCTAACTGAACTATTACCCCGTAGGGTTTTTCTTTCCAGGCGATGCTCAAGACATCTTCCAGAGTCAAAGGTTCAAAGTAAAGTCTATCGGAAGTATCGTAATCAGTACTTACCGTCTCCGGATTACAGTTAACCATAATAACCTCAAAACCCTCCTCTTTCAGAGCAAAGGCAGCCTGAACACAGCAGTAATCAAATTCAATTCCTTGCCCTATACGATTGGGTCCCCCTCCTAAAATCATTACTTTGCGATTTCTGCTTACCTCAACTTCATCTTCCCAATCATAGCAGGAGTAAAAATAAGGAGTATAAGCCTCAAATTCTGCTGCACAGGTATCTACCAGCTTGTAAGAAGGTTTTATATTTTCACTTACTCTCCAGTTTCTTATCTCCTCCTCCGTCCTTCCAGTAAGATGAGCCAATTGTCGGTCAGAGAATCCCCAGGATTTGGCTTTTCTTAGAAGAGGAAGAGAAATATTTTTTTTCTTCCTTATTTCCTCCTCCAGTTCTACGATTTGGCGAATATTTTCCAGAAACCAGGGGTCAATATGGGTTAATTGGTAAACTTCCGAAATACTTAAACCCGCTTTAAAGGCATAAGCCAGGAAGAAGATTCTCTCTGCTCCCGGAGTTCTCAGCCTCTTCTTAATCAAATCTACATCCCAGGGAGGAGAAAGGAGATCTTTACCATCTCCAATCAATCCCATTCTCCCTTTCTCTAAGGAACGTATAGCCTTCTGTAAGGCTTCTTTAAATGTCCTTCCAATTGCCATAACTTCTCCCACAGATTTCATCTCTGTGGTAAGGGTCTGATCAGCATCAGTGAATTTTTCAAAATCCCACCGGGGAATTTTCACCACACAGTAATCAATAGTGGGCTCAAAACAGGCAGGAGTTTTCCGAGTTATATCGTTAGGGATCTCATCCAGAGTATAACCTACAGCCAGTTTAGCAGCGATTTTGGCTATGGGGAAACCTGTGGCTTTGGAAGCCAGGGCAGAAGAACGAGAAACTCGAGGATTCATCTCAATTACCACCATTTCCCCGGTATCCGGATGTATAGCAAACTGAATATTGGACCCTCCTGTCTCTACTCCTATTTCCCGGATAATAGCAATAGCCGCATCTCTCATCTTCTGATACTCTTTATCGCTAAGAGTCTGAGCAGGAGCAACGGTAATGGAATCTCCTGTATGAATTCCCATGGGATCAAAGTTCTCTATAGAACAGATTATTACCACATTATCCTTAAGGTCTCTCATTACCTCCAGTTCGTATTCTTTCCATCCCAGTACAGATTCTTCCACCAGTACCTCTCCCACCAGACTATACTCAATTCCTCTGGAGACTAAGGATTTTAACTCATCCACATTATAGGCTATCCCTCCTCCTGTCCCTGCCAAAGTATAGGAGGGTCGGATAACAAAAGGGAAATCCCTCCTTTTTACCCATTCCAATGCCTCCTCCACACTCCTTACATAAGTACTTTCGGGGACTTTAAGTCCGATCTTGGTCATAGTCGCCTTAAAGAGGTCTCTCTCTTCCGCCTTCTGTATAGCAGAGAACTTAGCTCCTATAAGTTCTACTCCATATCGGTCTAAGACACCTTCCTTAGATAAAACCGCAGCTACATTTAACCCGGTTTGACCTCCCAGAGTAGGAAGGCAGGCATCCGGCCTTTCCCGAGCAATTATCTTCTCCACTACCTCTGGAGTTATGGGTTCTATATAGGTCTTATCCGCCATTTCCGGGTCGGTCATAATGGTAGCGGGATTAGAGTTTACCAGGACTACCTGGTAACCTTCCTGTTTTAAGGCTTTACAGGCCTGCGAACCTGAATAATCGAATTCACAGGCCTGCCCAATTATTATGGGACCTGAGCCTATAATAAGAATCTTCTCTATATCCTTTCTCTTAGGCATGATTGTTTAATTCTTTACCCCCCATGATACTCCTCCATCATGCGAATGAATTCTCTAAATAAATACCGGGAATCATGAGGACCTGGACCTGCTTCCGGATGATATTGAAGGGAAAAGAGAGGAAATTTGAGGTGTCTCATCCCCTCTAAGGTTCTATCATTTAAATTAATATGGGTTAACTCCACCTCTCCGGAGGGCAAACTCTCTATATCTACACAGAAACCATGATTCTGGGTAGTGATCTCCACCTTACGAGTAGAAAGTTCCATGACTGGATGATTACCTCCATGATGTCCAAATTTTAGTTTGAAAGTTTTCCCACCCAGAGCCTGTCCTAATAATTGATGACCAAAGCAAATACCAAATATAGGTCTTTCTCCAATCAGTTTTCTTACTTCCTCCACAATATAGGGAACTGCAGCGGGGTCTCCAGGTCCATTAGAGAGAAGAATACCATCGGGATTATAGGAAAGTATCTCTTCCGCTTTAAAGAAGGAAGGTACTACCCATATCTGGCAACCATAACTCCGCAAAATCCTTAAGATATTAAACTTAACTCCACAGTCCAGAACCACTACTCTATACTCTTTTCCTTCTCTAAAAATTATAGGATTACCTTTCTCATCCTTTAAAGGTTCCTCCCACTGGAAAGGTTTCTCATAAGTCACCTCTTTCACCAAATCCCTTCCGATAAGTCCTGGAGAATCCTTTACCTTCCTAACCAGCCTCTTTACATCTCCATCTACAGTGGAGATTATTCCCTTCATTGCTCCCTGAAGCCTTATATGTCTGGTTAAGGCCCGGGTGTCTACGCCTTCTATCCCTATTACATTAAATTCCTTCAGATAATCCTCCAGATCTTTCTCTGCTCGCCAATTAGAGGAAAGCCGAGACTTTTCTCTTATTACAAAACCCTCCACCCACACCTTTCTGGACTCTACATCCTCTTTATTTACTCCATAATTCCCTATCAAGGGATAGGTCATGGTAACTATCTGCCCTTTATAGGAAGGGTCAGTAAGAACTTCTTGATAACCGGTAAGAGAAGTATTAAATACTACCTCTCCAAAAGTTTCCCCTTCCGCTCCAAAGGAGTAACCTTTTAAGAAGAAGCCATCTTCTAATACCAACAAGGCTTCCGGCATTCTGAGGGTATTCTACGTTAAAGTCTGAGAGCGGTCAAGAAGCCTTAGTTTCATCATACCAGTTCGGGTAAGAGCTATACCTTTTCTTCAAAGAACCTTAGGAGATGAGCATTTATAAACTCACTGCCACCTGCTCCCGGAGGTTGCCCTATTTTAATTTTTTCTTCCCATTTGGGAAAAATTTTTATATGATCAAAAGGTCCCCTTTTCAAGAAGATTTTTGATGATGCAATTCGGATAAGATGAGAAGAGTAAAAGTATGCTCAGTATCTTTTCCTGGTGTAGAGGAGGAAAGTAGTCTTTTTAAAAAATTAGAGACCTATCTTGAAACTGCCTTTCTATCATCCCCACCAGACATAGTTTGTTTGCCTGAAATTTTTCCTTATCCTTTGTTTCAGGACTTTAAAAAATGTGTAAGAGAAGCTAAGGAAATACCTAATTTTATTACCGATTATCTCTCTGAGAAAGCCAAAGAAAACCACTGTTATATAATCTCTCCCCTTCTGGAGAAAACCAAGGAAGGAAAAATTTATAACTCTGCTGTGCTTTTAGATAGAAAAGGAGAGATTGCAGGAGTATACCGAAAGAATTACCCCACTATTGAAGAATTGGAAGCAGGAATTTCTCCGGGAAAGAAACCTGTAATAATAGAAACTGACTTTGGAAAAGTAGGAGTTATTATCTGTTTTGATCTAAACTTCCGAGGAATTTTTGAGGAAATAAAAAAAGAAGGGGCAAAACTGGTCTTCTTTCCTACCCGATTCCCAGGAGGAAAGATAGCCAGATTCCGGTGCTTAGAGTTCTCTATCTTTATGGTAAGTGCTTTTTCTGGGGAAGGTTCCATGATTATTGACCCTCTGGGAGATGTACTGGAAGTTTCTACCCTTCATGAACCAGTAATAGAAAAAGAGATTAACTTGGACTTCGAAGTCTTTCATCTGGACTACAATAAGGAAAAAATTCCTACCATAAAGGAAAAGTATGGAGATAAGGTGCAGATAAAGATTGCCTCTTCAGAAGGAATCTTTTTACTTTCTTCCTGGCTGAAAAAGATAAGTGTCTCCGATTTAATAAAGGAATTTGGTCTCCGTAGATTAGAGGTATACTTCGCCCAATCTCTTCAAAAAAGAAACTCTTCTCTTTTTTAAATTTTAACAGTTCAGCAGATTGA
>CAZSGC010000081.1:0-6458 GCA_964606225.1 uncultured bacterium | reverse complement strand
CTTCCGGTGTGATTATTGAAAACTGCGTTTTGAAGAGAAAAAGAATTAAAAAGGTACTGGATGAGAGAGGTAATCCGATGGTGATAAGGCATATTTTCCCTCCACCGGAAGGTAATCAGGCACTGGAGGATCTTTCGTCATGAAGGACCTTATAATATCTCTTTCTGGGGTTAGAGGAAGAGTAGGTGAATCTCTTACTCAGAGAGAAGGATATATATTTACTTCCCTATTCTATACTTTGTATCTCCTCCCTCAAGGAGAGGAAAGGATTAAGGTTATAGTGGGAAGAGACCCCAAAAACTCAGGAGTAGAAATCATAAAAGGGGTTATGGGAGCTTTAAAAGAGAAAAATGTAGAGATAATAAATCTGGGAGTTACCACTCTACCTATAATAGAATGGGCAGTAAAGCATTACTCTGCGGAAGGGGGGATAATGGTCACGGCCAGTCATAACCCTATAGAGTGGAATGGATTGAAATTTATCTCTTCTTACAAGGAGGGAGCATATTTACTTTCTGGTGAGGTGATGGAAAGGATCAGAAAAAATTGGAAAAAAAAGAGTTATCCTTTTCCCTCTTCTTACTGGAGCCCACCTGTGGAGAATTACTTAGAGGAGTATTTCTATGAGGTGAAAGAAGAGGTGGAGAGATTGGTAGTAAATTGTGGAGGAGAGGGAAAAAAATTACTGGAGATGTTAAAAGAAGAGAAGATCAAGATAGTAATAGATGCTACCTGTAAGGAAGGAAACAGAATCCCCTTTCTCTTTCTCAAAAGTTTAGGTATTCCGGATAAAAATCTGGTTACTATAAATTCTGGAAGCATAGAAGAATGTTCCCGCTCTTTAGAGCCTTCTCCTCCTCATCTTGGGGAATTAAGAAGGGTTATCCAGGAAGAGAAAGCAGATATTGGATTTGCTACCGACCCTGACCAGGACCGATTGGTGGCTATGCCCCTTAAGAGTGAGGAGCATACGCCACTTTTAGCAGGGAAATTCTTGTTAGAACTGCAGAAAACTCAAGGGAAAAAATTCCTTCACAGTATAGTGATAAACCTTTCCACTTCTGCTGCCTGGGAGGAACTGGGAGAAAGATACGGAATAAAAATTGTGAGAGTGCCCGTAGGAGAGGTAAATGTGGTGGAAGGAATGAGAAAAGAAAAAACAGTTTTTGGAGTGGAAGGAAATGGTGGAGTTATACTTTCTTCTGTAAATCAGGGGAGGAATTCTTCAGTAGGAATACTTTTACTTCTGCTTTACTTAGCCTGGAGAGGGGAAAGTATTGAAAAACTGGAGCAGGATCTTCCCCCTTACCAGATGCTTAAAGAAAAGGTTAAAGTATCGGTAAAGGGAGAAAGATTAAAAGAATGGTTAAAAGAAGGAATAGAAAGATACCTGAGAGAAAGGAAGGAGGAGGTAAAAGAGGTAGATATCCGAGATGGTTATAGAATCTTTTACAGAGATAATTCTTGGTTACATATAAGACCTTCCAATACGGAGCCCTTGGTAAGAATCTTTGTAGAAAAAAGAGGTGGAGGAAAGAAAGCATTAAAGGAGAAAGTGGAGGAAATTAAAGGGTGGATGGAGAATTTTCTTTCTTGATTTTAGGTATATATTTCTGAAAAAGATAGGCATCCTCTCCATCCCGGTAGTAAAAGGGGAGACGTCTTATAAGAGTAAATCCCAGTTTCTGATAAAGAGAAATAGCAGGGAGATTGCTGATTCTTACCTGTAACTCTACCTTCCTAACACTACCTGTATTCTTACGAATAAGTTCTTTGATTAAAGCGGTTCCGATACCTCGCCTGCGGAATTCCGGGAGAACTGCTATAGAGATTATGGTAAGTTTATCCTTTTGGCAATTTCCCACTATATACCCTACAATTTCGCCTTCTGTCTCCCAAACCAGAAAATTTTGTGGCTCTCTATTTAAAAAGTAGGAGAAATCCCACGGAGAGTAAGGATAAGGGAAACTTCTCCTTTCAATCTCATATATTTTTTCCAGGTCTTCTTTTGAGGCTTTCCTGACTCTACCTGCAGGAGGGCACATTTTTCAGGGTTTAAGAATCTTAAGAAGAGAACAAAGGTCTTCCCTTTCCCAGAAGCCTTCAAAAACAACCCAGTTACCCTGTGGATAAATTATACCTCCTCCTTTTCCTTGAGTGGATTGTTGAAAACTTTGAGAAAAGGAAAAATATATCTTTGCAGTATGAGGAGAAGGGAAGTTTTTAAAGAATTTCTTTATCTCTCCTTTTTGTTTAAAGACTTCTCTCTTTCCTCCTATGGCTTTCCATATATTCTCCATAGATTTACTATCCTCTGTTGTACCCAGAAGAAGAAGGAAATCCTCTGTATAAGTGAGGTAAAGGGAGAGAGGCATCCTCATAGAAAGAGGAAAAGTAATTTTATATTTTGTGAGTTTCCTTTCTTCTCCTCTCCCTCCCGGTAAGGGCTTTAGTTCAAACCCAGAGAAGGGCAGTGCTTCTTCTTGGGATAATTCCTGCAGGGAGTGGATTAACTCATCCAGGGATTTTCTGTTTTTGATAGGAAGGAGAAAGATGGTCTCTATAGTAGAAGGGGAGGGGAAGGATAAAGAAAAAACTATTTCCGGCTGTAAGGCTTCTTTGTATTTTTCCCATAAAGACCAGACTTTTACTTTTATCTTCTTTAATTTTTTAGTGAGAGTTTTCTTCTCTTTTTCTGGTGATTTTTTAATCTCTTCTTCCATTCGGGTAAGAAATTCCTCTATCTTCTTTTCTTTCTCCTCTCTATTCTCCAGGAAGTCTATCGCCAGCGAGGTTCTTGCAGGAAGCAGATAAAGCAGGGAAGGGTCTCCTACTATTAAAGGGGGTTTCTTCTTAAGTGCCCATATTTTTTGAATTTTTAATCCTTCCTTTTTAATTAGAAAACTCCCTCCCACATAATCTAAGGACTTTAAAGTATCTTCTATCTCCTTTAAGTTAATCTGGCTACTCAAACGGGAAAAGAGCCCTTCTTCTGAGGATATCCATAGTTTAAGAAGGGAAAGGAGAGTCTCTCGCCAGGGCTGGATATCCTTAAAGAAAAGAATATCTCCTTTAAATGTTTTTTTAAGTGAGACAAATTTTGGGTTCTGGGAGAGATTTTTCCCTCCCCTGTAAGTGTCAATAATTTTTTTAAGGGCAATAAAATCACTTCCGATTATTGTCTTACCCTCCACCTGGCAAAACCATTTGTTCTTATAGGGAGGCACAGTACAGGGCTTTATTTCTATTCCCTTATAGGTAAACTCTTGTTTAGAAGTAGAAGCAAGTAGGGGATGTTCCCATTCTCCCATAAGTATCCAGGAGCGAGGGAAATCAATAAGAGCAAAAGTGAGGGAAGAAGTTTCCTTGACTTCCCCTAAGAAGGAGGAGATAGATTTTACATATTCTTCCCCTATGAGTTCCTGAAATTTTTTAAGGCTGGTTACTTTTAGATAGAAGGGGGTAGAGTAAGGAATTAAAGTTTCCTCTCCCCCTTTAGAGTAGAGAGCAAAGATAAGGAAAAGAAAGAAGAGCGCGAAAAGGTATTTTTTTCTCAACTTAAGATTCTCACTCTTCCCTTCTCAACCTTTAACCTTCCTTCCTGAAATAACCGAAGTCCTTTTACTATTATCTCCTGCTCTGCTTTTTGTACTCTGCTCTTTAAACTCTGAGGAGTATCCTCCTCTTCTACAGGCACTGGCTTCTGTAATATTATGGGACCTGTATCTGTACCTTCGTCCACAAAATGAAGTGTACAACCGGTAATTTTAACTCCCCGTTTTAAGACCTCCTCATGGACATTTAAATCCATACCCCCTGCGAAAGCAGGTAAAAGTGAGGGGTGAATATTCATTATCCGATAAGGGAATTTTCTGACAAAATAGGGAGAGAGAATCCTCATGTAGCCAATTAACAAAATCACATCTACCTTCTTCTCCTCCAAAATTCTGGCTACCTCTTTATCAAATTCCTCACGATTAGGGAATCCGCGAGGATTTAAATAGATGCTCTCTATCCCATGATTTCTGGCTCTTTCCAGTATATAAGCATCCTTCCTATCAGAAATCACCACCACTATTTCTGCTTCCAGTTCCCCCTTTTTGATGGAACCAATTACTCCTTCCAAGTCTGTGCCTCTGGTGGAGCCCAGGACTCCTATACGTAACTTTCTCATTTTATATCCAGTCTAAATACCACCAGTAAAAATCCAGAGGGAACAATCGAGAAAGAAGGGGCGAAGAATTAAAGAGGTAGGGAGGGAAAGGTCCAAAAAGAACTTGAGCCCATTCTCTTCTTCCCAAACAAACTTCTTCTCCTATCTCCTCCTCACTTAATTTAACTCCCTCTTGGTCTATAACCATACCTACTTTCTCCCCACTTTCCTTCACCTTCAGAGTAAAGTTATCTTTCTCTCCCTTAACTTTCTTGGAAAGTAGAGGTAGATAACACTTTAGAGTTTTTTGGAGACTCATTATTCTTATCATACCCAAAGGCTTTACTCGAAAAGAAGAAGCCACTTGAAAAAGAGAGGAAAAAAGTTTTCCCCTATACAAAGGGAAATGAACCTCTATCTCCTTTTTACCGGTTATCCTGAGGAAATTGTAAATCAGAGGGATTAGAATTTCTGGTTCTCCACCCACCTCATGGATTTTGAGAATTTCTTCGCCTTCTCCTTCTGCTACCAGGTAAGAAAACTTATCTTCTTCCTGGGCGTAAAAAATCAGAGTCTTTACTCTGGTAGTAAGCAAGAGCAAATAATCATCTTCTGTTCTCTTTATTCTTAAAGGAAAACTTTCATGAGCTTGGATTATCTTGATTAAGACCTCTTTCTCTCCCGAAAACCTCCTTACTTCTATCTTTTTACCGAACCCGGGTTTTTCCAGGGACCGAATAGAGATACGAAATACCACCTCTCTGCCACAAGTTTCATAGCCAAACACTGCATACCTCTGTCTATCTCCGCCCAGAATGGAGAAAGGATAACCCCTCTCTTCCATAATCTTAAGAGTATGTTTCATAAGAAGGCTCATATATCCTCTCCCTCTATAAGGAGGTAGGGTAGCTACTCCCCCAATCCCTCCAATAGAAAAAGATACATTCTCCACCCAGACCTGAAGAGGGAAAACTCTTACATGAGAAACAATTTCTCCATTTTCTTTTATTAGAAAGCAATTTTCATAATCCGTGGTTTCTTCCTTCCATACATGGGGATACTTCAAAGGGAAAAAGTGGTAGGTATGGTTGTAACTCTTCTCCAAGAACCTCATCATGGGAATATAATCTTCTCTTTTCAGAGTTTCTACTTTCATAACTTCCCCCTTTTTGAATTTTACAATTTTAAAAAAGACCTGTAAACTCCTTTGTATAAGCCTAGCACATTTTGGAAAAATTTTCTTTAATCTATTAGATATTTTAAAGGAGGAAGGTAAGAGAGGGAGGGCATTTTTACTCCTAAAGGCGTATAACAGTGAATGTCTCTATGATTTTTTTGTGAGACTTCATCAATATTAAATTGAGAAAAGAGGGATTTGATTACATGTTGTAATTCTTCTTTCTTTTTTTTTAGCCTTTTCTTCGGATCTCATTTTCATTTCCTTTTATCGATGTCTTATAACGTTCTAGGGATATGGACGGAGTACCGAAGGCACGGAGCCAGATACACTCTGTTAAGCGAAGTTGCCTTACTCTTTTTCATAATGATATGTTCCGAATCTCAGTTAAACTTTTTCGCTTTGTGTATCTAATATAGTTATATTCATCAATCAATTTTGGCAGGCTGTAGTTATCAGACATTTTTGAAATTTGAAGAGCAGCGGATTTGTAATTGCCTTCGTTTTCCTTGATAAAGCTGTCAAGATATTCCCTCGCTGCCTCTTGCATTTTTGGTAAAAACTTAAATGCATAACATCTCCCATCCCGCTCTTCTCCAACAATTGCATTTCGGATTCTATTATCCCACATCACGAAAAGATTTGGGATTATTGCATGCAGTATCTTACTTGCATCAGTGGATTCATATCGCTTTGTTCTAGGACACATAGCGATGCTATCGAATATTGCAGACATAATATTTTTAACTTCATCCTTAAAATCAACTTCTATGATTGTTATATGTTTAAAGTCTTTAAGCAGGGGGAAAATATCTTTGTATATCCCGAGAAATTTGGCTAAATCGCCTTGAAATTTCGGGTCCCAGCTATGTATGAAACCAAATAGAAGTAACCCCTCTTTAACGGGAACATCTCCTGATCTGAACCATACCTCAGGGTCTTTATTCTTCATATACTCATCGTAAAACTTCCAACGACTCTCAATCTTGGTGAAGATTTTATGGGCCTTGGAGCAAATCTGTGTAATGTCGCTTTTCTTCTCTCGTCTTTTTCCTCCTTGTTCTTAAACAATTTCTCCTAACGGTTGGCGGGTATCTGAAGCCCTAAGCGGTAGCGAAGGATTTTGGG
>CAZSGC010000080.1:5278-6458 GCA_964606225.1 uncultured bacterium | reverse complement strand
ATCCTCTATCTTCATGAAAGAAAATGGATAGCCTCTCCTAACAGGAGGGAAGAGGCTTCCATTAAAGCCTCAGAACGCGTAGGATGGGGATGCATAGAACGAGCCATATCCTCCACTGTAGCTTCCAAGTTTATGGCTAATACCCCCTCTCCTATCAACTCTCCTGCATGAGGGGAGAGAATATGAAGCCCCAAAATCTCTCCCGTCTCTGGAGAAGCGATTATCTTCACCCAACCTTCCTCCTCCCCCTCTGCCACAGCCTTACCACTGGCCGTAAAGGGGAATCGGGCTACTTTAACCTTTCCAAACTCTTTCTTAGCCTCTTCTTCTGTCAAACCTACACTGGCTGCCTCAGGATGGGTAAAGATTACTCTGGGGACAGCACGGTAATCTATAGTGGTATCCAAACCTGCTATATTCTCTGCTGCTACTATTCCTTCCTTAAAGGCTACATGAGCAAGCTGGGGAGAGGAAGTTATGTCTCCGGCTGCATATATATTTTCCACTTCTGTTCTCATCCTTTCATCTGTGAGAATTACTCCCTTCTTAGGAAGAACTCCTACCTCCTCTAATCCCCTTATCTTCGAATTTCTTTTTCTTCCCGCACAGAGAAGAATTATATCTCCTTCCCAAATTTGACCGTGGGAGAACTTACATTTAATACCACTCTTACCTTCTTCATATTCGGTAAGGGAGGCTCCTGTCCTAACTTTAACTCCTCTCTCCTCAAGACTTCTGGTTATCCAGAAAGAAACTTCCCTGTCTTCAAAAGGAAGAAGTCTCTCCATAATTTCTACTATCTCCACTTTCACTCCAAAGGAGGAGAAGAGATAAGCAAACTCACATCCATTAACTCCCCCTCCTACAATCAGCATCCTCTCTGGAAGCGAAGAAAATTCCAAAGCCTCCACATGAGTTATCACCCTCTCACTCTTAAGAAAAGGTTTAGGAAAAGAGGGAGAGGAACCAGTAGCCAGAATAATACTGTTACCCTTTATCTCTTTTCCCCCCACTTTGACTCCACCTCTTATGATTTCTCCCTCTCCCTTAATCCATTCTATTTTATAATGAGAAAAGAGATACTCGATACCTTTCCTTAATCTCTGGACAATTCTCTTTTTTCTCTCTACTACCTTCTCCCAACTAAACTCAGCCTCTCTAATCTTAATTCCCCAACAAC
>CAZSGC010000080.1:0-5268 GCA_964606225.1 uncultured bacterium | reverse complement strand
AAAAACTGCTCTTACAGATTTTTTCCCAATACTGAGCGCAAGAAATCAAGGCTTTGGTGGGAATACAACCATGATTCAGACACACTCCGCCTAAGTAATCTTCTTTCTCCACAACTGCGGTCTTTAAACCTAATTGGGCACATCGTATAGCCGCAGAATATCCAGCGGGTCCTCCTCCTACAGTAATTACTTGGAAATCTTCCATCTTCTCCTCCTTTCCGGAAGAAACAATAAAAGAGTATAATATCTGAGGAAAAAGTCAAGATTACTTAGAAGAAATGAGAGTTTACTTAGAAACTTATGGATGTCAGATGAATAAGTATGACAGCGAAACTGTGGCTTCCCAGTTAGTAAAAGCAGGCTATCAGTTGATAGATGACTGGAAGAAGGCCGACCTGCTCCTCGTAAATACTTGCAGTGTTCGACAGCATGCGGAGGACAGAGTCTACTCCCGACTGGGAGTGTGGTTAAAGTTCAAGAGAGAAAAAAAGCCCCACCTCCTGATAGGAGTAATGGGTTGCATGGCTCAGAAAGAAGGGGGCAACCTCTTTAAAAGATTTCCAGATCTGGATATGGTGATAGGAACATATCATCTTTACCAAATTGTGGAATTAATAAAGGAGAAAACGAAGGAAGGAAAAGTTTTAAAAACAGAAGAAATAGAAGAAGGAGAACCTCCTTTCCCCTGCATAGAAGTGAGGGAAAACCCAGTATCCGCTTTTGTCTCTATAATGAGAGGATGCAACAATTTCTGTTCTTACTGTATTGTGCCCTATGTAAGAGGAAGAGAGAGAAGCCGTAGTCCAGAAAGCATAGAAGAGGAGATAGAGTATCTGGCGGAAAAGGGAGTTAAAGAAATCACTTTATTAGGACAGAATGTAAACTCCTACCGAGGATTTTCTTCCCTCCATAATAAATATTTGGATTTTCCCGATCTACTGGAAGAGGTAAATAAAATAAAGGGAATATTAAGGATAAGATTTACCACCTCCCATCCTAAGGACCTTTCTCTTAAGTTAATAAAAAAGATAAAAGAACTTAAGAAAGTTTGTGAACATATACATCTCCCCATTCAATCTGGCTCGGATAAAATCCTTAAACTAATGAATCGGGGTTATAGGGTAAAAGATTATCTCTCCTTAGTGGAGAAGATAAGGGAAAACATACCCGGGGTTAGCATTACCACCGACATCATTGTAGGTTTCCCTTACGAGGAAGAAGAAGATTTCTTAAAGACCTTAAAGGTCATGGAAGAGGTAAAATTTGACGCTGCTTACATCTTTAAATATTCTCCCCGTCCCCTTACCCGTGCCTATTCTTTTCCTGACACTGTCTCTAAGGAGGAAAAGGAAAGAAGACTTCACCTTCTTTTAACTCTTCAGAAGGAGATAAGCACCAGAATCAATGAAAAATTTGTGGGAAAAAGTGTGGAGGTGCTGGTAGAAAAAAAGGAAAGCCAAAATTGGTTTGGAAAAACTAAAGAACACAAATCTGTAATCTTAAAAGGGGGAGATAATCTCCTGGGTAAATTGGTAAAGGTTAAGATTTTTTCCAATCGAAAGGGTATCTTGGAAGGAGAAGTAGAAAAGATACCTACCTTATCCCTGTAGATATTTAAGCGGGAAGATGTGGAAAAATCCATCCCAAAAATCTTTTCTTCTAAGAATTCCTCTGATAAAATTTTATCCAGGGATGATATAATTAACCCAATCTAAAGGGAGTAAGATGCCTATATTTTCTTTAACTGAAGCCTTAGAAGCAGGGGTACACTTTGGTCATGTAACCCAGAGATGGAATCCAAAGATGGCTCCTTACATCTATGGAAAGAGAGAGGGAATCCATATAATCGACCTCAACAAGACAGTAGAGTTGGCAGAGAAAGCCAGAGACTTTTTGAAAAATCTGGCTCGGGAAGGAAAAAAAATTCTCTTTGTAGGGACAAAAAAACAGGCTCAAGAAGTAATTCAGAGAGAAGCCACCCGTTGTCAAATGTTTTACGTAAATGAGAGATGGTTGGGAGGTACTCTAACTAACTTTGAGACAATTCAAAGGAGCATCTCCAAGTTAAAGAAATTAATAGCCATGGAGGAAGAGGGGACTCTGGACCTCCTTACTAAGAAGGAGGCTGCCCATATTAGGAAGGAAAGAGCCAAGATGGAAAAAGTGCTCAAGGGGATAATGGATATGGAGGAATTACCAGCAGCCCTCTTTGTAGTAGACCCTAAAAGAGAATCTATTGCCGTAAGAGAAGCCAATAAATTGGGAATTCCCATCGTTGCCATCATTGACACTAACTGTGACCCTGAAGAAGTAGATTATCCTATCCCTGCAAATGACGATGCTCTTAAATCTATCTCTCTTATAACCTCCCGAATTGTAGATGGAATCTTGGAAGGGCTAAAAGAGCGAGGAGAGGTGATGGAGGAAGTTACGGCAGGAGAGGAAAAAAGGGAGGGAGATGAAGAAAAAGAAGAGGAAAGTCATGGAGAAGATTAATCCAGACCAGATAAAGGCACTGAGGGAAAAAACGGGAGCAGGGGTAATGGACTGTAAAAGAGCTTTAGAAGAAGCCGGAGGAGATATGGAGAAAGCCATAGAGGTGCTAAGAAGAAAAGGTATAGAAATAGCAGGAAAGAAAACTACCAGAGCCACTAAGGAAGGATTAATTGCTTCCTACATCCATTTTGGAGGAAAAATTGGAGTACTGGTAGAGGTTAACTGTGAGACGGATTTTGTAGCGCGTACCGAGGAATTTAAGGAACTGGTAAAAAATATCACCATGCAGATAGCTGCCAGTAATCCCAAATATATCAAGCGTGAAGATATCCCTTCCGAGGTGCTGGAAAAGGAGAAGAATTTTTATCGCCAGCAATACTCTTCCAAACCTGAGGCAGTAAGGGAAAAAATTGTGGAGGGTAAACTATCCAAGTTCTTCTCAGAAGTTTGCCTCCTGGATCAGCCTTTTATAAGAAACCCGGACATTACGGTTAAAGAATACATTGATTCTATGATAGCCAAGGTAGGAGAAAATATTCAGATAAGAAGATTCACCAGATACCAACTGGGTGAGGAAGGTTAATGGAGGAGGCCAAGTTTAAGAATGTATTACTAAAAATTAGTGGAGACTTCTTTGCCTCCCCTCAGGTCTCTCCTATTGACTGTGATTCTCTCCTCTTTCTTTCTCAGGAAATTCAGCAGATTTACCGCCTGGGATTGAAAATCTCCATTGTAGTGGGAGGAGGAAATGTGGTGAGAGGAAATTCTCTCTATCCACATGGATTAGATAGATATACCGCTGACTTTATGGGAATGCTGGCTACAGTAATAAATGGGATGGCTCTCAAAAGTTACCTTAATCTGTGTGGGGTACCTGCTTCTCTTTACAGTGCTTTAGAGATAGAGGGAGTAGTACCTCCTTTCAATAAAGAGGAGATAATCAAGGAATTGGAGAGAGGTAAGGTAATACTCCTGGCAGGTGGAACGGGCAACCCTTTCTTCACTACTGACACCGCAGCTGCCCTCAGAGCAGTGGAGATTGGAGCAGAGGTACTTCTTAAAGGCACTAAGGTTAGAGGGATATACGACTCAGACCCTTTAGAAAATCCTCAAGCCAAATTCTTTCCCTTTCTTACCTACGAGGAAGTTTTGCAGAAAGGATTAAAAATAATGGACTTGAGTGCCATAACTCTGTGTAGAGAGAATCATTTACCCATAATAGTTTTTAACATGAGAGAAAAGGGAAATCTTAAAAAGGTAATAATGGGTGAGAAAATAGGAAGTAAAGTGGGAGAAAAATGATTAAAGAGTATATTAAAAGAGCGAAAGAAAGAATGGGAAAGACGGTAGAAAATCTTAAACGAGAGTTTGCTACTATCCGTTCAGGCAGGGTTACTCCTTCCCTTTTAGATACGGTCAAGGTAGATTGCTATGGTTCTACTCTACCCCTGAAACAGGTAGCCTCCATAACCGCTCCCCAGCCCAATCTACTGGTGGTAAGACCCTGGGATCCCCAAGTAATTAAGGAAATAGAGAAGGCTATTCTAAGATCGGATTTGGGTCTTAATCCTCGCGTGGATAAAGACCTTATTCGTATCCCTATCCCTCCCTTATCTGAGGAACGTCGGGAGGAACTGATTAAAGCTATAAGAAAAATTGCTGAAGAAGCCAGAATTGTAGTAAGAAATCATCGTCGTCAAATTAGAGAAGAAATTGTAGAAAAACGCCAAGAGGGAGAAATTCCTGAGGATGATGCTCGTAGAGCGGAGAAAGAGCTTCAGGATATCACTGACCGATATATCCAAGAGATTGATAGACTTTTGGAAATCAAGGAAAAAGAGATAAGGGAAACTTAAAATTGGAAGAAGTTCGGGTTCCCCCTCAGAATCTGGAAGCAGAGGTAGCAGTCTTGAGTGCTATGTTACAGGATATTTCCACCATCCCTCTGGTAATAGAGAAACTGGAGGATCACTTTTTCTACAAACCTGAGCATAGAAAAATTTACAAGGGAATTTTAGAACTCTACGATAGAGGTCAGCCAGTAGATGTTTTAACCCTGTGTGAGCACTTGCGAAAAAAAGGAGAGTTGGAGGAAGTAGGAGGAGCCTCGTATGTAGGGAGTATCTCTGCTTCCCTATCTTCTCCGGTTAGCGTAGAGCACTATGCAGATATAATAAGAGAAAAAGCCATCCTTAGAGGGCTTATTGAAGTATCCCATCGCATTATTCAGAAGTGTTATGAAGAGTCGGAAGAGGGAGAAAAAATCCTGGATGAGGCAGAGCAGTTAGTATTTGATTTAGCCCAGAAGAAAAAAGTAAAGGACTTTGTTCATATCCGTGAACTGGTGGAAAAGACTATGGAAAGAGCAGAGAAACTCTCCCAGAGGAAAGAAATGATAGTGGGATTACCCACGGGCTTTCGAGAGTTGGATATCCAGACCGCAGGTCTTCATCCTTCCAATCTGATAGTAGTGGCAGGAAGACCTTCTATGGGAAAAACCAGCTTTGTGCTAAACATCGCCCTCCACGTTTCTTTAGAACTGGAATTACCGGTAGCTATCTTCAGTATGGAGATGTCCAGAGACCAACTTACAGAAAGACTGGTGTGTATGGAAGGGAGAGTAAATCTTCACCAGTGGAGATCAGGCTTTCTGGGAGAAGAGGAATGGCCAAAATTGAGCATGGCTGCAGGTAGAATCTCTGATGCTCCCATCTATGTGGATGACTCTTCTACCCTCACCACCTTAGAGTTGAGAGCCAAAGCCAGAAGATT
>CAZSGC010000079.1:2144-6505 GCA_964606225.1 uncultured bacterium | reverse complement strand
AATACTTTTAAGGGTCTCTTAGCCACTTCCTTAGGGTCCAGAAGTTTAAGAGAACCTGCTGTGGCATTACGAGGATTGGCGAATAAAGGCTCTCCCTTTTTTTCTCTTTCCCGGTTATATTCTTCAAAATCCTCTTTGTCCATGTATACCTCTCCTCTTACTTCCAGGAAAGGAAGAGGCTCAAAAATCTTTAAAGGGATAGCCCGCACAGTCTTAAGATTCTGAGTAATATCGTCTCCTTCCATTCCATTTCCTCGTGTAGCTCCTAAGGTGAATACTCCATTTTGGTAAGAGAGGGATATGGCTACACCATCTATCTTTAAGTCCACCACATACTCAATCTTCTCCCCTGGCAGAAGTCTTCTTACTCTTTCATCGAAAGCACGTACTTCCTCCTGATTGTAAGTGTTGTCTAAGGAAAGCATGGGAATACGGTGTTTCACAGTAGGGAATTCTTCCAGGGGCTGTCCACCCACTCGCTGGGTAGGGGAGTCAGGAGTGATGAATTCGGGGAATTTCTCTTCCAGTTCTTTAAGTCGGCGAACTAATTTATCATACTCCTCATCAGATATAACGGGATTGTTCTCTACATAATACATGTAATTGTGGTAATGAATCTCTTCCCTTAGTTTTTCAATTTCTTTCCTGACTTTTTCTCTATTTTCCGCCATACGCTCACCCCCCCTATAAGTAATTGCATTCCTACAATACCACCCAGATCCGCAAGCCAGTCAAAAAAATCCATGCTTCTTCCTGGAATAAACTCCTGATGGAATTCATCTAAAAGGGAAAAGCCTGCTCCGGATAGAAGAACCCAAAGATGAGGAAAGCGTTTAAAAGAAGGGTTATTCTCCTCTGAGAAAGACCTCCAGATAAAAAAAGAAAATAGAAAATAGACCAAAAAGTGCCATAGTTTATCCAAATTCTTTACTGGAACTGTGGGTGGAGAAGGAATGGATGAGGTAAGAAGTATGAAGGTAGCCAGAATCCCTGTGGGTAAATGCAGGGTTACTCTCCGTAAGCCAGGCGTTCTCCCAGAATGGCTGGCAACCCCGCTTTCCATATTTTTTCCTGAGCCGCAGATATCTTATACTCCTCTCTTATGTATTTTACTATTTTTTTCTCAGAATCAAAAATCACACAGCAGGCTCGAGGGTCTCCATCTCTGGGCTGTCCCACGCTTCCTATATTTATAAAGTACTTCCAGTTCTCTTTAATCTCCACTACCGGGTCTCTGGAAAAAGAGATATGCTCATTTTCTGCAAAGTGGATGGGAATATGGGAATGTCCATAGAAACAAACCTGAGTCTTCTGAATCTGGATATTACAGTGCGCCTCGTAAGTGGTGTAGACATATTCCCATTCTTCGGGTTTCTCCAGGGTGGCATGGACTATAGTGAAATCTTTTTCCTCCACCACTAAGGGTAACTGGGAGAGATACTCTTTATTTTCCGGCTTTAATTCCTCCATAGTCCACTTGAGAGCCTCCTTAGCATAGGGATTAAAGTAATCCAGGGGCGTCTTTTCTAAAACTCCCCAGTCATGATTTCCTGCTACTGCTTTATCTGCTAAGGATTTGATTATTTCCACACATTCATTGGGATTCGCACCGTATCCTACTGCATCTCCTACAAAAAGGTATCGGTCTATTCCTTCCTTTTTCAAAGCCTTAAGAATTGCCTCCAGAGCCTCCAAGTTTCCATGAACATCAGATAAGATAGCATATCTCATGGGTATTCTCCTTTAATGAGTTTTCCATCTCTTCTCTGGTGACCACCGCTGTTCCCAATTTCCCAACTACAATTCCTGCTCCTAAGTTGGAAAGAGTTACTGCTTCTTCTAAGGAAGCTCCTACCGAAAGAGAAAGAGAAAGGATAGCCACTACTGTATCTCCTGCTCCTGTCACATCGTAAACTTCCTTTGCTCGCACCGGGAGATGGAGGAAACTCTTCTCTTTGAGCAGAACCATTCCTTTCTCTCCACAGGTGACAAGAACAAAAGAACAGGAAAGTTTTTTTCTAATTTTCAGAGCCGATTCCTTAATCTCCTTCCAGGTCTCTAACTTTCCTCCAGTCATGGCTCCTGCTTCCATGAGATTTGGGGTAACTAAATCTACCCCTTTATATAGAAAAGGATGTCTTAAAGAAGGATCTACCAAAATGAAGAAATTCTTATTCAATCGAGAGAAAAGGTAAGGAGTTATGACTCCTTTTCCATAATCAGAGATGACCAGTACTTTGGTTTTCCCCTTATTTTTCTCCATAGCCTCTATTATTTGGGTGGATACCTTGCTCTTTATATATTCCTTTTCTTCCCTATCAATTCTTACTACCTGTTGGGAGTGAGCAATTATACGAGTTTTTAAAGTGGTGGGTCTTCCTTTTACAGTAATTAAACCTTCCTGGGGAATACCTAACTGGGTTACCTTTTCTCTTATCTCTTCTCCTTCTCGGTCATCTCCTACCACCCCATATAGAAAAACTTTCCCTCCTAAGGAAACGATATTATGAGCTACATTACCTGCTCCTCCCAAGGTTTGCTTTTCTCCCCTTACCTCCACCACCGGCACCGGTGCTTCCGGAGAAATTCTATTCACCGTTCCCTGGATAAATCTATCCAGCATAATGTCTCCTACAATAGCGACTTTCCCTTGAGGGAATTTTTCTAAGATTTTCTTTAATTTCTTCGTCTCAATCAAAATTTTCCTCTGCATACTTATATCCTTTATCCAAGGCTCTTTCATTTAAAGTTAGAAAAGATTCTTTACCTTTCAATAAATGGGGGAGGGAACCTTTAAGGCTCCTTAAGGAAACAAGTTTCTTAATCTGAACTAAGGCTCCTAACATTATCATATTGCTAACTAATATCGAGCCCAGTTCTTCAGCCAATTCACTGGCGGGTAGAGAGAAGATCTCCAGATCCTTTCTTCTTACTTTCCTATCCACCAGAGTGGAGTTCATTATTACTGTTCCTCCAGTAATTAAAGAGTCTTCAAATCTATCCAAAGATTGTCTATTCAGGACTACCAGAATAGTAGGTCTCTCTATCACAGGGGAGGATATTATCTCTGAAGAGAGAATAACATGACAATTGGCAGTCCCTCCTCTCATCTCTGCACCATAGGAAGGTATACAGGTGACCTCCTTCCCCTCTTTCAATCCAGCCCAGGCTAATAATTTCCCTGCAAATAGTATTCCCTGCCCTCCAAATCCTGCTACCAGAATTTCTTCTCTCATCCTTTAAATTCTCCTAAAGGGAAAAAGGTTTCCAGATTATTCTTAACCCACTCCATAGCCTTAATAGGCTCCAGCCTTAAATTTATTGGACAGGGGGAAAGAATTTCCACCAAGGAAAATCCTTTCCCCTCTATCTGATTCTGGAAGGCTTTTTTAATAAAACTCTTGGTTTTTCTTATCTTACCTGGAGAGGTCACCGATCCCCGAGCCAGATAAGATACTCCTGGGAAAAACTTAAGTATCTCTATGATATTAAGAGGATAACCTTCCTTCTTAAAGTCCCTTCCCCGAGGAGTGGTAGCGGTTTTCTGCCCTTCCACAGTAGTGGGTGCCATCTGTCCACCAGTCATTCCGTAAAGGCTATTATTAACAAAGATGGTAGTGAACTTCTCCCCTCGTAGGGCTGCATGAATAATCTCTGAAGTCCCGATTGCTCCTAAGTCTCCATCTCCCTGATAGGTAAATACCACCCGATCGGGTAAGACTCTCTTAATTCCCGTGGCTACTGCAGGAGGACGACCATGTGGAGCCTCCATCATATCAAACAAAAAGTAGTTATAGGCAATAACTGCACAGCCTACTGGAGCAATTCCAATGGTTATCTCCCGGATATTTAAAGAATCAATCACTTCTGCAATCAAACGGTGGATAATGCCATGTCCACAGCCTGGACAATAATGAGTAGGTATATCTCGTAGACTCTTAGGAGAAGTATAAACCGGTTTCATAGAATCATCTCCAGAATTTTTCCCGTCTCTGGAAGTGCTCCTCCCATTCTTCCATAGAATTCTACCCTTTCTGGATAGACCACAGATAACTTAACATCTTCTACCATCTGTCCTGCACTCATCTCCACCACCAGAATTTTTTTCATCCTCTGAGAAAGGGTCTTGAGAACCTGAGAAGGGAAGGGCCACAGGGTGATAGGACGGAGAAGTCCTATTTTGTATCCCCTTTTTCTCCCTATCCTTGTTGCCTCCCTGCATATCCGGGAAGAGGTTCCATAGGCTACCAGAAGATACTCTGCATCTTCAGTTCTCACTTCCTCAAACCAGGTTATCTCTCTGGATATCTGGGAAAATTTCTTTTGTAGACGCAGATTAAGAGACTCTAAGTCTTCTATAG
>CAZSGC010000079.1:1247-2134 GCA_964606225.1 uncultured bacterium | reverse complement strand
CCAGTATCCAGTCTCTTTTCCCTTCGGAGAACTTGAATTCCTTTATACAAACAGGTTCCATCATCTGACCCAGGTATCCATCAGCCAGAATTATCACCGGATTGCGAAATCTTTGAGTGATCTGGAAAGCCTTCTGAGTTAGGTCAGCCATTTCTTGAACATTAGCAGGTGCCAGCACCAAGACATGGTAATCCCCATGACCTCCTCCTTTAGTAGCCTGAAAATAGTCTGCCTGGGCACCCGCAATATTCCCCAGTCCAGGTCCCCCTCTCATTACATTGACAATCACCGCAGGCACTTCCATTCCCACCAAGTAGGAAATAGCCTCTTGCATAAGACTTATTCCCGGTGAGGAGGAAGTGGTCATAGCCCGTGCTCCTGCAGCAGAGGCGCCCAGCACCATATTTATAGCTGCCAGTTCACTCTCTGCTTGAATAAATATTCCTCCCACTTCAGGAAGTCTCTTAGCCATGTAAGCAGTAAGTTCATTCTGGGGAGTAATGGGATAGCCAGCATAGAAACGACAGCCTGCCTGAATGGCTGCTTCACCTATAGCCTCATTTCCAGCCATTAAAACCTTAAAGGATTTCACTGACTATTACTCCTTCTTTCTCAAAAAGTTTATGAGTATATTTATTTAAGAAGAGATTAAAGGTCTCCCATTCTTCTTTATCCCAGTCAAAACTTCGGTAAGTCTCCTCAGTTCTTTTTATCTCAAATTGATTTATAAAAAGATGAGTAAACCCTCTCTTTTTAAGTTCCTGATAAATTTTTTTTGCATCTTTTTCCTTCCGGATAAGGTCAGCAAAGAAATTCTTATCCAGGGGACTGGAAGAGAAGAAAGGTTTCTGGCAATAATAGGTCTGATTGGCTCCCACAAAGAGAAG
>CAZSGC010000079.1:0-1237 GCA_964606225.1 uncultured bacterium | reverse complement strand
GAGAAGATAGGAGTTTTTGGGTAAATTTTTATTGATAAATTCAAGAGCAGGGTAATAGTAAAGTTTCTCTCTTAAATACTCCCTGCGGGATTCTATTCTTAAAGGTACTTTCCAGAAATCATAATAAGTAGCATAGGCCATAATTTTCACCAGATTGAATATAACTAAGAATATTACAATAGAGTGAAGAAAAATGGAAGTCCTTCTGTAGGGAAAACGGTAAAGGAGTAAAGAATAAAGCAGGATGAGGGGAGGTAAGGCAGGAATGAGGAAACGGGCATCTTGATGGGTAAAGTGGAACCATATCAGCCAGATGTATAGAAAATAGAGAAGAAGAGAAATTTCCTCCTTATTTTTCTTAAGAGTCAACAAGAGAGGAGAAAGAGGCAAGAAGAAAAATCCAAATTTGGATTCGGTGGCTATTCTCCAGAGAGAATAAAAAAGAAGTCTTCCCGAATGGGAAGGAGGTAGATGGACTTTCAAGAACCTTTCATAGAGAGAGGGAGAAAAGTTTTTGCCGTCTAAAACTGAGTAAAAAAGTGGAAATAGGGGATTATGGGTATAGTAAAAATTCTTAATAAGCCAGGGGGAGAAAAGAAGGAGAGAGAAGAAGAGATAGAGGAATGAATACTTAATCCCTTCCTTTAAGTTCTTATGATGGGAGATGAGAAGATATAATATAAAAAAGGGAAAAGCAAAAATTATACCCGTGTATTTTGTTCCCATTGCCAGACCAGAGAAAATCCCTCCCATTATGGCTCCTTCCTTCCCCTTCCAGAAGAGAAGAGAGTAGAGAGCAAGAAACAGAAGCAAAGAAAGGAACAGATCATTGTAAGCTAAGGTCATCAATTGATAGGTAAGGGGAAGAGAGAGGAAAAGGAGTGCAGAGAAAATACCCATCTCCTTCTTACTTACCCGGAGAGAGAAGGAAAAGAGAGATAGAGCAATAAGCACTCCCATTAGAGCATGGAGAGACTTAGCAGAATAGTCGTTAAATAGAAGAAGAGAAAGAGTATATAGCATTTCCATGTTAAAGGGGAAATTGGAGTAGAGGTGGTAAGGTAAAGGAACTATTTTCTCCTTCTCCACATAGATTTTGGGAATTGCTAAGTGATAAGCCAGAGCATCGTAACTTAAAGGAGGACTGAGAGTACCAAAGGTCACTATGGCTAAAGAAAAGACAATAAACAGAAGGTGTAGCATGGAAAGAGAAGATAATCTTGTTTTATTTCCTTTG
>CAZSGC010000078.1:0-6728 GCA_964606225.1 uncultured bacterium | reverse complement strand
TTCCAGAAGATGGTCTGCTTCCAAGTTATGACCTAAGGCCTCATGTGCCAGAAGACCGGCAGTTTGAGGTGAAAGTATTATGGGGAATTTTCCAGAAGGAGGGGGTGAAGCATCCAGAAGTTCCACCGCTCTTTTAACTGCAGGGATGGTAAATTCTTCTGCCTTTAAGGAAAGGAGAAGTTCACAACCTTTGGTGCCGGCGATACTTTTGTGAGAAGATTGTCTTACTCCTTTCTTATAAGTCACTACAAAGAAAGAGAGGCGGGTTCTTACAATTTCCTGCTTTACACTATTCCCAAAAGAATTGACCACCCATTCCCTCTTCCATTCATCATTGTATAAGAGATAGGTATTTACTATAAGAGAAGGAGCTACTTTTCTGGCTTCTCTCTCCAGTTGCAGAAGTTTTTCTTTTTTCTCTTCAATACTGACTTTTCGCGGATCACTTTCTACATCCATAACTTGGAAAACTTTTCTACCTTCCATTCTGTAAATTTCTTTATCCGGTATTCTTAGAGAAGGAAGGAAGCCTTCTATATCTAAAATTTTCTTCAAGCCCTTTTCTACTTTCTTATAGGTAGGGGAAGAGATAGCCAGGAATCCCCATCCTCCAGAATGAAGTACTCTTAACCCACAGCCTTCCTCTTGGAATTTGGAGAGAGATTCTACCTTGCCATCTTGAACTACAATTGTATGGGCTATCCTTTCTTCCCATCGCAATTCTGTGAATTTGGCGGGACTGGAATGGATGATTTTTTCTATCCTTTCTTCCATCTCTTAAGGAGAAATCTTAAGTATGTGGGTTTGGACCTCCTCAATAAGCCATTCTGGGGTGGAAGCACCTGCGGTAATTCCTATTTTCTTGACCCCTTTAAACCAGAAGGGAACTATCTCTTCTTTCCTCTCCACAAGGTAGGAAGGTTTTCCAGAGGATTGAGCAATTTCCCATAGACGTCGGGTATTTGCACTGTTATGTCCTCCTACTACTATTACCAGGTCTACAAAGGGGAGAATTTCTTTTAAGGCTTTCTGTCTTAAAAGAGTAGCCTGACAGATGGTATTGACTATCTTTAATTCTTTAATCCTGGGTAAAAGTAGAGAGGTGAGGGAAAAAAAGCGTCCATAATCCATAGTGGTCTGACAAACTACCCCTACCCGAGGAGGAAGGGAAGAGGGGAGTTCCTCCTCTTCCTTTATTATTAGGAAAGGAGGTTGCAATAAAGCAGTGAGACCCTTAATCTCTGGATGTGCTTTTTCCCCCAAGATTATTAGAAAATAACCCTCTCTCTGTATTTCCTTAGCCACCTGATGGACCCTCTTTACAAAGGGGCAGGTGGCATCTATTATTTCTTTTGCTTTGCTCCGAAGGGACTTCAGTTCTTCAGGGGGAATTCCATGGGCGGGTATCACCACTCTTTTCCCTTGCGTATTCTCCTTATTATTCAGAGGAATTATTCCTTTTTCTTTCAATTTTTCTATCATAGGAGGATTATGGATGAGAGGACCCCAGGTAAAAATTTCCCCTTCTTTGGCTTTCTCCTCTACCATTTTGACAGCCCTTTTTACACCGTAACAGAAACCACTGTGTCTTGCTCTTATTATCTCCATCACAGGTTTGCATGCCGTCTTAACATTTCCTCTTCTGAGATATGCAGATTCTGATAAAGAAGGAAAATCATGCTCTCCAGGAGAAAGAAGAGAGATTGTTCAAAGAGTGAGTTGAGAGGCTGGGAAGAGACGGAAGGGTTTAAGGATTTCACCGATTGGGGTAAAAGAATATAGGAAGAACAAAATTGGAGGAGAGGGGTGGAGGGGTTTCCTGTGACTAAAATCACCTCCCCTCCTAATCTCTTCGCCCGGTTAATGAGGGGTAAAAATCTTTCCTTTTCTCCCCGCCCGGAAAAAATAAGAAGGAGGTCTTCTTCTTCAAAGGAAGGAGTTAGAGGGTCTCCTACAAAGAAGACTTCTTTTCCCAGATGTAAAAGTCTAATTCCAAACATCTTCCCCACCAGTCCAGTTCTTCCTTCTCCGGCAATAAATATGCGGGGAGAACTTATAATCTTTTCTATTAATTTCTTTATTTCCTCCTTTCTTATTTCTTTCCATACTTTATCCACTTCCCTCATTATTTCCTGAAAGATTTTATATAATCTCATTTTTTAGGAATTCTCTTATTTCCTTACTTAGGATTTATTTAGAGTATATCAAAGTTTTCTCTTAAACACCAACAGAAGAAAAGAAATTCCACCTAAAAGAGAACCAAAAAGAAAGGCTGGTTTTGCCCCCCACCTGTCCCATAGAATTCCCATGATAAGGGAGGATAATAGAAGGGTAATTCCCGTAAGTGTATGGTAAATACCGTAAGCAGTAGCCAGCTGATCTTCATGTATAAGGTCACCTATGAAGGCTCTTAAGTTCCCATTACTCAGCCCATAAAAACATCCATATGTGAGCATAAGCCACCATAGATAGGGGACCTGTTTTACCAGAGCAAATCCCAGATAGATGAGAGAATAAAGAAGGAAAGAAAATTGAATCACTCTCTTTCTTCCCCACCGGTCAGAGAGTACCCCTGCAGGAATACTTAAGAGAACATAGGAAATATTGAAACCCATCCACAATAAGGGGATAACTCTGGCGGATAGACCTACTTCTTTAGCTCTTAAGAGAAGGAAAGCATCAGAGGAATTACCTAAGGAAAAGAAGAACATCACCACCAGAAAATAGTAAAAGGAAGAGGGGATAGGGTCTTTTGGATTAGAGGGTTTTGCATTTACTTTCAAATTAAGAGGAATTTCTTTAACCAGGCTCAGCAAGATGGTCAGGGCTATCACTCCGGGAATTAGAGAAAGTAAGAATATAGGGCGTGGATTATCCCTGAATAAAGGAAGAAGAGAAAAGGCAACCAGAGGTCCCAAGATAGCCCCAGAGGTATCTAAAGCCCGATGAATACCAAAGAGTTTCCCCCTTTCCTCTTCCGGGGAAGAGAGAGATATTAGAGCATCTCGTGGAGCAGTTCGGATACCTTTCCCTGCTCTGTCCAGAAATCTTACACTTAGGGCCTCTCCTCCACAATGGACTATACCGAAGAGAGGTTTGGTAAAGGTAGAGAGAGCGTATCCTATACTTACCAGAACTTTTCTCTTTTTTACTCTATCAGAGAACCATCCGGAAAGAAGTTTGAAGAAGGAAGAGGAAGATTCCGCCAATCCTTCTATTAATCCTATGAAACTTCGATTTAAGCCCAATACGGTAAAAAAGAAACCTGGAAGGAGAGGGTAAATCATCTCTGTAGCCATATCCGTGAAGAGGCTGGTAAGTCCCAGAAAAATCACATTTTTCTTATATCTCTCTTTCATATTCCTGATTTATTTCCTTAAGGAAAAGATTCAGAATAACCACATTTTCCCTGCCTGTATAAGAAAGTATTCTCCTGCCAGTATCATTATAATTCCCAGGAACTTCTGAATAAACACTTGCCACTTTCCAGATGAGGGAAGGGAAGATAGAATACCGGAGAAGGTACCTACCAGAAGAAAGAGAGTTCCTATTCCTAAAGAAAAGGAAAGCAACAGGAGAGAGCCGAATAATACTTTCTTCTGGGTAGCTACATAGGTTAGGATGGCTCCTAAGATGGGGGCAAGACAGGGAGTAGCCACAAATCCTGATACAGCTCCCAGTAAGAAAGCTCCCCATACTCCTTTTTTTAACCGGGGTGCTTTCTTTAAAAAGGTGAACTTAATTTCATAAACTCCCAGCATCCCCAGACCCAAGATAAGAAAGATGTTTCCCACTATCAATAAAGTTAAAGGGTGAGTACTCCATTTACCAAAGAGTTTCCCGGTGAGAGAAGCAAAAATGCCTAATAGAGTGTAGAGGAGGGAAAGCCCTAACACAAAAAAGAGAGAGATTAAGAAAGCCTCTTTACGGGAAGAAGTTCCTCTCGCCCCAGCAACGGCCATAATAACGGGTATAAGGGGATACACACAGGGAGTGAGGCTGGTCAGGACCCCTCCCCAGTAAGAGAGCAAGAAGGCAAGGAAAACTTTTCCCTGAAGTGAAGATTGAAAAAGGTTCAGAATCTGCATTTTCTACAAAATTTCTTTCTTCTGTTTTTCTCCATACATTCGGGCATCGGCAATTTGGATTAACCCCTGAGAATCCCGGGTCTCCATGGGGAAGATAGAATAACCTATACTCAGGGAAAGAGGGAAGGGATGTTTAAATTTTACCTGAGAAGCATTTTTTCTTATTCTCTCTTTGATTAATTTAGAACCATTTCCATCAGCGTGAGGAAGGAGAATTACAAACTCATCTCCCCCAAATCTGAATTGGAGGTCTGTTTCCCGGGTAGAAATTCTTAACACTTGGGCAACTTTCTTAAGCACTTCATCCCCAAAATGATGTCCCCAGGTATCGTTAGCCTTTTTGAAGTTGTCCACATCCAGCATCAGAAGAGAAAGGGGATAGTTATATCTCTCTGCGGAGTTAATTTCTTCCTTCAACCTGGTATCCAGATAACGGCGGTTATAGAGGCCCGTAAGAGGGTCGATAAGAGCCAGTTTTTTCAGGTGTTCTTCTCTCTCTTTGATCCTTAAGGAAGCCTGGATTCGAGCCAGAAGTTCAATGGGTTCAAAGGGTTTAGGAAGATAATCATCTGCTCCTCTCTCCAAGGATTTAACCTTCTCTTCCACTTTCTCCCGCGTAGAAAGCATGATTACAGGGACATAGGATTCTTCCGTATATTCTTTCCGAAGTTCTCTTAACACCTCATACCCATCCAGAATAGGGAGCATAATATCCAGTACTATCAGGTCAGGCTTAAAGAGGTGAATTTCTTTAATAGCCTCCTTCCCATCCCGGGCTTCTCTTACTTCGTATCCTTCCTTCTTCAGTAAAAAACTTATAGTAGAGAGGACCTCCGGGTCATCATCTACAGTTAAGATTTTGGCTTTTTTCTTTTCAAGAGCCACCTTATATCCTCCTCCATTTTCTTCATAGGATGATAACCTACATATGTTTTTACCATTCTACCTCCTTCATCTATCAGAAAGGAGGTAGGTACTCCTCGAATGCCTCCGAATTTTTTCACCACGTCTTTATTTCCCATAAGCACTGGATAATTTATTCTCTGTTTCTGAATAAAAAACTTCAATCTTTCTCCTCCTGGTCCTAAATGGATCCCCATTACCTGGAGATTGTCTTTCTGATATTTTTCCTGAAGTTTTACAAGTTCAGGGATTTCCTTCCTACAGTAATAACAATATAGACTCCAGAAATTGATAAGTATTATCTTCCCCTGAAACTGGCTGAGTTTAACTTCTTTGCCGGAAATATCCGGAAGTGTAAGATTAAATATTTCTTTCACTTCCCCTTTTAAGGAAGAGGAGAGTAAGAGAAAGAAGGTAAGCCACAGAAAGCGCATCTCTAACTTTCTCTCTCTCATTTTTTAAAGTCAAGTCTTACTGGACTTAAGAAGAACTTTCCCTCCAGTAATCTCTTCATCCCTTCTCTACAGTAACCCAGTGGCTCCCAGACACAACCCTGGCAAATGCTCTTAAGTTTATGTAAGCCAATTTTTCTCCCTATCCAGAAATACAGGACTAAGGCTGAAGCAACAAAAGGAGGATATATCCCTAAGAGAGAAAGGACCTTTCTATCCCTTTTGACGATCTCTACCTGTGCTTGGGGAGTGCGAGTACACCTTTTTCCTTCCCTAAAGGGACAGGGAGCACATATCTCATCAGCATTATGTATTAGCCGGATCAATATCTGAGGATTTTTCTTTATTTTTTCTACAATTCTCTCCATATTGCTGATAAATTGTGGAGAATATCCTTTACCTCGAAATCCCAGAATACATAGGAGATGATGAGCGCGCAGTTTTAAGATATCTTTCATTCTTTACGCTTTAAGGGAAAATTTTACTTCGTCCACTTCTTCATTATAAGAGTGGGGAGGAAGAATAGAGGAAGAAATTCCCGCTGCCATAAGGGACTTAAGAAGGTCCACACCTATGAAAGGCAATACTGCCAGTTTCAGAGTTTCTGGAAGACTGGTCTTCATTATTACGGAAAATTGAACTGCACCGAAAAAGTAAATAATTAATACTCCACCCATCATCACTGCCAGTTGGGGAAGGAAAAATCTAACCCTCACAAATTTTTCCGTAATCCAGCCTACGAATAAAGCAGCGAAAATAAACCCAATCAAATAGCCTCCTGTAGGTCCTAAAGGTAGTCCTCCCTTAAATCCGGCAAACCAGGGAATACCTGCACTACCTAAACCTACATAGAAAATCTGACTTAATCCTCCATAGAATCTACCCAGAATTGCGCCACTTAAAAGTACCCCCAATAACTGTCCAGTTATGGGAACCGGAGTAAAGGGTAAAGGAATTCGAACCTGAGCCAGGATTCCCGTAACTCCAGCCATAAGGAGAGATAATGCACATTTACCAATTAGGGAAAGTTCATAATGCCACTTTAAATAGAGAAATCTGTAGGATCCCCAGTTTAGAAGTTTAATGTTTTCCATTACTTGCCTCCTTTCGGTAAATCTTTAAGGGAGATCTATAACCTTCCACCTCCATGGAATTAAATCCTAAAATTTTCTCCAGTTTCTCTTGCATAATTCCCAA
Organism: uncultured bacterium; assembly: GCA_964606225.1. Classification (GTDB taxonomy): domain Bacteria; phylum CAIJMQ01; class CAIJMQ01; order JAADFP01; family CAZSGC01; genus CAZSGC01. The sequence continues at coordinate 88 of CAZSGC010000078.1, read as the reverse complement.
AGAAGGTCTTTCTTTAGAGAATTTCTACCATTCTCTCAATAGCCCTTCTGGCTTTTTCCACTACCGGAGGTGGGAGTTTAATCTGTGG
>CAZSGC010000077.1:0-6822 GCA_964606225.1 uncultured bacterium | reverse complement strand
TCGGAATTATATCTTTTATCAGGTTCTCTCCTGCAAATTTCCTTATCTCCTCTTCTCTTTTTTCTACTCTCTTCCGGTAATTATCAAAATCTGCGGCCACCCTTTTAAGAGTATCTAAGTACTCCTCTTTCTCTTTTTTTATCTTCTCTATCTCTAACTTTAAAGATTTAATTTCCTCTTCCCTTTTTTTAAGAAGTTCCTGCAACTCTTTCTTAGTAAACTTAGGACTCATGACCTTCCTCTTTTCCTTTTTCCTCTTTAAACTCTGCATCAATTACTTCTCCCTCTCCAGATTCTCCTTTTGGGCCTTCCTCTTTCTTAGTCTCCTCCTTTTGTGCTCCCTTGGCTTGAGAAGCCTGCTGGTAAAGTGCTGTGGATATAGGATGCCATACTTCCCAAAGGTGTTGGGTAGCCTTCTTAATGTCTTCTACATTGTCTTTTCTCATAGCCTCCCTTACTTGAGCGATAGCATCTTCTAAGGATTTCTTCTGTTCTGGAGTAATACGGTCCTTAAATTCCTTTATCAGTTTCTCACTCTGGTAAATAGCTTCATCCGCCTTATTTCTTGCTTCTGCTTTCTCCTTCTTTCGGGCATCCTCTTCTGCATATCTTTCTGCTTCCTTTATTAATCTCTCTACCTCTTCTTTATCCAGACCACTGGAAGGCTGAATTTTTATGGATTGCTCCTTACCTGTGGAGAGGTCTTTAGCAGAAACATTAAGTATTCCGTTAGCATCAATATCAAAAGTAACCTCAATCTGCGGGACACCCCGGGGAGCAGGTGGAATTCCATCTAAGATAAATCTTCCTATACTTTTGTTATCCGCAGCCATTTTTCTTTCTCCCTGTAGCACATGTATCTCTACAGAAGTCTGATTATCTGCAGCTGTAGTAAATATCTCGCTTTTCCTACAGGGAATTGTGGTATTGCGGGGAATTAAAGGGGTGGTTATACCACCCAGGGTTTCTATTCCTAAGGTAAGGGGAGTGACGTCCAGAAGCAGGATGTCTTTAACTTCTCCTTTTAAAACCCCTGCCTGAATGGCTGCTCCCATGGCTACTACTTCATCTGGATTTACCCCTTTCTGAGGTTCTTTTCCAAAAATTTCGCTTACAATTTCATGGACCTTAGGCATTCGGGTCTGTCCTCCCACCAGAATAACTTCATCCACATCCTTAGGAGTAAGTTTTGCATCTTTTAAGGCCTGTTTGCAGGGTTCAATGGTTCTCTCCAAGAGGTCCATCACTAACTGTTCCAGTTTGGCTCGGGTGAGAGTCATGGTAAGATGTTTGGGTCCAGAGGCATCTGCAGAGATAAAAGGAAGATTGATCTCCGTCTCTAAGGCGGAAGAAAGTTCACATTTAGCCTTCTCCGCTGCCTCCTTTAGCCTCTGCAGAGCCATGCGGTCTTGTCTTAAATCTATCCCGTGCTCCTTTTTGAATTCTTCTGCCATCCAGTCGATTATTCGCTGGTCTAAGTTATCACCTCCTAAATGAGTGTCTCCACTGGTGGCTTTTACTTCAAAAACTCCTTCTCCTATCTCCAAGATGGAGATATCAAAGGTGCCCCCTCCCAGGTCGTAGACAGCAATTATTCCAGATTTTCTTTTATCCAAGCCATAGGCTAAACAGGCTGCTGTAGGCTCGTTTATTATTCTTAAGACCTCCAGGCCAGCAATCCTTCCTGCATCCTTAGTAGCTTGTCTTTGAGAATCATTAAAGTAGGCAGGAACAGTAATTACAGCCTCGGTTACCTTATCTCCAAAATATGATTCAGCGTCTTCTTTGAGTTTCCTCAGAATCATAGCGGAAATCTCTGGAGGAGTATACTCCTTCCCTCCCATTATAACTTTAACCGTCTCTCGAGGCCCTTTTACTACTTTATAAGAAACTAACTTCATTTCCTCCGTAACTTCTGGATAACTTCTCCCCATAAATCTTTTAATGGAAAAGACAGTATTTTCAGGATTTATAATTGCCTGTCTTTTAGCAGGTCCACCTACCAGTCTTTCTCCAGTCTTAGTAATAGCCACCACAGAAGGGGTTACCCTTCCTCCTTCTGCATTGTGGATAACCACCGGCTTTCCTGCTTCCATAAAAGCCATGCAGGAATTAGTAGTCCCTAAATCAATTCCAATTGCTTTAGCCATTTTTCTCTTACCTCCTTCACCAAATTTTTAAACAACTATTGTGCCAATTTTCAAAAATAAAGAATCCCTACGCCTGAGAAATTTTTCTCTTTATTTTTCTTTAAAATGAGACAAATTGGCACATCAAATGAGGATTTACTATTTAAAAGGGAAAAATTTTCCCACTCGTAGAGTTTACTTTAAGAGATTACGTTCTCTCAGACTTACAAAACCATTTTTAGAGATAATAACATGATCCAGTACTTCTATTCCCATTATTTTTCCCGCCTCTACTAAACGATGAGTAATGCGTATGTCTTCTTCACTGGGTTCCGGGTCTCCAGAGGGATGGTTGTGAACTAAGATTAGAGAGGATGTAGGATTCTCCAAGGCAATTTTAAAGACCTCCCGGGGATGAACCAGACTTTCCTCCAGTGTTCCTACACTGATTACTTCTTTCCTTACTAACTGTTTTCGAGCATTAAGATACAGAACTACAAATACCTCTTTTTTCTTCTCCCCTATCTCCCACACAAGTTCTGCTACCTTAAGAGGTGAATCTATAACTGGAGGATTATGTAATTTTTTAGAGATCCTTTCTGCCAGTTCAAAGATAGCCTTTAGAGAAGTAGCCTTTGCTTCTCCAATCCCCTTAATTTTTTTTAGTTCTTCTAAAGGAATTTTATATAATTTCTCCAGAGGGTATTTCCTCAAAACACTGCGGGCTAAATCTATAGCACTCCTGCCTTTATAACCTGTTCTTAAAATAATTGCCAATAGTTCCTCATCACTTAAAGAAGGACTCCCTCTTTCAGAGAGTTTCTCCCGAGGCTTATTATGAGGGGGAAGGTCTTTAAGAGTAGTCTTTTTCCTTATCCTTTTTTTATCACCCATTCTGCCATCTCTTTAAGGATTTGTCCCTTTTCTCCTAAAGGAGAAATAATTTTTTTCGCCTTTAAAATATAATCTCTGGCAATTTTTTCTGCTTCTTCTATCCCTAAAATAGTGGGAAAATCGGGAAAATCTGGCGTTCTACCTTCCCTTGCTTCCTCTACATCATCCATTATCTGAAAACCCAATCCTAAATTTTCGCCATAAAGGGTTAATCTCTCCAGTAATTCTTTCTTTCCTTTTGCCAGAATACATCCACACCTTACTGCTGTTTTAATAAGTGAACCTGTCTTGAGTGCATATATATACTTCAATTTTTCCAGATTCTTTTCCCTCTTTCCTATTCTTATATCCTCCACCTGCCCTTTTAGAATTCCTTTAAATCCCAGGGTAGAAGTAAATTCCTTTAAGATCTTTATTTTAATATTTGAGGGCAAAGGAGAGAGTACCACTACTTCATAGGCTAAATTCAAAAGAGCGTCTCCAGCCAGTACAGCAATTCCTTCTCCAAAAGTTCTATGTAAAGAAGGTTTCCCCCGTCTAAAGTCATCATTATCCATACAGGGGAGGTCATCGTGAACAAGGGTAAAGGAATGAATCAGTTCTATGGCTCCTGCTACAGGAATTGCGTCTTCAATCTTACCTCCTGCACACTCACAGGAGGCCAGAACTAACAAAGGACGAAATCTTTTTCCTCCTGGGAAGAGAGCATACCTGATACTTTCCCCCAGTAAGCCAGAATTTCTTACCCAGGAGGATAAAAAACCATTAATTCGGGGAAGATTCTCTCTTAGGAAATCTTTTAAGGACATAATTTTTTTCTCTCTATTAGGAGTTCGGCTATCTGAATGGCATTTAAAGCCGCTCCCTTTCTTAAGTTATCGGAGACAATCCATAAATTTATCCCGTTCTTTACAGATTCATCTTTTCTTATTCTTCCTACGAACACTTCATCCCTTCCATCTGCCTGAAGAGGAAGAGGATAGAGGTTTGTAAAGGGTTCATCTATGAGTTTGACTCCTGGAAAATCTTTTAGTATTTCCTTTACTTCCTCAGGAGAAACGGGTAAATGAGTCTCTATGTTAACTGCTTCTGCGTGTCCACGGAAGACAGGGACTCGCACCGTGGTAGCAGTGAGAGGGAGATGGGGAATCTTTAAGATTTTTCGTGTTTCATTTACCATTTTCATCTCTTCCTTACTGTAGAGATTGGGCAGAATTTTATCTATGTGCGGAATAACATTGAAAGCAATCTGATGAGGGAGAACTTTTTTACTCTCTATCTGAGAATAGATTTCTGGCTTTAAGTCCCTTCCCCACCTTATTCCTTTAGCCTTTTGGACTACTTTCAAGACTTCTTCCCATAACTGATCTACTGCTTCTTTTCCCCAGCCGGAAACGGATTGATAAGTAGAGACCACTACTCTTTTTAATTTGAATTTATCGTGGATAGGTTTTAAGATCACCACCATCTGAATGGTAGAGCAGTTGGGATTGGCTATTATACCCTTATGCCACTCCACATCTTCAGGATTAACCTCAGGCACTACCAGAGGAACTTGAGGGTCCATTCTCCAAGCACTGGAATTGTCTATGACAATGGTTCCCTCCTTTACAGCTAAAGGAGCAAATTCTTGGCTTATAGAGGTGCCGGCAGAGAATAAAGCCAGGTCTATTTTCTTAAAAGACTCCTTGGTAAGAGGCTCTACTTCTATCTCTTTTTTCTTAAACAAAAATTTTTCTCCCCTTGACCGTTCTGAAGCCAGGGGAAGAAGATAATCTACGGGGAAATCTCTCTCCTCCAGAATTTTTATCATTTCCCTCCCTACCATACCCGTGGCTCCCACAACCGCTACTCTCATTCTTCCTCTCCTGTTTTTGGATTGATTCTTAATGTTCCTGCTTGAATTATCTTTATTCTTTCCAAGTTTTTCAAGGGGGTAAGAAATGTTATTCGATTTTTTTCTCTCTTTTTAAAGAGACCCAGTCCTAAGGAAAAGCCTTTCTTTTCTGAAAGACCCAACAGGAGATTCTCTTGCCAGGGGACACAGGAATTTAATATCGCCACCTGAGAAATTTCTATACTAACCTCCTCGCTTCCCTGGAAATATTGCTTAAATTTTAATTTTCTATAATTTCTTCTCTCCTCTCTTTTTCTTTCCTTAACCCATGGGCCAACCTGTAAATGATAGAAACTGCCTCCCATCACTTTTATCAAATCCTTTAACTCCTTAAGTTCTTCCCCTCTCTCCAACAGGATTATGTGGTCAGGAGTCAGCCATTTTATCTGGAAAAACTTAAGCCTTACTCCCTCCCAACCGCTTACCATCCCGCAGGTATCTATAATTACATCTCTTATACCTGAAGATTCTACCTCCTCCAGCATCTTTTTACTTCCCGTTATAACCTCCAAAAGGAATCCACTCGGGGAGACAGTTCCCACAAACCACATTTTCCAGGGTAATATCTTTTCCCAATCTTGAGGGAACTTATCAAATATTCCCATGCCCAAAGTTGAAGGAGGACCCAAGATGGACTGTCCTACATCCGTATCCAGGAAAGCAATTTCCCTCTCTCTTTTCCTTAAAAGTTCCCAAAGAAGATACCGAGCCAGAGTAGTTTTTCCACTATCTACCCCACCTATCAACATTATTTTCCCACCCTCTTCCAGTATTTTCCTTAGGGAAGAATCCCATTTCTCGGGCAAATAGAAATGAGGAAGGTGTGCAAAATTGTCCATGCTTTGTACAATTATGAAATAGTGTTCATTTTTGTGCAGTAAGGTATCTGCTACCTGGTTTTTCTAAAGGAATTCCCTTCTTACAGAGTGGACAATCTTCAGGATGGAAATTTTTTATATTCAAGGTAAGCAATGCTTTCTTGGGAACACCCAAGTCTGCTTTCCCTCCACTTCTATCTACTAAACATCCAATCCCTATTACTACTCCTTTATAATCATGGACTAACTTTATAACTTCTTTTAAAGAACCCCCGGTGGTGATGACGTCTTCCACCACTAAAACCCTTTCCCTCTCTTTTATGGAGAATCCCCTCCTCAGAGTAAAATTCTCCCCTACCCTTTCCGCAAAGATACCTCTCACTCCTAAGACTCTGGCTACTTCATAGGCTAAGATTATTCCCCCCAGGGCAGGACCAATTACCACTTCTATCTTTTCTCCTCTAAATAAATCTCCCAGATACCTGCTTAACCTTTCCGCTAAAGAGGGAAATTGAAGAACTAAAGCACATTGGAGATAAGTATCTGAATGTAAGCCAGAGGAAAGTAAAAAGTGTCCTTTAAGAAGGGCACCTTTCTCCATAAAGACCTTAAAAATTTCTTTCTCAGGAATCTCCACTAAAACACCCCTTTAAGTCGAGTCTTAGCTACTTCTCTTAAATAATAATGCCAATAGGTTTGGAAAGTAAACCCTAACTCTTGTGCAGTTTGAAGAATTTTTCTGGTGAGATTCATCCCTGGGTCTCCTCTAAGGGTGATATAGTCCTTCTGGGAATAAACAAAAGTTAGTTTTTTTTCTGCTGCTTCCATCATTTTGGCTCTCACAAAACGAAAGTAAAGGTCGTGATTATTCCATCCATAACGTGCACGGTTAAACTCATCTACTACATGAAGAGGAAACTCCATAATCTCCGGAAACCCTGACTCTGTATAGAAGAAAGGCTGTAGATTTAGAGAGGAAGCGTTTATAGGGTCCCATCTATCCTTAGTACCACACCAACTTCGCACAAATTTTATCCCTTCTTCCTTAAGAATTTTCAACAGGTCCGGACGGTCCATCAAACCA
>CAZSGC010000076.1:0-7140 GCA_964606225.1 uncultured bacterium | reverse complement strand
CTTTCTCGCCCCATCATTCACCATCGTACCACAGAATACCAGGAAATCTTTAAAGAGGTAAACGAAGGGTTAAAATATCTGTTTCAGACGAAGAATCCGGTAATTACTTTTGCCTCCTCAGGTACTGGGGCTATGGAAGCAGCAGTAGTAAATTTCCTTTCTCCGGGAGAAAAAGCCATAGCCATAGTAGGAGGGAAATTTGGGGAAAGATGGAAAGAGTTATTGGATTCTTTCGGAATAAAATGCCTACCTCTGGAGGTGGAATGGGGGAAAACTATAAAACCAGAGGAACTGGAGAAATCCCTGAAGGAAAACCCTGAAGTTAAGGCTGCCTTCTGTACTTTGTGTGAGACCTCTACGGGAGCAAAAACAGATGTAAAGGCTCTGGCTCAGATAACCAGCTCCAGGGGTGTTCTTCTGGTAGTGGACGCCATAAGTGGTCTGGGAGCCATGGAGTTGAGAACAGATGAGTGGAATATAGACGTGGTAGTAGCAGGTTCCCAGAAAGGAATCATGTTACCACCTGGACTTTCTTTCATCTGCTTTAATGAGAAAGCCTGGGAAAGGGTGAAAAACTCCACTTCCCCCAAGTACTACTGGGACCTTAGAAAAGCCAGAAATTCTTATGAGAAAAATGATACTCCCTTTACTCCTGCGGTAGGTTTAATAGTTGCTCTAAGAGAGTCCTTAAAAATAATAAAGGAAGAGGGGATAGAAAACTTATGGAGACGGCATGCTATAATGGCAGAGGCTACCAGAGAAGGAGTAAAAGCCATAGGATTGGAACTACTTGCTGAGTCACCAGCGGAAGCAGTAACAGCGGTTAAAGTACCGGAAGGAATAGATGGGATAAAACTCTATAAATTTATGAAGGATGAGTTGGGAGTCCAGGTAGCAGGTGGACAGGCTCATCTTAAAGGGAAGATTATTAGAATCGCTCACTTAGGGTATATGAATTTCACGGATATCTTGTTGGCAATCTCTGCCTTAGAGATGGCTCTCCATCAATTGGGTTATTCAGTAAAGTTAGGGAAGGGAGTGGGAAGAGCACAAGAAGTATTCACTTCTTATTGAGGAGGAGTGGCTATGAAAATCCTGGTGACCGATAATCTAAGTGAAGAAGGGATTAAGATACTCAAAGAGGAAGGATTTGAAGTTGAAGAGACAGGAAAATTACCTCCCCAACAGTTAAAAGAAAAAATCAAAGGGATAGTTGCTTTGATAGTGAGAAGTGGGACTAAGGTAACCGCAGAAGTAATTCAAAATGCGGATGCTCTTAAAATCATTGGAAGAGCAGGAGTAGGATTGGATAATATTGATCTGGAGGAGGCTACTCGCAAAGGGATAATGGTTATGAATACTCCTACAGGAAATACTATCTCTGCAGCCGAGCATACCATCTCTTTGCTTCTTTCTCTGGCCAGAAACATTCCCCAAGCCAATGATGCTCTTAAAAAGGGAGTATGGGATAGAAAAAAATTTATGGGAGTGGAAGTTTTCGGGAAAACTTTGGGAGTAGTGGGTCTGGGAAGAGTGGGCACTCATGTAGCACGTTGTGCTCTGGGCTTAGGAATGAGAGTAATTACCTATGATCCTTTCATATCCAGAGAAAAAGCCAAAAATTTAGGTGTGGAATGGGTAGAGTGGGAAAAACTCCTTTCTGAGGCTGACTTTATCACTTTCCATGTCCCTCTTACCCCTCACACAAAGTATCTGGTGGGAGAAAAAGAATTCCGCTTAATGAAGAAAGGGGTGAGAATAATCAACTGCTCTCGGGGAGGAATTATAGATGAAAAGGCTCTTTATGAGGCTATAAAAAGTGGCAAGGTCAAAGGAGCGGCATTGGATGTCTTCGAAAAAGAACCACCTGAAGATTCTCCCCTCCTTCAACTTCCAGAAGTGATTGTAACTCCCCATCTGGGAGCATCTACCTATGAGGCTCAGTATAATGTAGCTGTGGAAATGGGAAGGCAGATAAGTGATGCTTTAAAGAGAGGGATATACCGAAATGTAGTAAATCTACCTCAACTTTCTCCTGAAGAATGGGTTAATGCTCAAGGATACCTTCAATTATGCGAAAAACTCGGCTCTTTTCAGGGGCAGAGATTGAAAGAGTCTCTTAAGGAAGTGAGAATAGAGTATCTGGGTGAAGTAAATATCTCTAATCTCTCCCTTCTTACCTCGGGGATACTCAAAGGATTATTCTCTACTATGCTACCCGGAAGTATTACTTATGTGAACGCTCATCTATTTGCAGAAGAAAGAGGGATTAAAGTAACGGAAAGAAGAGATTCTAAAAGCGAGGATTTTGCTTCCTTAATTTCTGTGGAGACCAAAACTTCTAAAGAAGCGAGTAAAGTCTCTGGCACTCTTTTCTCTGGAAGTATACCTCGTATTGTGAAAGTGGACCAATTCCATGTAGAGATCAACCCTCAAGGACCTCTTCTTCTGTGCTATAATGTGGATAGACCGGGACTTATCGGAAAGATAGGCTCCTTATTAGGTAAGGAAGGTATTAATATTGCTCAGATGACCTTCGATAGGAAAGTAAAGGGAGGGGAAGCCATTACTGTTCTCAATCTGGACTCCTCCCCTGAGTCTAAGGTTTTAGAAAAAATTCGGGAAATTCCGGAAGTGAAAGGGATAGAGTTTTTGGAACTTTAAGGAAGGTGAGAAGATGAAGAAAAAGCCTAAGATTTATATCCTGGATGTTACCAACAGGGATGGAGTACAAACCTCTCGTTTAGGGCTGGCAAAACTCCAGAAAACCATAATCAATATTTATCTGAATGAAATGGGGATATACCAGAGTGAGATGGGGTTCCCTTTTACTCGACATGAAACTTTCTATATAAACGCTAATCTGGAACTGGCAGAAATGGGAGTATTAAAACCCATAATTCTCTCCGGTTGGGTAAGAGCAATAAGAAAAGATGTGGAACTGGCTACTGAACTCACTAAAATCAGAAATCTTAATCTCTCCATATCCACCTCTGACCAGATGATAAAAGGAAAGTTTAGAGGTAAGTATTCCCGTGAGGATATTATTAAACTTATGGTGGATGCGGTAGAAGCAGCAAAGGAGAGAAATATTCAGATAATTGGAGTCAATGCTGAAGACGCTTCTCGTACTGACCTGAATTATCTGGTAGAGTTTGCCTTAGCCGCTAAGGAACATGGGGCTCACAGAATAAGATACTGTGATACCCTGGGATACGATGACCCTTTTACCATTTATGAACGGGTAGCTTACTTAGCCAGAAAGACTAAGTTACCCATTGAGCTCCACTGCCATAATGACCTGGGTATGGCAGTAGCCTGCTCAATAGCGGGAGCAAAAGCAGCCATTGATGAGGGAGTGGATGCTTACATCAATACCACAGTTAATGGGATGGGAGAAAGAGCGGGTAATGCGGACCTGGTCTCGGTTATACTTGCCTTAAAGAAATCCAGTGGTATGGGAGGGAAATATCCTTTGGATGAAAGAGTAGATTTATCTAAGGCCTGGAAATTAGCCAAGTATGCTTCCTATGCTTTTGGAGTCCCTATTCCTGTAAATCAACCTGGAGTAGGTGCTAACGCTTTTGCTCATGAATCCGGGATACATGCTGATGGAGCCCTAAAAGACTGGAGGAACTACGAATTATACCATTATGAAGAATTAGGAAGAGGAGAGCCGGAGATAATAGAGACAGGTAGAATGATTACCTTGGGAGAATACTCGGGTATCCGGGGATTCAGGAATGTTTACGGTAAACTGGAGATCGAGTTTAAAGACGAGAAAGAAGCAGAAAAAATTCTGGAACTTGTACGGTATGCTAATGTTCACACCCAGAAACCTCTCACTGAGGATGAACTACGGTTCATTGCCAAGTATCCAGAGCAGGCACGAAAAATTATGACCGTTCTTCCTTAAGAATCTTATGGGACAGACCTTAGCGGAAAAAATACTCTCCTTAAAGTTGGGGAAGGAGGTTAAAAGCGGTGAAATACATATATTTCCTGTAGATTGGGTATTTGTACAGGATGGAACCGGTCCTTTAGCCCTTAAAGTTTTAGAGAACTTAGGGAAAGCTAAATTAAAAAAACCTGAGAAAACTTTAATCTTTCTGGATCATGCCTCCCCTCCTCCCCGAAGTGAGTTGGCAAATTCTCATAAGTTCTTAAGAGAATTTGCCAAAAAGGCAGGGGCTATACTCTCCGAAGAAGGAGAAGGAATCTGCCATCAGATCATGGTGGAGAAATATGCTTCTCCTGGAGAAATCATCGTGGGAGCAGACTCCCACACCTGTACCTCTGGAGCCTTATGTAGTTTTGCCACGGGGATGGGGTCTACAGACATTGCGGTGTCTATGGCTTTAGGGAAAACCTGGCTAAAGGTCCCACCCAGCATTAAGGTAGAGATGGAAGGAGAAATACCCAAAGGAGTGATGGGTAAAGACATTATACTGGAGATAATCAGGATTCTGGGGGCGGAGGGAGCTACTTATAAAGCCTTAGAATTTACCAGCAAGAAAGAATTGGATATGGAGACCAGATTCACTTTGTGCAACATGGCCGTAGAGGCAGGGGCTAAGACAGGAATTTTTGGAAGCGACAGAGTTACCCAGGAATATCTTCTAAAAACTTCCAGAGGAGAAAAGTTTCAAGAGCTGCAAGGAGATGAGGATGCTATTTATGAAAAGACAATCTATCTGAAACTGGATACTCTACAGCCTTTAATTTCACTACCTCATAGAGTAGATAATGTGGTTCCTGTGAAAGAAAAGGAAAACTTAAGAGTGGACCTGGTATTTATAGGAACCTGCACAGGGGGAAGATTAAGTGATTTTAAAATTGCTGCAGAGATACTCAAAGGAAAGAGAGTAAAGGTGAGGCTTATCCTTGCTCCTGCTTCCCGTAAGGTTTATCAAGAGGGAATTAAACAAGGATTATGGGAGGTGCTTCTGGAAGCAGGAGGAATTATTCTCCCTCCTGGATGTGGCCCCTGTGTAGGAATTCACCAGGGTGTTCTGGCAGATGGAGAGAACTGTCTTTCTACTGCTAACCGAAATTTCAAAGGAAGGATGGGAAACCCTCATGCTTTCATCTATCTGGCTTCTCCTGCTACCTGTGCTGCTTCTGCTCTCACCGGTTATCTGACCGATCCCAGAGAGGTTCTTTCATGACCTGGAAAGGTAAGGCTCATAAATTTGGAGATAATATCTCCACGGATTTAATTATTCCCGGAAGATACTTTCACCTGAGAGATAATCTCCCGGAACTGGCTAAGCATATTCTGGAAGATGCTGACCCGGAATTTATAAAAAAACTGCGTAAAGGAGATTTCTTGGTAGCAGGCAAAAATTTTGGATTGGGCTCCTCTCGAGAGCATGCAGCCAGAGTTATAAAAATTGCCGGAATTCGTGCAGTTATAGCCTCTTCCTTTGCCCGTATCTTTTTTCGTAATGCTATAAATGTGGGGTTACCTCTCTTGGAGTGCGACACCTCTTTTATAAGAAATGGGGATACCTTAGAAGTAAATATGGAAGAAGGATGGATAAAGAATTTGAGTTCAGGAGAAAAAATCTCCTTTTCTCCTCTTCCTCCCTTCATGAAGGAAATACTTAAAGCAGGTGGACTGGTAGAGTATGTAAGGGGAAAAGGAGATTTAAGATAGGGCAAAGAAATGCTTGGGGAAGAGAAAACTATTCATAGCAGAAAAATCTATGAAGGGAAAATTATAAACCTAAGAATTGATCAGGTTCTTCTTCCTGATGGGAAAGAACATTCTCGGGAGATTGTAGAACATCAAGGCTCTGTGGGTATCCTTCCTTTACTCTCCCCAGACCGTATCCTCCTGATAAGACAATTTAGAAAACCTGTAGAGGATTTTATCTGGGAGATACCTGCGGGAAGAATAGAAAAAGGGGAAAATCTTCAGGATTGTGCACGTAGGGAACTGGAAGAGGAAACCGGGTATATATGTGGAAGCCTTCAAAATCTGGGTGTCTATTACCCTTCTCCAGGATATTGCACAGAGAGAATTCATCTATTTGTAGCGGAGCAGTTGGAAAAGGGAATAAAGAAGCCGGAAGCAGATGAATTTATAGAGGTAAAAATTTTTACTCTAAAAGAGTTAAAAACTTATCTGGAAGAAGGCAAAATTAGAGATGGTAAAACCTTAGCCTCCCTCTTCCTCTATCAGATAAAAGTAAAACCTTCCTTTCTTACCATCCGTTGATATGCAGAAGGTCCTGGAGTTTCCTCTTAGGGACATGGAGAACGCCTTTCTCATCTTTCCAGTATTTTATAGAATCTATCGCTTCCTCTATAACCGGTTTTTCCTTTGGATAACCCAGGGCAATCACTGTATCTACTTCATACTCCTGAGGAATTCCCAGTAATTCCTTAATTTTTTTTCTATTTATGGATCCTATCCAGCAACTTCCAATTCCCATCTCCCAGGCAGTAAGCATGATATTCTGAGCTGCCGCTCCAAAATCATGTTGCCAGGATTTATTAATTCTGGGGTCTGCTATCAGGATAATATAGGCAGAGGGACGTTCCCCAGGGGGAGGGTCTCCCTTAGGCGCAATATACCCTGCCCATCGTAGATAAGGAAAAATTTTATCGCATAGTTCCTTTTTGTTTATTACCACAAACTTCCAGGGTTGAAGATTAGCTGCAGAAGGAGCGAGACGAGCAGCATTTATCATCTTCTCCAAAACCTCCATACTAAGAGGCTTATCCTCTTCAAACCTCCTTATAGTTCTTCTCTCAAGTATTGTTCTATACACACTCATCTTAATCTCCTTTTTTTGCCTTAAGTAATTTTACCCCAAATGAAGTAAAATTTATACCCTTTCCTTGCATAAGAGTTTCAAGTGATTCCCTCTTTATAATACCCGAAGACTCCATGCTTCCCTCTCTTAAAAGAAAATTTTCCCAATATGTTATGGACTTATACAAAGTCTTGACAAAATTTTTAGAGAGGGTAAATACATTAGATAAATGAAAAATGCCTAAGTTTGAGGTGGTTTGTTGAACTGCACCATTGAGAGGTATTAAATAACCAAAGGAGGTTATAAAAGATGGCTGATCACCAGTTTAGAGAGTATCCAAACTCAAAGGCTATGTATGAAGATGCATGTAAATATT
>CAZSGC010000075.1:0-7175 GCA_964606225.1 uncultured bacterium | reverse complement strand
CTCTCCTCCCCTACCCAGCCCAGTCTCTGGAAGAGATGAGCATAGTAATCTATCTGATGAAGTTTATCCCAGTGAGAGGGAAGAGGGATGGGATGAGTAAGTAGTATTCTTCTCCCCTGAGTAGCATACCCTATTCTTTCTTTAATCCCCGCCAGAAAGAAGAGGAAAGCAGAAGAGAAACTGTTAGTAAAGAGAATCCCCTTCTCTATCCTTTCTTTTCTTAAAGTTTGAAGAAGATGGATTTTCTCGCTCATCTTCTCTGGTATTACCTTAAGACTATTTATGAGAGGATGATTTAGAAATACATCCCTTACCCTCTCATGGCAGAGGATGTGAAGTTGATAGGAAGGAAGGTTTTTCTGGATGAGAGGAAGAAAAGCAGTGGAGAGGACCGCATCTCCCACCCAGTTGGGAGGACGAATCAGGACTTTCTTTGTATCTCCCATAGTTTGGCAAATTTAACCAGAACATAGAAGGAGGAAAGGAGAGAGAGGAGAAAACCCTCTCCTTTATCCAAGAAACCCTTTTTAAGAAAGTACATCTGGATGAATTTACCTAAGGGGTTTAGAAAGAGGTTATAAATTCTGAATTTCCTTCCTTCTTTGTGCATCTGACGAGCTGCACAGGTGGTATAGTAATTTAGTTTCTCCAGATAATGCTTAAGGTCACGGTAGGGATAATGGAGGATAGGATTCTGGAGCATTCCCACTTTTCCTTCTATCCGGGGAGAAGAACCTAATTCTCTTTCTCGGTATTGAGCATACTCTTTCCTAAAAAGTCTTAATACCTTGTCTCCTTTCCAGCAATGATTTATCCATCTACCCAGAAACTTGCTTTTACGAGGAATATAGAATCCAGTAAGGGGGAAGGGAGAAGAGAGAGTTTCCTGGATTTCCCTCTGCAGGGAAGGAGAAACTTCCTCATCAGAGTCTATCACTAATACCCATTCCCCTCTGGCTTTTTTTAAAGCAAAATTTAACTGGTCTCCATAATTCTGATATTCTCTCTGAAATATACGGGAGGTAAATTTCCGGGCTATGGATAGAGTTTCATCTTCACTAAAGGAATCCACTATTAGAATTTCATCACACCAGGTAAGGCTTTTCAGACATTTTTCTAAGGTAGACTGGGAATTGTAGGTAAGAACTATGGCGGTTAACATATCCGAATTCCCTTTTCCTTAAGAAGAGAGGTATAGAGTCTTATGGTCTCTTCTGCCATGCGGGATATATGAAATTTTTTCACTTTCTCCCTCCCTCTCCTTCCCATCTCTTCCCTTAAGGCTTGATCCTGGAGAAGTAACTTGATTCTGGCTGCCAGAGCAGAAACATCTTTAGGAGGTACCAGGTAACCAGTTATTCCCTCCTCTACCACTTCTCTTACTCCTCCTGTATCACTGGCTATCACAGGAAGAGAAGAAGCCATAGCCTCCAGAATAACGTTAGGAAATCCTTCTCTTAAGGAAGGAAGAACCAAGATATCCAGGAGGGGAAGAAGGGAAGAAAGGTCTTCCCTCCTTCCCATGAACTTCACTCTCCCCTGGATTCCTTCTTCCTCTACTATGTGAAGAAGTTTATCTTTAAGAGGTCCTTCTCCTATGATGAGGAGTTGAGCCTGGGGAAAGGAGAGGGAAACTTTCTTAAAACCTTTTATTAGAAACTCTACCCCTTTCTGAGGATGTAACCTTCCTACATAACCTACCCACAATTCTCCTTTTTTCTTGCCTGCTTTCTCTTTAACTTCTTCTCTAAGGATGTATTTCTCGTATTCAATCCCATTATACAATAGGTAAATCTTTTCTCGTGGTATACCTATAGAATGATAGAACTCCCCTACTGCCTTGGAAACTACCACTATTCTATCTGTAAAACCTGCGAAAAATACATCTATAAATCTCTGTAAGATACCTTTCCAGGTATCCAAGTTGTGCTCTTGAGCAATAATTATCGGGACTCCAGCCAGAATACCTGCTATCCTGGCAGTGGTATTGGGCTTATGAGTATGGGTATGAAGAATATGAATTTTTCTTTTTTTTAAATAGTTGTAAATTTTAGATATACAAACAGGATCGAATTTACTTCTTCTCCTTACTATGAGAAGTTCTTTTACTCTTTTCCGGAACTCTTCTTCCAGTATCCCCCCTTTAAAAGACAGAAGATTTATCTCCCATTTCTCATTCAGATAGGGAAGGAGAGAAAGAAGCCTTCTCTGAACTCCACCTCCACCAAGATTGGAGAGAACCCTTAAGACCCGTATCTTTTCCTCCGCCATTCTCTCATCTTCTCCACCAGAGGGTAAGGAACCTTCACTTTCCCCAGTAAAATTTCCTCCTTGGCTTTACCATGACAATCTGAACCTCCGCTGAGGAGCAGATTATATTCTCTGGCTATGGAAAGAAACCGGGGTGAGGGATTTTCTCCATGATTAGGAAAATATACTTCTATCCCTGCAATACCTGCCTCTACCAGAGAGGGAATGATGGAGAGGTCTTTGAGAAACTGAGGATGAGCCAGTATGGGAATTCCTTTAACAGAGGTGATGAGTTCTACTGCTTCCTGAGGAGAAACTCGTTTTCTGCTTACATAGGCAGGAGCACCTTCTCCTAAATACTGGGTAAAGGCTTCGGTAATACTCTTTACCACACCCTTTTCTTTCAAAACCCTGGCTATGTGGAGTCTACCTACCACCTCACCTTGAGTTACTTTCCTGACTTCTTCCCAGGTTATAGAAATTCCTAATTTTGAGAGTTTCTTAAGGATTCTCTTTACTCTTTCCTGACGAGATAAGACCAGTTCTCTAAGGCGCTTAATAAAAGGAGGATTTTCCCATTCAATAAAGAGTCCCAGGATATGTATTTCCTCATTCATCTCTGCAGAGATTTCTACTCCCGGAATTACCTCTATCCCTCTTTCTTTACCCGCTTTAAGAAACCGAGGGATACCATCTACCGTATCATGGTCGGTAAGAGCAATAGCCTTATATCCTAAATTTTTTGCCCTCTCCACCACTTCCTCTGGAGAGTAAGAACCATCTGAGTAAAGAGAATGGAGATGTAAATCTGCATATTCACCCATTTCTGTATACCCTTTTTACTCTTTTCCCGATCCTTACCACCACCTCATGAGGTATGGAGTTTATCCTCTCTGCTATATCCTCCACTCCCAAATCTTTACCCATCAGTATAACTTCTTCCCCCTTGTTTACAGGAAAGTTTCTATCTACCTCCACCATAATCTGGTCCATGCATACTCTTCCTACCACAGGGAATTTTTTACCTTTTATAAGTACCTCCCCTCGGTTGGAGAGATAGCGAGAATATCCATCTCCATAACCTACACTTAAGGTCAGTATCTTGCAGGGTTTATGAGTATAGTAGGTTCTTCCATAACTTACAGACTTCCCTTTATCCACCTTTTTAATGAAAACCACCTTGGTCTTCCAAGTTAAAGAAGGAGTAAGTCTTACGCTCTTCTTTGTTTGAGGAGAAGGATAATACCCATAAATCATAATTCCTGGTCTTACCATATCTGCATAAGAGGAAGGAAAGTTAAGCACACCCGCACTGTTAGCCATATGCACATAGGGAATCTTGCAGCCTTTCTCTTCCAATTCCTTAACCAGAGAGTTAAAGGTTTTTATCTGGTAAAGGGTAAATTCCTCATCATCCTCAGCAGAGGGAAAGTGAGTAAATATGCCTTCCAGAAATAAAGATTTTTCAAGTATTAAGGAAGCCAATCTTTTAGCCTCTTCCAAACCTGCTCCAATTCTCCCCATTCCCGTATCCACTTTAAGATGAAGGGGGATAGATACTTTACTTTTTAATACCTCCCTCTCCACTCTTTCAATTATTTCTTCATCCCCCACAGTGATTCGTAAGCGGTATTTTAAGGCTTTATTTACATCCTCCGGTAATATGGAACCCAGTATAAGAATGGGAGTTTTTATCCCCGATTCTCTTAACTCTGCCCCTTCTTCCCATCTGGCTACTCCTAAAAAATCTACTCCTTCTCTCTCCAGAAACCGAGAAACTTCTACTATACCGTGCCCATATCCATCTGCTTTAACACATACCAGAACTTTTCTCTTCCCTACTTTCTCCTTCACCGCTAGGAAGTTTTCTCGAATAGCCTTAAGATCAACCTCCAACCAAGTATGCATGGGCATTTATCCTAATTATGTGAGAAATTATACCAGTAAACCTTTTCCTTTGGAAATAGGAAGGGATTATCTCTGAGCTACCCCTGTTCTTATGGCTGCCTCACTAACTGCTTGAGAAACTGCAGGAACTACCCTTTTATCCAGAGGCAAGGGAAGAAGACGGTCTTCTCTCAATTCTTCAGGAGAAAGAACCCTTGCCAGTGCTTGGGATGCAGATATCTTCATCTCCTCATTGATTTCTTTAGCCCTTACGGAAAGTGCCCCTTTAAATATCCCGGGGAAGCCCAAAACATTGTTGATCTGATTGGGATAGTCGCTTCTTCCCGTACCTATAATTTTTGCTCCCGCTCTCTTGGCTTCTTCAGGATGAATCTCCGGTTCCGGGTTAGCCAAGGCTAAGATTATAGAATCCTTGTTCATCTTTCTTACCATAGAACCGGTTAACACTCCGGGGACCGATAATCCTATAAATACATCCTTTCCCTTCACTGCTTCTTCCAATCCTCCCTTAATCTTTTCAGGATTGGTAAATCTGGCTACTCTTTCCTTAGCAAAGTTCATCCCCTCTTTCCTTCCCTCATAAATTATCCCCTTGCTATCGCAGAGAATTATCTCTCCAAATCCATAATGGTGTAAAAAAGTGGATACCGCAATACCTGCTGCTCCTGCACCATTTATTACCACTGAGGTATTCTCTACTTTTCTTCCTGTAAGTTTCAAAGCATTTAAGAGAGCAGCCAGAACAACTACTGCTGTGCCATGTTGGTCATCATGGAAAATGGGGATATCCAGTCTCTCCTTAAGTTTCTCCTCTATAAGGAAACAGCGAGGGGCAGAGATATCCTCCAGATTTATCCCTCCAAAAACAGGAGCAATGAGTTCCACTACCCTTACTATCTCTTCCACATCCTGAGAGTCTATACATATGGGGAAAGCATCCACTCCTGCCAGTTCTTTAAAAAGTAAGGCTTTCCCTTCCATCACCGGAAGAGAAGCCTGTGCACCAATATTGCCCAGTCCTAAAACTGCTGAACCATCACTCACCACTGCTACACAGTTACCCTTCATAGTTAGGTCATAGATAGAGGAAGGAGAAGAATGAATAATCCGACAAGGTTCGGCTACTCCTGGGGTATAAGCCAAAGAGAGGGCTTTTTTGCTATCTATCTTTACTTTACTTTTTATCTCCAGTTTGCCCTTAAGAGAGTAATGGAGTTGTCTGGAATCTTCATATACTCCCATTTTCCTTTCTAATGGTAGGATACTTAAGGTAACGAGGACTTAAAGATATCCCCTCCTCCCAGGAGACTTCTCTCCACCTCTTCTCTGCCAAAAGACATACTGTTGAGGGGCGGGGAAAGGACTGGGTAGGAGGGGAGAAAATTGCCTTATTTCCCAGAAGTTCCTTCAACTCTTCTCTATAAATTAGGCTTCCTTCCCCCGTTATCAAGGTAGGAGAAGTTACCCGAAATCTTATATCTTCTAACCTCACCACTTCTTCTGAGATTATCTTCATCCTCTCTTCCTCCCACCTCCCCTTACAGAAAAATACTTCACCCCTTCGGCAAGGTATAAGAATTAATAAGGGGAGGGAAGAAGGATAAAAGTTATAAGCAATAACTTCAAAGGTAGAGACTCCCACCACAGGTATCTTATAGGGAAGGGAGAATCCCTTAGCAATACTTAGACCCACTCGAAGTCCAGTGAAAGAACCGGGACCTAAATCTACTCCAATTACTCCAATCTCTTCAATTTTCCAGTTAGACTGTTCAAGTAATGACTTTAGCCGGGGAAGATAGTTCTCGCTTAATAAAGAAGCAGTAAATATATATTCCACCACTACTTGCCCTCCTTCCCAGAGGGCAAAACCACTCCACCTTCCCCCTGTCTCAATTCCCAGAACTTTCAAACGTGTACTATACTTTTCTGCTTACCCTATCTGGACTCTACAATCAACTTTATAGCAGTCCTCTTTTCTCCATTAATCTCCACATCTGTGAAGGCAGGAACACAGATAAGGTCAAGCCCGTTAGGTGCTACGTATCCTCTGCAGATAGCAATTGCCTTGACTGCTTGATTAAGTGCTCCCGCGCCTATAGCCTGAAGTTCAGCACTTCCTTCCCGGCGGATGACACCAGCCAGAGCACCTGCTACTGCAGTTGGAGAAGATTTTGAAGATACCTTCAACAGAGACACTTTCGCCCCTCCTTTTTCAACTGCTTCTTCCATTACTCTAACCTCTCTTTTACCCGTTGAATACGAACAGCCTTACCATTATCCCTTTGGATCTCCACCACCACACCATTTACCCACACATTACCTTTTGCTGCTTTAAATCTCACCGGAATTTGAGTAAGAAATCTTGTAAGTACCTCCTCTTTCTTTACCCCTATTATGGAATCAAAGGCACCGGTCATCCCCACATCTGTAATATAGGCAGTTCCCTCAGAAAGTATCATCTCATCCGCTGTCTGCACGTGGGTATGGGTACCGATAACCGCAGAAACTTTGCCATTCAGATAAAACCCTAAAGCCATCTTCTCAGAGGTAGCCTCTCCATGCACATCCACTATAATACAGGGAGTTTCCTTCTTTATCCTTTCTATCTCTCTTAAAACCACCCGAAAAGGGCAATCCAAGCAGGGCATAAATACCCTTCCCGCAATATTTATCACTCCTATTTTATCACCCTGAATAGTTTTGTAAACACCCCCTCCCCTCCCTGGAGCTTGAGGAGGGTAATTAGCAGGTCGCAGGAGCCTTTCTTCCTTCTCAATTATCTCCATTATCTCTTTCTTATCCCAGATATGATTTCCCGTGGTAAGAACATTTATTCCTATAGAGAAAAGTTCCTCCGCCACCCGAGGGGTAATTCCATTCCCTCCCGCCGCATTTTCTGCGTTGGCTATAAAGAAATCTACTTTTTCTCGCCATTTCTCTACTACCTTCTTTACTGCCTCCCTTCCCGCTTTACCTACTATATCACCAATGAAGAAAATTTTCATCAAGTTTTACCG
>CAZSGC010000074.1:0-7209 GCA_964606225.1 uncultured bacterium | reverse complement strand
TCCAGTTGGTCCTCCAGAATCTCTGCTTGGGCTTTAAGAGTATTTATATCCTCGGTTGGAGGGGTAAAGGGGGAAGCATAAGGCGTGCCTGTAGGGTTTACTCCACCCATCATCTGCCACCAATAGTTCATCTGGGGAGTAGGCCATATTCCATACATAAGGTACTGTGCTGCCGGACCCAAGCCTGTAGGAGATCTCCCTATCCACCCTGGAGAGAAACCAAACCTCATCCAGCCTGGCAGACCGGTAAGATAAAACATCCAGCGATATCTCATTCTCATCACCTCCTTTCACTTCTTGGATAGTTCCTCTATCCTTCTCTTAATATCGTTGAGTTGTTCCTCCAGGCTCTTCTGCTGGTCCTGAAGAAACCTCAACTCCTCTTCTCTACTCATCACCGGCGTTCCCCACCCTGGATATCCAAAGGGTCTATACCATGACCACATCCAGGGATACCAATAAGTATAGAACCAGTAACTAAACCAGGGGAACATAAACCATCCATATGGTCCCAAACCAAAAGGCATACCTCTCACCTCCTTACTTCACACCAGGATATCCAGTTCCTGTATAAGAGGATGAACCTCCTGTATAAAGGGGGTAACCTCCCCAATAGGGGAAACCATACCCTCCAAAGTAGGGAATGGTGCTGGCAAACTGAAAAGCATAGGGTGTAGCCCACCACCATCTGGGTAACCAAGGGAACCATCTACAGAAAGGGAAGGGATTACCCCTCCATCCCCATCCTGGCCAGAATCCTCCATATCCCCAAAAACCTCTCCCGAATCCTCGAGGCATACTTTTCACCTCCTTTCTTTAGAGATTTTAGGCAAGAAACATGCCAAAGAGTAAAACCCCCTGATAATAAAGGTTTTTAGGGGAAAATGAAATTTTTATATACAAAATTATGTTCTATTTTAAAACCTAACGTTGCTTATTGAAACATTATGAGTCACCTCGCACCTTCCCAAATCCCCCCACTCATACTGTAGAATACTCAAGACTGCTAAGGGGACACTTTCCGCTCTCAAAATACGAGGTCCCAGAGAAACTGGTAGAAATCCCTTCCTTTCACATTCCTTGATCTCCTCGGGTAAAAAACCACCCTCTGGACCCACCAGAATACAAAGGTCTTTCTTTTTGTGAGCCTTTAGAAAATCCCTTAAACCTCTCCTCCTTTCTCCCTCCCACAGTACTATCCCTTCTAAAGGAAGCCTTAAGAAGTCTTTTAACTTCATTACCTCTGGAATTTCCGGAATCTGACCCCTACCGCTTTGTCTGGCTGCTTCTTGGACTATTTTTCTCCAGCGGGGAAGTTTACGAGTGAATCTAAGTTGGGTACGGGCAGTTATGAGGGGGTAGATTTTTTTCACCCCCAATTCGGTAGCCTTCTGTATCACTATTTCCATACTATCTCTTTTTAGAATAGCCTGTCCAAGGATGAGGTTTAAAGGAGACTCGTTAAGTATTTCCCTTTCTTGCTCCAAATTAATAAACACTCGATTGGATTGCAACTTAGAGATTACATATACATAACCCTTTCCTCTTCCATCCAGGACTTCCACCTTCTCTCCTTTTCCCAATCTCAGGATATTCTTCAAGTATCGGGCTTCTTTCCCTTCCAAAATCATCTCTTTTTTTATTTTCTCTGGGGGAAGAAAAATTCGCACTGAACTCATCTTCCAGAAGAGTTTTCCTGAGAAGCAATACCGTACTTTTTCATTTTTCTCCACAGGGTGGAACGAGAGACCCCCAAAATTTCTGCTATCTCTTTTCTCCGTTTACCTTCCTTTAAGGCTGTTTGAATAATTCCTTTTTCTATTTCTTTTATATTTCTTATTTTCTTCTCCTCACCAAGTACTTTTTTGCTTTCCACAATCTCTTCGGGTAAATGGGCGGGTTGAATTATCTCTCCCCGGCAATGAATAAAAGCATGTTCAATGGCATTTTCAAGTTCCCGAACATTACCTGGCCAATCATAATCTAAAATAATGTCCATAGCTGAACGGGATAACCCTTTAATATTACGTTCCATCTTGCGATTAAAATGCTTTATAAAATGCTCCACCAAGAGAGGAATATCTTCCCTTCTTTCTCTTAAGGGAGGTAAAACTATGGTTACTACTTTAAGACGATAGTAAAGGTCCTCTCTAAATTTTCCTTCCTCCACCAACTCTTTCAAATTTCTGTTGGTGGCTGCCACAATTCTTACATCTACTTTTATAGTTTCTGTCCCGCCCACCCTCTCAAACTCTTTATCTTCTATTACCCGCAAGACCTTTGCCTGAAGGGGTTTAGGTAACTCCTCTATCTCGTCTAAGAAGATGGTCCCTCCGTTTGCCACTTCAAATTTACCCAATTTCCTCTCCACTGCTCCAGTAAATGCACCCTTTTCATGTCCGAATAATTCGCTCTCTAAAAGATTCTCAGGAATGGCTGCACAGGAAATGGTTACAAATGGGTATTCTCTTCGAGAGGAATTATAATGCAGTGCTCTGGCTACTAACTTTTTTCCCGTCCCTGTCTCCCCTACGATAAGGACATTTGAGTCTGTATCACTAACCACCTCCAGAAGGTCATAAATTTTCTGCATTTTTTCACTCTTGCCCACTAAGTTACCAAAACTGTATCTCTCCTCCAACTCCTTTTTTAAACTCTTCATCAGGGTGAGGTCACGGAAGACCTCCACCCCTCCCATAATCTCCCCTTCTCTATCTATAAGAAGAGAAGTACTTACAGATATAGGAACTCTTCTTCCCTCTTTATTTACTATCTGCATCTCCACTCCCGAAAGAGGTCTATGTGTCTGGATAGTTTTTCGTAGGGGACAATCAGTTTTGCAGAGGTTGCTGCGAAAAATCTCATAACATCTTTTTCCCAAGGCTTCCTCCCTTCTGTATCCAGTAATCCTCTCCGCAGCCTTATTAAAGCAGGTAATTCTCCACTGTGTATCTACGGTAAATACTCCATCATTGATACTCTGCAAAATCGCTTCTAAGCGGTTCCTTTCCTCTTCTAAGGCAGAGATTAGGGAAGGGACTTCCAAAGGATTTCTCAAGACGGCTACCACCCCTACTATATTCCCCTTAAAATCTTTTAGAGGAGAAGTGGTAACGGAAAGGAAAAGTTCCTCATTCTCCTCTCTTCTCACTTTTACTCTTATTCCTGTTAACACATCTCCCTTAGAGATGGTCTGGGAGACAAGTTTATAAAATTCCTCTCCCAGAACCTGTGAGCAACCCTTTCCTTTTATCTGGGAGAAAGTAAACCCCAGAATTCTCTCTGCTCCTGGATTAAAACTTATTATCTTAAAATCTTTATCTACTACTACCACACCATCTGCATAATATTCCCATTCTTCCATTTCCCTAATTATAACAGGCAGGAGATGATATATAAAAAGTAAAAATTTGTAGGAAGCAATAATTACTGGATACTACCTGATGAATCTATCCTTATACCACTGAAGTAATCCTCCAGAGTTTATGATCTCCTGAAGAAAAGGAGGAAAAGGAGATACCGTATAAGATTTACCCTGCATCAGATTTAAAATTTCTCCAGTGCTTAAGTTCACCCTCAATTTGTCCCCCTCCTTCACCTCTTCAAAGGTCTGGGGTGAGATAACAATAGGCAATCCCACATTAATGGCGTTTCGGTAAAAAATTCGAGCAAAGGAGGAAGCAATAACCAGGGAAATTCCGCATCCTTTAAGGGCTAAGGGAGCATGCTCTCGTGAAGAACCACATCCAAAATTTCTACCCGCTACCACTATATCTCCTTTCTTCACTCTGCGACTAAATTGTGGGTCTATCCCCTCCATACAGTATTTCCCCAGTTCCTCCGGGTCGGTAGTAACCAGATGAGGAGCAGGAATTATGGCATCCGTATCAATATTGTCTCCAAATTTATGGACCCTGCCTTCTATAATCATATTACTTCCTCCGGATGAGCGATTCTACCCATGATGGCAGAGGCAGCAGCCACGGGAGGAGAAACAAGATACACCTCGCTCTCCGGGTGTCCCATTCTTCCCCGGAAATTTCGGTTGGTAGTAGCAGCACACCTCTCTCCCTTCCCCAGCACTCCCATATGACCTCCCAAACATGGCCCACAGGTGGGAGGAGAAATAACTGCACCTGCCTCTAAAAAAATCTCTATCCATCCTCTTCTTATGGACTCTAAGTAAACTCTTTGAGTAGCGGGAATGATTATAAGTCTCACTTCTGGATGTACTTTCTTCCCCTTAAGTATGCGGGCAGCCCATTCTAAATCCTCCAACCTTCCATTGGTGCAGGAACCAATCACTACCTGGTCAATCTTAACATGAGTGGAATCCTTAACCGGTTTAACATTGGAAGGAAGAGGAGGAAAGGCAACTAAGGGTTCAATTTTACTGGCATCGTATTCTCTTACCTCCAGGTATTCGGCATCCTTATCACTCCTCAGTAACTCAAAAGGACGTCCTCTCGTATTTACACTCCTTATAAAGGATATCGTCTTCTCATCCGGAGCGATTATTCCATTCTTAGCCCCTGCTTCCACTACCATATTGCAAATGGTCAGTCTTCCCTCTACAGAAATTTCATTGATTGTCTCTCCTTCAAATTCTAAGGAACAATAATTGGCACCCTCTACACCTAACTCTCCTATAATGAAGAGAATAAGGTCCTTGGGAGTAACCCAAGGGCGTAGTTTCCCATAAAAAAGAAGTTTTATGCACTCTGGAACTCTGAGCCACATTTTACCAGTTAGCCATGCAAAAGCGAGGTCAGTACTGCCTACTCCTGTAGAAAAAAGCCCTAATCCTCCATATGTGCAAGTGTGAGAATCAGCACCTATAACCAGGTTGCCGGGTAAAACTAATCCTTCCTCGGGCAATAAAGCATGCTCTATACCCGCTTTCCCCACTTCAAAGTAATTTTTAATCTCATATTTCCGAGCAAACTCCCTCAACTTCCTACATTGCTCAGCAGAGGGGACATCCCGGTTGGGAGTAAAATGATCGGGCACCAGAACGATTTTATCGGGATCAAAAATTTTTCCTCCCAGTTTCTCCACTTTCTCTATAGCCAGAGGTGCAGTTATGTCATTCCCTAAAGCGAGGTCTACATCCACCAGAATAAACTCCCCTGGATACACCTCTTCTTTTCCCGTATGCCTGGCTAAAATTTTTTCCGTGATCGTCTGAGGTCTACTCATACCTTTCCCAGCATACCAACTCATTTAAATCTTTACGTACTTTTTTACTCTTTACCTCTTTTAAAGGGTATCCTAAGGGAATTACCGCTACTATCTGCACCTCTTCAGGCACTCTCAATAACCTTTTCAATTTGATATTATCAAAGGCACCTATCCAGCAACTCCCTACACCCAGAGCAGCAGCAGCCAGGGTAAGATGGTCTACAGCAATGGAAACATCTACTAAAGTGCTGGTGCTGTATCCACCTATGCGAGAAGGAGTAGGAAGTCCACAGGCTACTATTACCACAGGCGCCTCAGCAATAAAACTCTGACCCATACAAAACTCGGCGATTTTCCTTTTTCTTTCCTCATCTCTAACTACTATAAATTTCCAGGGCTGAATATTATTGGCAGATGGTGCAAGTCGTGCTGCACCTAAGATCTTGAGCAAAACCTCCTCCTCCAAAGGTTGAAGTTTATAACTTCTAACACTCCGTCTCTTCTGGATAACTTCAAAAAAATCCATCTTTCAGTTTTTTCAGAATTTATAAGTTAAACTAACTTCCCACACTTGAGAACTTCCCCAATAATCAGCATTTGTAGGTGGAGTATTATCACTTTCTTCCACTTCCACCTTCTTACCCACCGAATACATATAACCTACATTCACCTCCCAATCTCCCCAGTTGTAGCCTAATCCTACCGTATATCTATGCAAACTTAAATCAAACATCATAGGGTCTAAAGTCTCCTCCGGCACTGGGGAAGGGTCCCACATGTATCCACCACGTAAAGAAAGATTATCATTGAGTTTATACTCTACTCCTATTCGGTAAGAACAGGTATCTTCCCAATCTCGAGGAAATTCTAACTCATCTTTCCAAGTAGTAGGGTCCCCTGGATCAAATTTAATGGTATCCTTAAGTTTTAAGGTAAGGTCCTTTATACATGACCACTTCACGTAATCTATCTGAGAGGTAAAGAGCCATCTTTTATTAGGAGAGTAGGAAATCCCCAGGGAGTAGACTTCAGGTAGTGTGAATTTAAAATTATAATCTATCTCCTCTTTAGTCAACCCAAAAGGTGAAAAGGAAGAAGGATACCTTATATCCATGTTCCCTTTAAAATTGAGAGTTGCTCTACTTCTCCATACTCCTCCCACTTTAACTTGAGGATTAATCTCCCAGAGAAAACCCAAAGAAAAGACAGTAGTATCATCTTCCCCTTTTAGTTTTACATAGCCGTCTGGAAAAATAGGAGCCCAATAAAAAGCCTTGGCTTTTAGGATACCGTAGCCCTTTCCCATACCTCCCCCAATAGAGAAAACATCTGAAAGCCTCCAGGCTCCTGCTAAGGTAAGTTGTGAGAGCTGAATTTCCGAATAGGTAGAGTTAAAATTTAAGGCAGAGTCGTCTCTCCAGACCTGCTTTAATCCAAAGGGAGTATAAAAACCTGCTCCCAAACCCCAGGATTTATCTAAGTTAAGAGAAAAAAACATATTGGGAACAAGTTGTACAGGGGCAATATTTTTTTCCTTCTCTCCTGCCGGCGTTTCATAATAACCGGTAGCATCAATAAAAGTATTCCCTACCATAATACCACCACCGGAGAGGAAAGAAAGGCCTGCAGGATTCCAGTAAACAGTAGAAGGGTCATCTGCCACCGCCACAAAAGACCCAGCCATACCCGTGGCTCTGGCTCCTAAGGAAGGAGCCTGAAAACTCCCTGCCCAGGTATTGGATAATAATCCTAAAGAGAGAAGAATTACCCATACACCCATTAAATACTTCATCCCTACCTCCTTTCCTGAGAAGGATTTTAACAGAAAATTTAGACAAGTCAATTTAAACTCACATCTTTTCACAGTCAAATTTAAAAAGGTAATATTGCCTTCTTTACCGAAAAAGGTAAAATAACTTAGGATGAATAACTTTGAAAGAGGTGAAAGATTAATAAAGGATGCTTACTCATATGCAAGAGAGGCAGAAAAATCCTTTGCAGAACAACAATGGAACCGAGTTATAAGAA
>CAZSGC010000073.1:2300-7229 GCA_964606225.1 uncultured bacterium | reverse complement strand
GGGAAGATGAAGAAGAAATACAGTAAGCCTGAGATAATGAGAGTCAAGTTAAGTCCTGAACAGGCGGTCCTTTATCACTGCAGTGGAGCAACTTCTAATCCTCGTCAGAATGAAGGATTATACTGTCACCTTCCGGGCTCTTCTTTTGGGGAGTGCAATAAAAGCAATAACTTTGATAGTAGTTTTGTAGATTTTGGTCCCTGGTCCTGAGAAGGGTAAAAGGGTAACAGGGAAAGAAGATAAAGAAAAAAATAAATAATTCTTTTATAGATTTTCCCTTAAAAGAAAGAAAACTTTTAATTCTCCTGGCGCGTAAAAACTTAGATTATTCTGAAAAAGAGGAGATATTCCGGTTTTTAAGAGAAGAAATTAATTGGGATTATTTCCTTTCTCTTGTCTATCGGCATAAGGTTGGAGGATTAGTCTTCCGGTCCTTAAAAAATATCTATACTTTTCTTCCTAATAAGGTTCCAGAGAAAGTATGGGAAGGGCTTAAAAAGACCTACCTTTTTAACCTTGCACAGGGTTTAAGGAAGAGGAAAAAAGCATTGGAGATACTTAAGAAATTAGAAAAGAAAAAGATTAAGGCAGTGATTTTAAGAGGGCAGATTCTGGCTGATAGAGTATACGAAGATGTAGGTCTGAGGCCATGGAGTGATTTAGACCTTTTAATTAGAAAGGAGGATTGGAAGGAGGTGGTGGAATTATTTTTAAAAGAGAGATATAAACCTCATGCCCTTTCCCTTCCTCTGATGGAGCGAGCCTTTTCTTCCCATTTCCGAGTCATTCCTTTACACTGCAATTTTCATACCCCCGATGTAGTAATAGAACTTCATACAGATTTAATTCATCTGGCACTCCCTGTAAGAAACATGGAAGAGGTGTGGGGAAGGATCCAGGAAGTAGAGAGTGAGGAAGGTAAAATTTACTTGCTTTCCTGGGAACATCTCTTAATAAATCTCTGCCTTCATTTAAACAGATTTGGTTTTAATCGCCTTTTATGGTTCTGTGATATACATGAATTGGTGCGAAAATATGGAAAAGAAATAGACTGGGAATACTTAATTAATTTCTCGCGAAGGGAGGAGATAGAATTTTCTCTCTATTTTACTCTGAAAAAGGTAAAGAAAATTTATCGCTCCTCTATCCCTGCTTGGGTCATCACCAGATTATATCCTTCCTTTTTACGCTCTCAACTCTTTAAGTGGGTATGGGAGAATGGAGAATGGTTAGATTGGGAGGCTCGGGATAATTTCTTCTCCGCTATATGGCTCCGGTTCCTTTATCTACTCTCTTTTCAAAGATGGCCCGAGAAATTCAACTACTTAAAGGAAGTATTCTTCCCTTCCCCGAAATGGGTTTCCCAGAGAGAAAATGTTCCTGCGGAGTCTCCCATTCTTTATTTTTCCTATTTAACCCGTCTTTTAAAACCTTTTAAATTTGCCCTGCGATGGTGGAAGAAGGCTCCTTTTCCAGAAAGGAGGGTAAGGAGACGTGGGTCTTCATGAAAAGGTGGTGGAGAGGTGGCTAAGGTGGATACTGATATTTTTCTTAGGTATTTTAGGATGGGATTATGGAGGAATGGGGTATTGGGGATGGAGAATTGTGACCGTAGGTGTAGGCATTATTTTTATTGTTTTATTTTTCTTCAAGTTGCCACTCTTTCCCTTTTTCCCTCCTGGGGCCTGGTTCTTTTTGCTATTTTTAGTGCTTTTCTATACTTTTGCCTCTCCCGTATTTTCTGAAAGCCTACGGGAGTTAAGTAAAGTTTTCTCCTACCTTGGCTGCTTCTGGATATTAAATTCCCTAAGAAAGGGAAAAGAATCACCGGTGCCCCTTGGTTCCTTAATCTTTATAGGATTTTTTTTAAGTTTCTATGGAATCTTACAATATTGTGGCTTAATCCCTCATTCTTACTGGGCAAATCAGGCGTTATTATCTTCCCGGTTTGTGAACCATAACCATTTTGCCGGATTTCTGGAGATGATAATCTTTCTCAATATAGGGCTTTTACTGACCGTTCCTAAACTCAAAAAGGTAGTTTTCTCCTTTATGTTGGGAATCAATGCCCTTGCTTTTTATCTCGCCTCCTCTCGGGCTGGTTTTATAGCCTTCCTTTTGTCTTCCCTTTTTATGGTTATTCTTTTATTGAAGTTTGGGATTTTTAAAAAAAAGAGTGTGATAGTTTTCTCCATAGGACTTATAATCCTTATCTCTCTTTTCTGTTTTTTAGGAGGGGGAGAGAAAATATGGGAAAGATTTCAAGGGTTAGTAGTCAGTAATTTTTTTACGGTAAAACATAGGTTGTTTATTTGGAAAGATACTCTACAAGCGGTAAGGAGTAATCCCCTGGGATTTGGGTTAGGGAGTTTTCCCTATATCTTCCCGGTTTTTCGTAGTTTCTCGGACAGGTTCACTCCCTTTTATGCCCATAATGAATTTCTTCAGGTTCTTTTGGAAATGGGAGTGGGAGGATTGGGAATATTTCTATACCTGATATTCTATCTTTTAAGAGAAGGATTCCGCTTTCTGAAGGAGGAAGAAAGAAAGGAGAAAATAATTATCGTCTCTATACTGAGCGGAATGGCTGCTATTCTTCTGCATTCCGGGGTAGATTTTCCCCTACACCTTCCTGCTAATGCCTACTGTTTTGCTCTTTTGGGAGTGTATATTGCTTCTTTCTCTGAAAAGACTCCTCCCTTTTCTTCCCTGTTTCAAAAAGGAAGTATTTTGCTTTTCTTCTTAATTCTCCTTTTGTGTATTCCTCTTACCATTTCTGGGTATATTGCAGAACGGTTTTATTTATCAGGTGAAGGCAAAGAGAAAAGTCTTTTGCTGGGAGAAGCAGAGAAGAGTTATACCTTAGCCTGCAAATTTTTCCCCTGGGGAAGTGATTATTTTCGTAAGGTGGGAGAGATGAAGTGGAAATTAAGTAAACTTCTTCCCTTACAGAGGGAAAGGTTAAGAAGAGAAGCCGAGGAAAGTTTTAAAAACGCAATAAAGCACAATTATTTAGATGTACTCACCCACCTGGACTTGGCCTGGCTCTATGCTACTGAAGGTAAGGATAAAAAAGCCCAGAAAGAATTTGAATGGGTGATAGGTCTTCATCCCATGAATGGCTACTTTCATTATTCTTATGCTACCTGGTTGATAAATAAGGATTTGGAGAAAGCCTTGAAAGAATTTCAAAAGTCTCTCCTACTATTTCACGATGAGTTTGGAGAGAAAGAAGTTTTAAAGAAGTGTTATGAGAGAACTCAGAATTATGATAAACTTAGAGAGGTTATCCCAGATAGAGCAGAGAGTTTGATGGAGTTAGGATATTTCCTCCTAAAAAGGGGAGATAAGAGGGGGGCTAAAAAGGCTTTCAAGGAAGCCTTGGGGTTAGCCCTTGAAGAGAGGGAGAAGAGTGTAATTCGAAGGATCTTAAAAAAGTTAGGAGGTGGGTAATTTATCCTGGGAAATTAAGAAGTATTTCCCATTTTAAACAGGACCTCTTATTAATATTCATTCTATTTCTCTTTTCCCTTTTTGGGTTCTTAGCCTCTATTCTATTTTCTCCTAAAATCTCTGCTTTTTTAGTTATAGGTGGAATATTTTATGTTATTTCCTTTTTAAGGATAGAGGCAGGACTGATAATCCTTGTTTTCTCTATGTTACTCTCTCCGGAAGTGACCCTTGTAGGAAATTTACCTGGTGCCTTTCGGGGATTCACTTTGCGATTTGAAGATTTTCTTCTGATTGTCTTGTTTTTAGCTTTTCTCTCCCGGCTGGCTATAAGAAAAGAAGTTAGGGGGTTGGTTAATACTCCTCTTTACTTTCCTCTGGGAATTTTTGTACTTCTCCAATTTATCTCCACTTGGTGGGGGAGTGTTAAAAGAAAGGTCTATGCTTTGACAGGAACCTTCTTTATTCTTAAAGAGATAGAGTTTTTTCTTATATTCTTTTTAGTGGTGAATTATGTAAGAGAAAGAACCCAGATAAGGAATTTCGTAGGTATTTTTCTATTGATGACAGCCATAGTAGGGATATATGGTTTTTTACAGATTGGGAAAGTAGAGAGAGTGGCTGCTCCTTTTGATGCTGACCAGCCTAACACTTTTGGAGGATTCTTAGTCCTCATGTATGCCTGTATCTTGGGGATTTTCTTCTATTCTCAATCTCCCCGTATAAGGACAGGAATGGTACTATTGGGACTTTTGCTTTTCCCTCCTTTTCTCTTTACCCTTTCTCGCAGTTCCTATGTAGGGTTAGTTATTACTTTTCTGGTATTTACTCTGCTTACCAGAAGTAAGGGATTATTTATCATCCTGGTTATGCTTCTCTTCTTCTCTCCTTGGTGGATCCCTGGACCCATTAAAGAGAGAATTCTCTACACTTTTAGTGGATACCGGGGTTATCCTTTTGATTCCTCTACCGTTTCCAGATTTGCTATGTGGAAATTCGCTTTAAAACGCTGGTGGGAGAGCCCAATTTTGGGGAATGGGGTCACAGGAGTAAAACTGGTGGATAATCATTACATTAGAGTTCTGGGAGAATCAGGAATTCTGGGTTTGGTAGCCTTCCTGTGGATATTATTTACTATTTTCCGATGTGCGTGGTATATTTATCGGGAGGGGAAAGATAGACTATATCATTATTTCTCCATAGCCTACCTTTCCGGTTTCTGTGGTATCCTCCTGCATGCTTTCACTACCAATACTTTCTATATAGTAAGAATAATGGAACCTTTCTGGTTTCTTACCGGAGTTATGATGTCCATCTACCTTAGAGTGCGGAGCAGAAAAGAAGGAACTCATTCACATTCTTTTTCCGCTTCTACCCAGATGAAATCTTGAAGGAAAGGGAAAAGGAATT
The DNA here is from genome assembly GCA_964606225.1 of uncultured bacterium. Classification (GTDB taxonomy): domain Bacteria; phylum CAIJMQ01; class CAIJMQ01; order JAADFP01; family CAZSGC01; genus CAZSGC01. The sequence goes on along the minus strand of CAZSGC010000073.1, from coordinate 2,369 downwards.
GGATAACTTCCAAAATGGCTGAAGTGAAAGGGAAGAGAAAAGGGCCACTTCTCAATTTTTCCTTAACAT
>CAZSGC010000073.1:858-2290 GCA_964606225.1 uncultured bacterium | reverse complement strand
AACATAACCTGAAGAAATTATTTTCCATTCGGAAGAGGTAAGAAGAGAGAGAATTTCTCTTCTGGTATAAAGGCGATGGTGACGATAGAGGAAATTTCTTCCTCTATACTGAAGAGGCTTAGCCCAGAGGTAATAATTTAAATTTGGAAAAATGTTATAACCACAGAGAATTTTTAAAATATTCTTAAGACTCCTTACATTGGGGGTGGTGAGGATAAGTCTACCTCTCGGTTTGGTGACTCTTTTAATCTCTTTAAGGGGAAATAAGGGGGAGTAGTTTAAGTGTTCAATAACCTCTCCCAGAAGAACAATATCAAAAAAATTTTCAGAAAAAGGTAAGGTATCTACTTCAATATTTAAATGATGATAAGGAATGCTGAAAATTTCACAACGTGGCTTGGATAAGGGAGTGTGGTAAAAATCTATACCCCACACAGAATATCCTAACTTTTTTAAAAAAACTGTAAGATAACAACGTCCGCATCCAATATCCAGAATTCTGGAGGGAGGAGGAGAGCATTGGATAAGTTGAAATGTTTTAAAGTAACGGGGGAAATTTTCTTCCTGTATCCCTTTTTTCGGTACCCCTCCTTCTAACTCTTTTACAATCTTTCTCATATAAGCATAGAATTCTTTCTTTCTCATCAGTAATGGGTGAGGGTCCCATCCCGTTTCGCTTTTTCCACCGCTTTTTTAAATAGCCATGTGCTAAAAGGTAACATTAAAAAGGTAAAGAGGACCAGGTAAAAAAAGGAAGGCCAGAGGTCCATTAGAGAAAGCCCCTGAAGCAGAGCCATACGCATTCCTTCCAGAACATGAGTGATGGGAAGGAAGAAAGCGATTTTCTGAAGCCCTGCTGGTAATACTTTTACCGGATAAATAACCCCGCCCAATAGACTACTTAGAGTGGAAAAAGCCCAGGTAAAAGGGTCTCCTCGCTTAAATACCATGATGAAGGAGGCAGAGATTATACCTATACTACTGAAGGAAGTTATACTTAAGATTAAAAAAATAAAAGCAGTTAAAATATTGGGATTAAAAACTACTTTGAAAATCCACCTGCCCATGAGAAGATAAATTAGCACTTGTAGGGAAGTAAAAAGAAAACTATATAAAGAGGAGAAAAGTATAAGTTGGGGGATAGGGGTTTGGGTAACTAACATTGCTTCTAAGGTCCCGGTCATTTGAGCACGACGGATACTGGAAGAGAAACTATTCAAGGAAACACCCAGATAACTGGAAAAGGCTATTCCTATTAAGGCAAAAGCAAAGTAATTACCTCCATATGGTTGAAGAAGAGGAATATTTTTACCAAAGAGACGAGAAAGGAAGAAAAAAGTGAGGGTGGAGAAGAAGATACCCAGAACCTGTAATATAAAGGCGAAACGATAACTGGAGGCAATTAAGAAATCACGTTTTATGAAATACCAGG
>CAZSGC010000073.1:0-848 GCA_964606225.1 uncultured bacterium | reverse complement strand
CTTCTAAAGTAACCTCTTTCTTAGTAACGCTTAAGATTTCTCCTCCCCCTTCCCAGATTTTTTTCATTAAAGGGGTTAGCCCCTGGGAAGGGAGATTAAATTCTACTCTCCATTCCTTTCCTTTTCTCTCCAGAATGTGATAGTTGAGACAAGGAAGAGAAGAGATATTTCCCTCCCACCGGAAGTGGAGACAATATTTTTCACCTTCCATCACTTCCCTTTTTATCTCCGTTTTCTTCCCTACTTTTTTTATTTTCCCTTCATAAATAATAGCGATTCTATCCCCCAACTTTTCTGCTTCCCAAAGATTGTGGGTGGTAAGAAAAACGGTTCTATGGTGATATCTAGCAGTTTCCTGGATAAAATTTTGTATCTCCTCACTTATCAAGGGGTCTAAATTTTTGGTAGGTTCATCCAGTAAAAGAATGGAAGGGTCAGTAAGGAGACATCTGGCTAAGGCTAATCTTCTTTTCATCCCTGTAGAGTAATCTTTTACAGGAAGATGGATGAATTTGCTCATTCCCATCATCTCTACCAGTTGAGAGATTCTGTAAGTAAGGTTTTTACCAGAGAGATTGTTTAATACTCCAAAGAATTTAAGATTCTCCCATCCGGATAATCTCCAGTAGAAACTCCTTTCTTCTCCCACTAAATACCCTATGATTTTTTTAATTTTTCCTTCCTCTCTGTGCAGGAGGTGACCGTTAATGGTTACTTTCCCTTGGTCCGGTAGAAGGAGGGTAGCCAGTATCTTTACCAGTGTAGTCTTACCTGCTCCATTGGGACCGATAAGCACAAAAATCTCTCCCTTTTTTATTTCCAGGTTTATCTCACGCAAAGCATAGGTA
>CAZSGC010000072.1:0-7251 GCA_964606225.1 uncultured bacterium | reverse complement strand
TTAACTGAAGGGGTTTATTTGGGAAAACAATCTCAGCTGTCTCTAAAGCTCTTTTTAGATCACTTGAGTAAACTTTGTCAACTTTGAGGTTTAATCTGTTGAGTTTAGATTTCAGTTTCTTTGCCTGAAGTATCCCTTTACTATTTAAAGGAGGGTTGCTAAATCCACAGTATTTAGCCTCAAGATTATAATCTGTCTCTCCATGTCTTATAAGAATTAATTGCTTCATCTTAAATGAAAAACCCCGACGTTATGTCGGGGTTGCACCCTGATTTACTTGCCCAAAATAATAAATAAAAACCTCCGGTTTTGTCCTCGCAAAACCTAAAATACTTCTTGTGGCAGGTCTTCTGGCTCGGGGATCATCCTACTCGGTGCGCCTTCCCGTCCCAAACCTTGGGACAGTGGCACTTCATCCCTACTTCGCTGAGGAAATAGCACCTTTCGTCCCCCCTCACAGCTCCGGGAAAGCCTCCGATTTTCACAGAGTTCCCTATTAAGCCCAGTGAGCACCACAAGAAGATTTAAACCTTTTTAAAAGAACCGTGATTAAATTATATCTAACTCAAATCCCCTGTCAAGCAGTGGATAAATAAGTAGAGTAGTCTTAGGGCTTTCTGTATCGGTTTTCTTAACCTGTGCCTGAAGGTCGGTTACCAATTTTGACAAAGGGAAAGAATGGGTGTATAAAATCATCTATTTGGAATAATGGGGAAGATAGTTTTTCCACAGTTTAAAAAGGGCAGGGAGGGAATACCTCTAAGGAAGGGAGAGACTATTATTCAGCATGCAAGGCAACTGGGGATAGTTATTGCTTCAGAATGTGGAGGAAGAGGGAAATGTGGTAAATGCATAGTAAGGGTGGAGAAAGGGAAGGAATATTTAAATCCACTTACTAATATAGAAAAAAAGTTTGGGTTAAGTGGAGAGGATAGACTTGCCTGCCAGGCAAAAGTCTTGGATGAGAAAGGGAATATATTTGTTTATATAAAGACCTTTGGGAGATACTCAATCCTTACCGAAACTGAGGAGAAAGATGTCCTTTTATCTCCTTTGGTGGAAAGAAAAGGGGATGAAGTATACTATAGAGGGGAGAAGATAGATAGATATCGCGGAGGAATTTATGGGCTTGCTGTTGATGTAGGAACTACAACTGTAGTCTTTTCTCTTATAGACTTAGAGAGAGGAAGAACTATTTCCACAGTTGCTTTTAAAAATCCTCAAGTGGCTTATGGAAATGATGTCATATCTCGTATTGAGTATACAATGGTGGATAGAGAGAAAATAGAATATGTGGGTGAAAACGAGAGAAAGAGGAGAGTGAAAGAGCTGCAAAGTAAGGTAATTGGGGCAATAAATGAAGAAATTAAAAAAATTATAGACCCTTCTCTTATTTATGAGGTAGTTGCGGTAGGTAACTCTACTATGCGAAACCTCTTCTTTGGTATAGATGTTTCTTCCTTGGGATTGATGCCCTATGAACCATTGAAGAAAGAAAGTTTTACTGTGTCTGCAAGGTCCTTAGGATTGGAGGTGAATGAGAATGCTTTTGCCTATGCCCCGCCTTTAATTGGAGGACATGCAGGTGCTGATGCTTTAGCAGATATTCTATCCGTTAATATGCATAAGAGAGATAAGGTATGTATGGTTATTGATATCGGGACAAATGGAGAAGTAGCCTTAGGGAATAGAGAAAAGATACTTACTGCTTCCTGTGCAGCAGGTGGGGCTTATGAGGGAGCTGCTGTGAGATGTGGAGTTGGTGCGGTTGAGGGAGCAATTAAAAATGTAAAAGTTAACGAAGGGAATGTGGAGTTCTCTACAATTGGGAACAAACCTCCATGTGGTATATGTGGTTCAGGGCTTATAGATTTGCTTGCAGAGATGTTAAATAAAGGAATTATGAACAGAAAGGCAAAGATTACTGCTCCTTTTACTATAACCGATGGGATAAAGATTCACCAGGAGGATATCTATCAACTTGTTATTGCGAAGGCTGGATTAAGAACAGACCAGGATTTATTGATGAAGTATTATGGTGTATGTGTTGATGATTTAGATAAGATTTATCTTGCAGGCGCTTTTGGAAATTACATAAATGTTAAGAATGCAGTAGATATAGGTCTTCTTCCCCCTGCTTTGGAGAAGATTGTTAAGATAGGTAATGGTGCACTGGAAGGAGCAAGAGAGATGCTTCTCTCTCGGGAAAGGAGAAGGGAAGCAGAAGCCTTAGCAAGAATGATAACCCACATCAAACCAAATGAGATAGAAAAGGACTTTGATTTTCTTGTAGCTCAAAACATGTATTTTTAGTCGGAAAGGAGAGGGTGGAGATGATTTTGGAAAATAAGGTCCCAAGTATAGTTTCTTAAGATTTTCTTAAACATCTTTATTCGCAGGTCTCTTTCGGTGACTTCTATAATCATTTCTGCTACTTTCTCCGGAGGGTCTTTAAGATGAAAGTAAAAAACTTCCTTACCTCCCACCTCAGGAAGAGGCTGGATATCTGTAGAGAAGATGGGTATCTTTACCAACCCTGCTTCCAATAGAGGTATACCAAATCCCTCCTGATAACTGGTGAGGATGAGAAAGTCGGAGAGGAGATAAAGGTCTCTTAAGAGGTGCATCCCCACATGGAAAGGTTTACCATCAGGAGTAGGAAGTTCGCATAAGAATATTATCTCCTTTTCCACTTTATTTTTTCGGGCAAGTTCTTTTAACTGGAGAAAGTATTCTTCTCCTGCCCGGTGAGGGTCAAAGGGGCCGGTCACTATAAGCAGGCTCTTTTTCCCCTTTCGGTTGAGATGAGAGAAAATCTCTATAGCCATCTCCAGATTCTTTCTCTTTATAAGACGGGCAGGGAAAAGTCCTATCAGGTCCGCCTGATATAGTTTAAATTTTTCATAAATCTCTAAAGCCTCTTCCGATAGTCCTAAGAATCTTCCTATATCCACTCCGTTAGGAATTACCCGGATTCTTTGAGGAGAAATCTTTAGAAGTTCTGCTAATTGTTTTCTCCTTAAGGAGGAGATTACTACATAGACAAAGCAGGGGGAGTATTTTTTCAGCAAGTTCCAGGGGTGTTCCTCAGTGTTTATGGAGTCAAGAAAAGGCTTATAGGAAGGGTCAAAGAAAGGGGAATCGTGAACCCAGGCAATGAATTTCTTCTCCTCCCTTTCCGCTAAGGAGTGAAGAGCCCAGGTGAGAGCGGGGTTGAAAGGCATGGTAAGGCAGTTGTGAATTATAATGGCTTGGGAGTCTTCTATAGCCTCTTTGACTTTTCCCTCCAGCCTCTCTTTAAAAGGAATAAGAGGCGCTCTCTCCCCTTTAATAAGTGCCTCTCTTACCGCTACATTTTCTGGATGGAGGGAGTAAATCTCCGGTATAAGGGTGAATTCTATATCTGGATGGAAGGGTTCACCTTTTCCCACAATTACTTTTACCCGGTATCCATGCTTTAGGAGGATTTCTGTCTGAGCCTGGAGGACAAACTCAACTCCTCCTATCAGGGGAGGGGAGGAGTAATGGATGAAGGCTACTTTCTTCAAGTTTTCTCCTTTCAGGTAGATTTTTTGATAATACTTCCCTTCCCTACGATAGTATCCTTGAGTTTTACTCCTTCTATCCAGCAATCCTCATCTACAATACATCCTTCCAGAGTAGAGTCTATTATTCGGGAGCCTTTAAGAATCACCGAACGATAAAGAGAAGAGTTGATTACCTGGGTATTTTCATCACAGTAGAACTCTTTCCCAGAGAGTTTCAAGTTAGCCTCTAAGTAAGAGGTCCTTCCTCCTATGTCTATCCATAATCCCTGGTAAGTAATGCCTTTCACCGGAATTTTTCCTTCCTCCATGAACCACTGAATTAGGTAGCCCATCTTATCTCTCTTCTCTTTATCTGCTTTTCGGTAGAACTCTTTAAGAAGAGGAAAGGAAGAAGGAGGGAAGAGATAACAACCTGTGGATACTAAGGTGGAGACAGGATGAGAGGGTTTCTCTATAAAATTAATTATTATCCCCTCTTTATTAACCTCTACATTGCCCAGTTTTCCTCTTATTTTCTCCTTATCCTTTATATCATAAAGGGCTACCCGGATTTCCTCTTTTAAGTTTTCTACTAAATCCCCCAGGGAGAAATCAAAGAGATTATCTCCTGCCACTACTAACAGGGGTTCTTTTATCTTCTCTTTTTCTATAGCAAAAAGGAGCCCCCCTACTGAGCCCAGTTTGTCTTTCTCCTCCCTGCTTTCCTCCACCAGGATTTTCCCTTCTATTTTTCTCTCTTTTCTCCATTTTTCAAAATCTTTTGCATACTTCTGGTTGGTGGAGATGATTAAAGGTAGAGGGGGAAGTTTCTCCCAGATATAGTCCAGCATGGGTTTCCCACAGACTGGAAGTAGAGGCTTAGCCCGAAACTCAGTTAAAGGGAAGAGCCTTCTTCCATATCCTCCCGCCAGGATTAATACTTTCATGCCAGAAGAGAGCGATACTTCCAGAAGATTCCTACCTGAGATTGTATCTTCTTCTCCACCTCTTCTTGGGGGAGATTTTTGCTTTCTATGATAAGAGATATATAACGAGCCTGCCAGAATACCCTTAAGACATCTAAGGTCTCCTGTTTTGCTTTCTGGTAATTATTAAGTCCTAAGAAAACACATTTAGCCCAGGTTTCTACAGGGAAGGAGAAGGGTTTTCTTTTTATGTTTTCTTGGATTTCTTCCTTTACCGGGGAAAGGAACTGAGCATGAGGAGAGTTATCGTAGAATTTTTGGTAATCCTCCCAGAAGAATCCGAGGAGTTTATCCACATCCTGCTGGATTTCTTTTGCTCCTCCTTCTGGCACTTCTCCCAGTCGGGGGACTTTTACTATGCGGGTAACATTTTTTGTTTTTTCCCGATAATAGAGAAAGAGTTCAAAGAGGGTACCTACTACCTGATAAAACATGGGAACCAACAGTTTCCTGGGATCCTGATACTGGCGTGTGGAGGTGTGCTCCTTTCTGCCCAGGACTGATTCTACCACCTGAAATTCCTCTGCTAAGGAGGTGGTGGTAAGGAATATATCTATTCCGAATTTTTCCGGAAATAAAGGATGGGTGAGGATTTTTTCTATAAAGGAAGAGGAGAGGGAAAATTCTCCCCCTATGGGTTGGCGAACCTCTTTACCGTAAAGGACTGCAGTTAGGGGGTAGGCTATCTGATTGGTGATTACTCCGTCAAAGGGATGCCGGATATAGAAAGGTATAACCAGGTCCTTACCCTCTTTAATAGGAGAAAGGAGTTTCTTTATCCATACTGGTTCCACACTTAGCAGGTCTCCATCTATCAGGGCTACTGCTTCTCCATCTTCTTCTTTAGCAATCTTCAGAATGGTCTTTACTCCATTTCCCTTCCCAGGTCCTCCTTCCTGAGTGACTACTCTTTTCTTTGCCTTAAGAGGGGTTTCCTCAGCCACCTTTAGAGTCTTATCCTGGGAGAAGCCATCGGAGACTATTATCATGCTTTCTTCCTGAGGGAAGAATTCTTCCAGTCCTTGGTCTGCCTTTTTCATAACTTCTCCCACGGTATCCTCACAGTTTTTAGTGCAGATTCCCACTATCAGCATGGGACAACCTCCTTTATCAACTTATAGTACCTCTTGGCCATATTTTCCCAGTTTAAGTTCCTGGTAAATCTGGCTACTCTCTCTTCAATCTCTTTTTTCCTCTCCACATCATGAAGAAGAGACCTCACTTCTCTGGCTATAGACTGATAATCACCAAACTCTACCAGGATGCCTCTTTTTCTACCCAGCACTTCCTGGGCAAAGGGGTAGGGAGTAGAGATAACTACTTTCCCTGCCCCCAGGGCAAAGGTGAGAGTTCCACTGGATACCTGTTGATTGGATAAGTAAGGGGTAATGTAAATATCTGTGGCCGAGAGATAGAGGGAAAGTTCAGGTAAAGATAAGAAGTGGGTAACAAATTTTACTTTCTCCCTTACCCCCAATTTTTTGCTTAATTCTTTTAATTCTTCCAGATAAGTGGAGCCTTCTCTTTTTTGATGGAAAGGATGAATACAGCCTAAGATTAAGTAGATCACTTGAGGTTCATCTTTCAGCAGTCCCAGAGCCTTTATTACATTCTCCAGCCCTTTCTCTCTCCTTATTAGACCGAAGGTAGAGAGAATAAAGGAATGGGAAGGTAACCCTAATTTTTCTTTGGCTACCTGAGAGGGTAAGATTTCCAAACGGGGGAAAGGATGATAAATTACTTTAATTTTCTCTTTATCCACTCCGTATTCCTCTACCAGAAGTTTTCTGGCATATCCTATCATCACTGTGATTTTAGCAGAACTCCTTCCTACCTGAATAAGGGCTTCTCTTTCTCTCTCGGTAGGATGGTAGGGAACAGTATGGATGATTGTTATCATAGGTTTTTTTAGGGATTGGAGGAAAGGGAGAGTAAGTTTCCCTTCTTCTCCAAAGAGGAGGAATTGATGCTGGAGTAAAACTAACTCTTCTTCTCCTTGATTTATCATTTCCGCTGCCTGGAGATAGGAGTCCTTTTCTTCTTCTTTTATCCTTATCTTCACTTCTCTTGGGTAAATATATTGGTTATCCTCTATGGGGTAAAGAGAGAAGAGAAAGGAAGGGTCCAGTTTCTTTAAGGAGTTTATAAGGTCCTGGGTGAAACTGGCAACTCCACATTTACGGGGAGGGAAGGAGGAGACCACCGCTATCTTCATTTTCTTCTTTTGCTTATTTTTCTATAAAGCGAATAGTATCTTCTGGCAATAAGGGGCCAGGTGAATTCTTGGGCAAAGTTATAGGCTCTCTTCTCCAGCACTCTCTTCAAACGGGGATTAGTAAGTATTTTCTTCACATTCTCCGCAATTTCCCGAGGCTCATCAAATTTTACCAGAATCCCTCTTCCCCGGGAGAGAAGTTCCTGTGCATGCAGATAAGGGGTAGAGATAATTGCCTTACCACAGGCTATAGAGTAAACCAATACCCCACTTACTACCTGTTTCTTTGCAGATGCAGGATAGGCAGTGATAATTATGTCCGATGCCTGTATATACTTTAACATCTCCTCTTCCGGAAGAAATTGAGATTTAACCATCACCAACGATTCTACTCCCAGTGTTTTTGCCTTATCCATGAAGTAGTCTGTAAGGGACTTTCCTGCCAGTTCCTCCCACCGGGGATGGGGTCTACCCATAATTACATAGCATAGATTAGGTATCTCCTCTTTAAGGTAGGTTAAGG
>CAZSGC010000071.1:0-7438 GCA_964606225.1 uncultured bacterium | reverse complement strand
TCACAGGTAATCCTGCTCTTACCGGATTCACCGCTCCTAAAATCCTGTGGGTGAGGAAACACGAACCGGATAACTTCTCCAGAGTATCCAAAATTCTCCTTCCTAAGGATTATTTAAGGTTTCTCCTTACCGGAGAATTTGCCTCTGATGTCTCCGATGCCTCTGGAACAAGTCTTTTCCATGTGGAGAAGAGGGAATGGTGTAAGGATATCCTAAAGGAACTGCATATTAAAGAAAAGTGGTTACCCCCTGTATATGAGTCCGTGGAGATTACCGGTAAAATTTCTCCTTCTGCCTCTCGTCTAACTGGACTGCTGGAAGGAACTCCTGTGGTAGCGGGAGCAGGAGACCAGGCAGCCAGTGCCTTTGGCTGCGGAGTTATAAAGGAAGGGATTATTTCTGCAACCTTAGGAACTTCTGGAGTTATATTTGCCTCCACCGACACCATGCGGAGAGTTCCAGGAGGTAAACTTCATTCTTTCTGCCATGCGGTAAGAGGGAAGTGGCATCTTATGGGAGTCATGCTTTCTGCAGGAGGCAGTTTTCGCTGGTTAAGGGATACTCTGGAAGAGAAGAGATTAGCCAGCAAAAGAAATATAGACCCTTACGAAATTTTAATCCAGGAAGCCTCTTCCATACCTCCCGGGAGTGAAGGACTCCTGTTTCTCCCTTATCTGGCAGGGGAAAGAACCCCTCATCAGGACCCCTATGCCCGGGGAGTATTTTTTGGGCTTTCCTTAAAACACACCAAGGCTCATCTTATAAGGAGTGTGCTGGAGGGAATTTCCTTCGGCCTTAAGGATTCCTTAGAGTTGATGAAAGAAGCAGGGATAAAGATTGAAGAGGTAAGAATCACTGGAGGAGGAGCGAAAAGCAAAATGTGGAGAGGAATCTTAGCGGATGTCTTTGGGGTTCCTATAAAGAGAGTAAGAGTAGAAGAAGGAGCAGCCTATGGAGCAGCCCTCCTGTCCGGAGTGGGAGGAGGAGTTTTCAAAAATGAGGAGGAAGCAACAGGCATGGTGGAAACCGTAGAGAGAGAATTTCCTCGTGAGGAGAATCTAAAAATTTATGAGAAACTTTATCCCCTCTTTCAAAACCTCTACCTCTCTTTAAAGGGAGAATTCAAGAAACTACATGAAATATTTTAACACTGGTTGTAAGGATAGGGAAAATCTTACCGGGGTAATACTGGCTGCAGGGAAAAGTTCCCGGTATCAGAAATTAAGGCACAAGTTTCTGGACAAATTCCAAGGGAAGGAAATAATAAAAATTGTGCTGGAGGCTATGCTTCCTTTGGTTAAAGAACTTATCTGTGTGGTGAGTCCTGATCATGAGGAGATAAAAAGGATCTTAAGAGAGTATCCTTCAATTAAATACGCCATTCAGGAAAAGCCCTTGGGTACAGGAGATGCTCTTTTGGCTACTGCTCCCCTCCTGGAAGGAAGTGGAAAAGATATATTAGTAAGTTTTGCGGATAAGCCACTGGTTACCTCCCGAACTTTCTCCCTTTTAATCTCTCACCATTTTCAATCCCGGGCTCATATAACCTTTGCCACCACTATCTTGCCTGATCCAGGGAGTAAGGGGAGGATTATCAGGAAGGAGGGAAAATTTGTGGATATTATAGAAGCTAGGGATGCTGATGAGGAAACTAAGAAAATTAAAGAGGTGCATGCTGGTTATCTATGCTGTAACAGTAAGGAGATTTTTAAGGAATTACGAAAACTGGATAATAACAACAAGGCAGGAGAATATTACCTTACTAAGGTCTACTCCCTTTATCTTAAAGATGGATATAAGGTGGAGACAGTTACTATCCCTCCCGAGGAGAGTTATGATGTCAATACTGTAAGGCACCTGGAAGATATCCAGAACTGGGTCAGGCAAGTTAAGGAGGCTCAAAGAAGGAATGGGAATCTATATCACCAAATATAACCTAAAGGAACTTTAAAACTCTTAGCCACTTACAGCTCCTGTTAACCAGACATAAGAAAAATTGCACCGCAATCATCCTAAGTACTGCCAATACCGTTCTTAAAGGTATGCTTTTAGAGAATCTGGAGACTATGCTTACCACGCAGGGATCTATCCCATAAAACTCTAAACTCATCTCTATACCTTTGTTATAGACCTCTAAATCTGGTAAAATTTCTTCTCATGAGAAAGTATACCCCTCATCAGATTGAGAGTAAGTGGCAAAAATACTGGGAAGAAAAGAAAGTTTTTGAGGTAGATATAAGAGATACTCAGAAGAAATACTATGCTCTGGTAATGTTCCCTTATCCTTCCGGGAGTCTTCATGTGGGACATTGCCGTAACTATATAATTGGAGATGCAGTAGTCAGATATAAAAAGATGAAAGGATTCAATGTTTTATCTCCCATGGGATGGGATGCCTTTGGTTTACCTGCTGAGAATGCGGCTATAAAAGAAAACATTCATCCTCTGAGATGGACACTCTCCAATATCCAGATTCTAAAAAAGCAATTAAAAATGTTGGGAATCGGCTATGACTGGTCCAGGGAGATAACCTCCTGTTTCCCAGATTACTACAAATGGACACAATGGATCTTCTTAAAGTTATTCCATAAAGGTCTTGCCTATCGGAAGAAAGCCCCGGTTAACTGGTGCCCTTCCTGTATGACAGTCCTGGCAAATGAACAGGTGATTAATGGAAAATGTGAGAGGTGTGGAAGCGAGGTAAAACTTAAAGAGATGGAACAATGGTTTTTGAAAATTACTCATTACGCAGAGAGACTATTAAAGGATCTGGAGTTACTAAAGCACTGGCCGGAAAGAGTAAAGATTATGCAGAGAAACTGGATAGGTAAGAGTGAAGGTGTGGAGATATACTTCCCCTTGGTCAATCCTTCCTTAAATATGGAGAGGTTGGCTGTCTTCACCACTCGAGTGGATACCATCTTTGGAGCCACCTACTTGGTTATCGCCCCTCAACATCCCCTGGTAGAGAAAATTATTCAAATCGCCTCCCCGGATAGGAAAAAAGCACTGGAAAACTTTACTAAACGCTGGAGTTCTCAGGTAATAAGACCTGGTGAGGAGTTAGAGAAAGAGGGAATCTTTACAGGGGAGTTTGCTATAAATCCGGCAAATGAGGAGAAAATTCCTATATGGATAGCCAACTATGTGGTTTATCATTATGGGACAGGTGCCATTATGGCAGTTCCTGCTCACGACCAGAGGGACTTTGAGTTTGCTAAGAAATATGGACTTCCCATAAGAATAGTCATACAACCACCAGATTTTTCCCTTCGAGAGGAGAGTTTAAAAGAAGCCTATGAGGAAAAGGGTATTCTGGTTAATTCTTCCTCCTTTAATGGCTTGGACAGCGAAGAGGCTAAGAAAAAAATTGGGAAATGGATGGAGGAAAAAGGGATAGGCAAATGTACCGTAAATTACTCCCTGAGAGACTGGTTGGTTTCTCGCCAGAGATACTGGGGGGCTCCTATCCCTATTATCTACTGCCCAAAATGTGGGATTGTTCCAGTCCCCGAAGAGAACCTACCCGTTCTCTTACCTGAGAATGTAGAATTTAAACCTACAGGGGAATCACCCCTTCTTAACTGTAAAGAATTCGTAGAAACCCCCTGTCCCCGATGCGGAACCCCTGCCCGAAGAGAAACCGATACCTTAGATACCTTTGTAGACTCCTCCTGGTATTACTTACGATACATAACCCCCAATCTGAAAGACAAACCTTTTGACCCCTCTTTAGTAAACAAGTGGTTACCTGTAGATCAGTATATAGGAGGAGTGGAACATGCCATCCTGCATCTCCTCTATTCTCGCTTCATCATCAAATTCTTAAGAGATGAAGGATGGGTAAACTTCCCTGAACCTTTCCAGAATCTCTTCACTCAAGGGATGGTAATAAAGGATGGAGCCAAGATGTCCAAATCCAAAGGGAATATAGTGAGTCCTGATGAACTGGTGAAAAAGTATGGAGCAGACACCTTAAGAACTTACATTCTCTTTATGGGACCGCCAGAAAAAGATGTGGAATGGGATGATAGAGCAGTAGAGGGAGCTTACAGGTTCCTCACCAGACTTTGGAATAAAGTTCAGGAGGAGAAAGAAAAAATAAAGGGAATAGAGGAAAGATTCTCAGAGGAAGAACTTTCTCCCGAAGGGAAGAAACTGTTAAGGGCTATCCATAAGGCGATTAAAGAAGTAACCGAGGACATGGAAAACTTTAAATTTAACACCGCCATAGCCCGGTTAATGGAAACTCTCAATTATCTACAAAAGTTTTCTCCTTCTAAGGATGAGGAATTAAAACTCTTAAAATTTGCCTTCAAAAATTTTCTCCTTCTACTTTCTCCCCTGGCTCCTCATATCTCTGAAGAACTTTGGGAAGAAATAGGTTACTCTCCCTCTATTCTCCAGTATCCCTGGCCAAAGTATGAGAAAAAATGGGTTAAGGAAGAAGAGGTAACCATCGTGGTTCAGATTAACGGTAAAGTGCGGGCACGTTTCCCTGCTCCACTAGAGGCAGATGAAGAATGGTTAAAAGAAAAGGCGCTTTCTCTCCCCAAGATACAGAACCTCTTAAGAAAAAGGGAAGTTAAAAGGACAGTGGTGGTAAGAGGGAAATTAATCAATCTGGTGGTATGAAAAAAAGAGAGCCTTCCTCCGTCAGACCCCTTACTTCCCGGGTAAGAAGCGCTCTCTTCTCTATTCTGGGAGACAAAGTTAAGGGAAAGAAAGTCCTGGACCTCTTCGCAGGACTGGGAACTTTTGGGCTGGAGGCTTTAAAAAGAGGGGCTCAATCTGTGACTTTCGTAGATATAAATTCCTGCATGGTAAGAAGAATTGAGGGGGAACTTAAGAAAAAACAGTGGGAAGAGAGAAGCCAAGTCTTAAGAGGTGATGTAAGCAGGATAATTCCTCTATTGGCAAAGAGAAAAGAAACCTTTGACCTCATTTTTATAGACCCCCCTTATGGAAAGGGGCTCAGTAAAAAAGTCCTTTCTCTTCCTTCCTTAAAGGAAATTCTTCTTCCTTCTTCCCTCATTATCTTAAGAGAATTCTGGAGAGAGACCACTCCTCCTCCGGAAGGATTTCTCCTTCTTCAGAGAAGAAAGTATGGAGAAATGGTGGTCTCTTTCCTTTCTTTAAGAAATTCTTTTTAAAAATCATGTTTTTACTTTACAACTTTCTTCTCTTACTGCTTCTACCTGTAGTTTTACTGATCACTTTAAGAAAAGAAGGTAAAAGAGAAAGATTGGGAATTATTTCCCCTCTTTCTCCGGAAAGCAGAGGGGTTTGGATTCATGCAGTATCAGTTGGAGAAGTGGTAGCCAGTGAACCTCTGGTTTCCCTTCTTAAGGAGAAGCATCCGGAGATAAAGATTTATTACTCTACTACTACCCCTACGGGAAGAAAAATGGCAGAAAAAATCCTTGCCTCTAAGTTGGATTATCTATTCTACTTTCCCTTAGATTATCCCTGGATCATTAGCCATGTTCTTTATCTCCTGCGTCCCAGGTTTATAGTACTTATGGAGACAGAACTGTGGCCCAATCTCCTTTATTACGCTCAACTTCACCGTATCCCTGTATTTGTAGCCAATGGAAGACTCTCTCCCCAATCTTTTAAGAGATGCAGAAGATTACAATTTCTCTTTCGCCCTATCTTAAACAAGGTCTCTCTCTTTTTGCTTCAGTCAGAAGAAGAGAAGAAAAAGTTTCTCTCCTTAGGTGTATCTTCAGAGAAATTGAAGGTGGTGGGAAACACTAAGTTTGACCGTCTCCCTCAAGCATTACCTTCCTTCTCAAAACTGGCCAGAGAATGGGAAAGAGAAAGGAGAAATCCTGTATGGGTGGTGGGAAGCACCCATCCTGGTGAAGAGGAAGCCATACTTTATGCCTTCCAAGAAGTGAGGAAATTCTTTCCTTCCTCTTTACTAATTCTGGTTCCCCGTCATCCGGAGAGGAAGAGAGAAATAGAAAATCTTCTCCAAAAATTCAAGTTTCTGTACATGCTCAGGTCGGAAATGAAAGAAGGCCCTAAGGATGCCCATGTGGTTCTGGTAGACACTGTGGGAGAACTTTTCCTCCTCTATTCCCTGGCAGATATAACTTTTATCGGAGGGACCTTAGTACCCATAGGAGGACATAACCCTCTGGAACCTGCGGTATTCTCTAAACCCATTATATTTGGTCCCCATACTTTCAATTTCCAAGATATTTTTCAGATGATGCATGAAGAAGGGATAGGGATAAGAGTTAAAGATGGAAAAGAACTCCAACAAATTCTTCCTCAACTTCTGGAGAAAAAAGAGGAACTTAAGAAAATGGGAAAGAAAGCCAGAACCTTTGTAGAAAATAATCGTGGAGCAGCGGAAAGGATAATAAGAGAAATTGAATCCAGAGTATTATGTGTGGAATAGCAGGTTGGTTAAGATGGGATGGGGAAGGAGTCCCTTTAGAAACCCTTAAAAAAATTACCCGTGTCCTTTCTCACCGGGGTCCTGATGGAGAAGGGTACTATGCGAAGAACTTCAAAGAAGTAAGTGTAGGATTAGGTCACCGAAGACTTAAGATAATTGACCTGATAACTGGTGACCAGCCTATGAGCAACGAAGATAAGAGCATCTGGATTGTCTACAATGGTGAATTGTACAATTTCCCCACTCTGCGAAAAGAACTGGAGAATGCAGGCCATACCTTTTCCACCAGATCTGATACCGAAGTTATCATCCATCTTTACGAGGAGAAAGGAATAGAATGTCTGGAAGAGATGAATGGGATGTTTGCCTTCGCCATCTGGGATGAAAATAAAAAGAGGCTCTTCCTGGCCAGAGATAGGCTGGGCATAAAGCCCCTCTATTACTGGGAAGGAGAGAAACAGTTTGCCTTCGCTTCAGAAATTAAGTCCCTACTCCAAATTCCTGGCTTCCCCAGAGACATAGACCCCATGGCTATAAATTATTTCCTTACTTTTCAATATATCCCCTCCCCTTATAGTATTTATCGAGGAGTGAAGAAACTTCCTCCCGCTCATTTCCTCATCTGGGAAAAAGGTAAAGTAACCGTTAGAAAATACTGGAAACTGGACTTCATAGACCCTCCGGATAGGGGAGAGAAATTCTATCGTAAAAAAATTAAAGAAATTATAGAGGATGCGGTGAAAATACGTCTGGTAAGTGATGTCCCCTTTGGTGCTTTTCTATCAGGAGGGATTGACTCCACCATTGTGGTGGGTTCTATGAGTAAATATCTTCAAGAACCGGTAAAAACCTTCTCCATGGGTTTTGATGTTGCTTCCTTCAATGAGTTGAGGTACGCAAGAATAGCCTCCCGACATTTTTCTACCCAACATTATGAGTTTATAGTAAAACCCCCCAATGTTATAGAATTTCTTCCCCTTTTAATCTGGCACTTTGACGAACCCTTTGGAGACTCTTCCGCTATCC
>CAZSGC010000070.1:0-7485 GCA_964606225.1 uncultured bacterium | reverse complement strand
TAATTTTAGAGTTTCTAAGGGCTTACCTCTTCACCGGTTTCCCCTGGTCTCCAGTGGGAAATTCTCAAGCCTTTTATCCCCTCCTTATTCAAACTGCTTCCCTTACCGGAGTCTATGGGATAAGTTTCTTAGTACTGGCAGGAAATTGCCTAATTATGGACCTTTTTACTTCCCCCCTTAAGAACAAACTCAAAGTTTTACTCATCTTCTCCCTTCTCTTTACTCTGGTCCTTTTTTATGGAGAGATAAGACTCCAAAATATAGAATCCTCTCCTGCTTTAGGTGTAGGATTAGTGCAAGGAAATATTGCCCCGGATATTAAGGCGAATAAAGAAAGGATAAGAGATATATTTCTTAAATATGCCCAACTTTCTAAAAATCTTTCCTCCTCTCATTTCTTAGTATGGCCAGAGACAGCCCTGCCCGAATATATAGAAGAGAACCAAGAAATCTCCTCTGAACTTCTTCTCCTTTCCCAAGAACTTAACCTTCCTCTTCTAACCGGAGCCCTTTCTCGGGAAGAGGGAAAGAACTACAATAGTGTCTTTCTTATAGACCCCCACAAGGGTATAAAAGAAATCTATAGGAAAGTGAAACTGGTTCCTTTCGGGGAGTATCTTCCTTTAAAGAGATTTTTCCCTTTTCTTACCCGAATTGCCCAAGGAGTAGGGAACTTTTCTCCAGGGCTTCAGTACCGGACTGCTCAAATTTGCCATCATAATTTCGCGGTAATTATCTGTTTTGAAGACCTCTTTCCAAGAGTAGTTCGCAGATTTGCTGAGAAGAATATAGAGTTTCTAATAGTTATCACCAATGATGCTTGTTTTGGGGAAAGCCCAGCCGCCTGGCAGCATATGCTTCACTCCATGTTAAGGGCAGTAGAGATAGGTAAGCCCATTATTAGAGTAGCCAATACCGGGGTTACGGGTGTTATTGATTCCCGAGGGAGAATTTCCTACCTGCTTTCTCGGAAAGGAAGAACAACCTGGGTGGAAGGAACCCTGAAAGGCATCATCTATCCTTCTAAGGAGACCACCTTCTATGTAAGATGGGGGAACTGGTTTGTTATACTTAATATGGTCTACCTTCTCTTATCTTTGAAAAAGGCAGGAATTCTGATAAGATTTAGACATGAAAGTCTGGGGAAAAAGATTCACCAGAAGACCTGATCCTCTCACTATGGAATTCACCTCCTCTTTATCTCTGGATAAAGAACTCTATCCCTACGATATTTTAGGAAGTAAGGTACATGTGAAGATGCTCCATAAAAGCGGTATCCTCTCTAAGGAAGAGAGGGATAAACTCCTCCAGGGATTGGAAGAAATCAAAGAAGAAATGGATGAAGGCAAATTTGTCTTCCAAGAGGATGAGGATATCCATATGGCTATTGAGAGAGCCCTGAAGGAAAAAGTAGGTGAACTGGCTAATAAACTACATACTGCCAGGAGTAGAAATGACCAGGTAGCCCTGGATGAGAGATTATACCTTATGGAGGCTATTCCTAAGATTAAGGAAAAAATCAGGCAGTTACAGGAGGCGATTCTGCTCTGTGCGGAAAAGAATTTAAAAGTTATCATGCCTGGGTTTACCCACTTCCAGCATGCTCAGCCAGTCCTCTTTTCCCATTACCTTATGGCTTATTTCTGGAAACTGGAAAGGGATAAAGAAAGATTCAGCGGGACACTTAAAAGGGTTAAGGTGTTACCATCCGGCTCTTGTGCCCTGGCTGGAACTTCTCTCCCTGTGGATAGAGAATTCATGGCTAAGGAACTGGGTTTTGAGAAAGTATCCCCCAACAGCATGGATGCGGTCTCGGAGAGAGATTTCTTGATAGAGTATCTCTTCTCTTCCTCCCTTCTCATGATGCATCTCTCCAGACTCAGTGAAGAATTGATAATCTTTTCCTCTCCCGAATTTTCTTTTGTAAGGATAGAGGAGAGTTTCTGTACCGGCTCCAGTATAATGCCCCAGAAAAGAAATCCAGATGTTCTGGAACTGATCAGAGGAAAAACTGCTATCCTCTATGGATATCTCTTTACTCTGCTCTCTGCTATGAAAAACTTACCTCTTACCTATAACCGGGATATGCAGGAAGATAAAAGACCTCTCCTGGAGACAGAAAAGATTCTCCTCCCTTCCCTGGAAATTATGAGCAGGATTCTTTTAACTTTAAAAGTAAACAAGAAACGCATGGAGGAAATGGCAGGAAAGGACTATACTCTGGCTACCGACCTGGTAGAGTATCTGGTTGAGAGGGGGATGTCCTTCCGTAATGCTTACCAACTGGTGGGAGAGATGGTAAAGAGTATCTGTAGAGAAGGTAAGGAATTTAAGGACTTAACTTTAGAGGAATGGGAAAAATTCTCTCCCCTTTTGGCTTCAGGGATAAAAGATCTTCTCTCTCTGGAGAAATCTGTAGAGAGGAAAAATTCTTACGGTGGAACCTCGCCTCAGCAGGTCAGAAAACAGATAAAAGAGGGAAAGGAGTTGCTGGATGTGGAGATGGTTCCGCAGAAAGACTGATTTTTTTAAACTTCTCTACGAACAGTCAGAAAAAGTTCTGGAGGGCATGAATTACCTTTACAACTATATGAAGAAACAGGATGAAAACTTGGGAGAGAAAATCAAAGAAGTTGAGAAAGAAGCCGATGAATTGAGAAGGATTATTGTGGATGAACTCAATCATTCTTTCTTCACCCCCATTGACCGGGAAGATATTTTTGCTCTTTCCAGAGCAGTAGATGATGTAATAGATTATGGGAAATCTACCGTGGATGAGATGGAAATTTATGAATTGGCCCCGGATAATTATCTTCTCCAGATGTGCGAGGTCCTAAGAAATGCAGCTCGAGAGATAAGAGATGCTATTTCTCAGTTGAAAGACCACCCCCAGATTTCCTTAGAACATGCAGTCAGAGCCAAAAAAATGGAAAACCAGATTGAACATATCTATCATAGAGCGCTGGCTGACCTCTTTAAAGGAAAGGATCCCATTTATATGCTGAAGATGAGGGAAATTTACCGCCATCTCTCTAATGCTGCAGATAGAGGAGATGAAGCAGCAGATATAATCGGAGATATCGTCATAAAAATGGAATAATGGAAATTCCCTTCTTTCTCTTTATCGCTACCGGTATCATCGGAATTTATATGGCTTGGAATATTGGGGCTAATGACGTCTCTAACTCCATGGCTTCCGCAGTAGGAGCCAGAGCCATAACCCTAAAACAGGCTATTCTCATAGCCGCAGTCCTGGACTTTATAGGAGCAGTATTCATTGGTTCTCATGTCACCGATACAGTAAGGAAAGGAATCGTTGACCCCTTGGGTATTGCCGACCCCTTATCTTTGGCTCTCGGTACACTCTCCGCGCTTTTAGGGGCGGGGATATGGGTGACTATTGCTACCTGGAAATCTCTTCCTGTCTCCACCACCCATTCTATTGTAGGGGCCTTAGTAGGATTCGGGCTGGTAAGTGGAGGAAAGGAGGTCATCAAATGGAATAAGGTTACCCATATTGTTCTCTCCTGGATAATATCTCCTCTCTTCTCCTGTATTCTGGCTATTCTAATCTTCCGGATTATAGTAGTTTTTATTCTTAAAAAGAGAAGTAGAGAGGCTCTGCTAAAAATTTCCCCTCTCCTGACGGGGATGACCACCTTCATAGTGACCCTTTCCCTTTTTTTAAAAACCCCCCTCTCTCAAAAACTACCCCTCAATCCTTTTACCTCTTCCTTAGGCTTAACTCTTATAGGCTCCCTTCTGGGTTTCTTCTGGACAAAAAAATTAATGAAGAGAAAAGTAGGTATAGAGGGAATATTCCGAAAGCTTCAAATAATGACTTCCTGCTACGTGGCTCTGGCTCATGGAGCTAATGATGTGGCTAATGCGGTGGGTCCCATGGCTACAGTTTACTCTGTTCTCAGGAGTGGGGTAGTAGCCTTAAAAGTTACTGTTCCTCTCTGGATGTTAGCCGTAGGAGGGATGGGAATAGCCCTGGGTGTAACCACCTGGGGATACCGGGTGATTTCCACTCTGGGAAGTAAGATTACCACCCTCACCAACACTCGGGGATTCACTATAGATTTCTCTACTGCCACCAGTATTCTAATCTCTTCTAAATTGGGAATGCCTGTCTCTACCACCCATGCGGTGGTGGGAGCAGTAGTAGGGGTAGGCTTGGCGCGGGGACTGGAGGCTGTGGATTTAAGGGTGGTAAGAAGAATCCTTTACTCCTGGTTCCTTACCTTACCAGTCTCTGCACTGAGCACTATCTTGATATATCAGGGGTTGTTCCCTATCTTCAGGAGGTGATAAAATGCCGAGGATACCTATCTTCCGGGTACTAAGAAAATCACCCTTTGATGGGCTTCTGGAACATGCCTCCAAAGTAAGAGAGTGTTTAAGCACTCTTAAGGAGGCTATTGTTACCTACTCCGAAGGTAAGTATGAGGAAAGCCAGAAACTTTCCGACAGAGTAGTAGCCTTAGAGCACGAAGCAGACCTCATTAAAAATAAGGTTTTAATGAGCCTTCCTCGGGGAATTCTATTACCAGTAGAAAAATCGGAGTTTATCCGTCTTCTGATTGAACAGGATGCTATCCTCAACTCAGCTGAAGATGCAGTAATATGGATGAATATGAGAAAGACTAAAATACCGAAAGAGATAAAGGAAGATTTTCTGAGACATCTCTATAAAGTGCTGGAATGTACTGATGCTTTAGAAAAGGTGGTGATTAACGTTAAGAAACTGGTAACTGCTACTTTAAGCAGGAAATTGAGGGAAACTACAGAAAAGATAATTCAAGAAGTTCATAAAAAAGAATACGAGGATGATACCATTGAAAAAGAGTTAGCCAAAAAGATATTTGCTCTCCCCTCTGATCCACTTTCGGTTTTTCATCTCCTTAAACTCTCCGACCTCATTGGTGACATCGCTACCCATGCAGAAAATGCTGGAGACAGGATAAGCGCTATGATAGCCAGATAGGGAAAAATCCCTTTATTCCTCACCACCAATAGCAGAAAGAAGTTCCTCCTCCGAGACAGTAGCCACACCCATTTTCATCACCACCATTCCCGCAGCATAATTAGCAATCTGTGCTGCTTGGTAAAAGGTTGCCCCACTGGCTAAGGAAAGGGTTACCACACTGGCTACCGTATCTCCTGCTCCCGTGACATCCGTAACCTCATCACTTCCATAGATAGGAATATACTTAGCAGGTTTACCTTTCTCCATCACCACCATTCCATCTTTGCCCCGGGTAAGAATTACTGCCTGAGGAGAAAGTTTCTGTAAAAGTCTCTTCCCCATCTCCTCAGGCGAACCTTCTCCTACCACCATCTTTGCTTCTTCCTCGTTAGGGGTTATAACGGTAGCCTGAGGGAAAGAGGAAAGAGAAAAGCGAGAATCTACCACAAAAATTTTCTTCCCACATTCTCTTACCATCTTAAGATAAAAGTTTTTATCCACACTTCCGTATCCGTAATCAGAGACAAGGACGGCTTCTACTTCTTCTTTTATCTCCTCCCATAAAGAGAGAAATCTCTCCTCAGGAAATTCCTCCCCTTCTATCCCTTCTCCTTTATCCACTCGGATTACCTGCTGTTTAGGGCGATGATGACCGCCTGCCATCAATCGTGTTTTCTCAATGGTAACTCTGTCTGCCTCCCAGATACCCCGGGTATCTACTCCCAAATCCTCAAGAAGCCCTTTTATCCTTTCCCCTTCCCTATCTCTTCCTAACCATCCCCATACATAAACTTTCGCTCCCAGTTTAACTAAGTTATTGACTGCATTACCTGCTCCTCCCAGTCTGAATTCTTCTCCTGTGTACTTTAAAATCAATACCGGTGCCTCACGAGATATTCTCCACACATCTCCAAAGATATAACGATCTAAAACTAAGTCTCCCCACACCAGTATCTTCTTCCCTTTAAATTTCTTCACCAGATTACCCAGAGGAAATTTTTCAGAAGACTCTAAAGGCAAGATTTCACTTCCTCAAAATTTGAATCTTTCCCAGAGTCGGGGCGGGCGGATTCGAACCGCCGACCTCATGGTCCCAAACCATGCGCGCTAACCAGACTGCGCTACGCCCCGAAAGGTTAAAACCCTCTTATCCTTCTGGCTTCCTTTTGGGGAGCCTTCCTCTTTTTCTTGGGAGAAGGTTTTACCTCCTCCAATACTACTTTCCATACATTTCTTATTTTACCTTCTTCCCTCAAATAATAAATCTCTTTTTCTTTAAGCCACTGGGGGTAAAATTCCCTCTCTGGGTCATCCGTCACTCTCTCCAGTCCCTTGCCGTCCACTCCAACTATCCATATATCGTATCTCCCCCCTCGGTTGGAAACAAAAGCAACTTTACTCCCATCGGGGGAGAAGGTAGGATATCCTTTCCAGTACCTATCTTTCAGGATTTCTTCTATAATGCCACTTTTTATATCTACCATAGCCAGTTCTCCATCCGCGCAGTAGACTATCTTCTTTCCATCCGGAGACCAGGAAGGAAAATCGTTGTATCCTTCTAAGGTAAGGAAGGTAGGATTACTACCATCTGTATTCACTATCCATATGTTATTCTGGAAACTTAAGGCTATCTTATTTCCTACCGGTGACCAGGCTGGATTTACCCCTCCCTTTCTAACCTCCCGTAATCTACTCCCATCATCTCTTACAATGAAAATGGTAGAGGTGAAAGTTTCAGGATCTATGGAATGAAACACAATTCTTCTTCCATCAGGGGACCAGGAAGGATGTTCAGCAGGGATGTTAGTTATAGGGAATAACCTTCCTGAACCTATATTCTCCACCCAGATAGTAATTTTCCCTTCCCGAAAAAGGGAGAGAGCCAACTTGTCTCCTGCAGGAGAGAAAGCGAAAGAAGTTTTGAAATCCAGAGTCTTGGTAACGGGGAAAATAGGATATTTTTTCTCCTGAGAATATAACCTTAAGGAAAATAAAAAGAGAAGAATAAAGAGAATCGCTTTACAGAAAAAACGCATTCTGGCTAAATTTTATAAGAGCATCCTCACTAAGTCAAGAAACCGAATTGCATCATCAAAAATCTTCTCGAAAAAGGAAGGAAAAGTTAAAATAGGGCACCCTCCCTGCCTATCCTCTGGAAGCAGGCGGGGTAATGAGTTTATAAATGCTCATCTTGTAAGGTTCTGTGAAGAGATGGTCAGTAGTGAGAAAAAGCGTAGGGTACTATCGATATGACACAGAAGTGGAATTAAACCTTATAAATCAACTCTACCGCATCCTGAGACTTTATACCAACTTCTTCCGGCCTTCTATGAAGCTGATACAAAAAACAAGAATTGGAAGTAAGGAAAGGAGAACAGAAAATTTATCGATTTGGAGAAGATTTTTGTATGATGCAATGTATAATTACAGAAAGATTTTTATATGATGCAACTAGCAAGGAAGAACTTACTTTTTCTTTTTTTCAGAAGTAAAGAAAAATCTCCCCACCCCCC